>NZ_JBKGUA010000005.1:0-335266 GCF_046543485.1 Paraburkholderia sp. EG304 | reverse complement strand
TCAGTTCAAACCTGTTACTGTTTTCGGTTTCGTCAGAAACCGGTCGCTCACTCAACGTACTGACGATGATCAATCCGTCTTTCGACAGATAAACCTTCCTCTAATACTGTGTGAGGCTTTCTGATACTTTTTGCCTTGCAGCAGATCCAGAAGAATCCGCCGCCGCATTCCGCATCAAGCGCCCACACTTATCGGCTGTTAGTTTTTAAAGATCGATCCGCCCAACCCGCCGCGCCTGAACCACCACTACCCGGCACCGCTTCGTTTGCGTCGCTGCGTCTGCAGCAGAGAAACGAGATTATGGAGAGCGGTCGACAACACGTCAATACCCTTCTCACAAATTATTTTAAAAAGTTGAAGAGCTCAAAAATTAAGCAGCGCCACGCACAAGATGGAATTAGTTAGGCGTCCAATTGGATTCACTGGGAGCCGCGTCGAGTGGAGTTGCGAAAAGCCGTTAAGCAGCTTTTCCACAGAAAATGTTCGCAAGGCTGTGGATAACCGCTCCACAACCACGCCAAGTACTTGATCCAAAATCATTCTCGCGCATTGCGCGCGAAGCGTGGCCGCTTGCGCGGCCACGCGTCACGGTCCCATTCAGGCGGACTTCATCGTCACCCGCGCATTCGTTCGCATAAAAGCACTGCGCTCGACCATCGCGCCGAACAACAACCCGATCGTCGTCCACATGACCACCTGCATGCCGATCGCCGCGACGCGGAACTTCCACAGCAGCACGGCCGGGAACGTGGCCGGTACTTCATTGATGACCGGCATCGACAGTTGTACGGCCGCGATGATCACGACGAATACGAGTCCCGCGACGATCGAGCCGTTCCATGCACCCAGCTTCGCCGCCGCGCGGCGCCGCACCTTCAGCGAAAACACCATCGTCGTGAGCGAAATCGCGATCATCAGAAAGAACAGGCCCGTGCGCGTGCCGATCGTGTCCGGATCACCGACCGACGGCGGATTGGCCGGATACTTGATATTCGGCACGACCACGAGGGCAATGAACGCGCCAAGCGCGAGCCACGCGGACAGCGCGCGCACGCTCGAGGTACCCGTGCGTCCATATGAATAAGCAAACACCAGCGAGAACAGACCGCCGAATGCCGCACCATACGTGACCACGCCAGTCAGCAGGCCGAGGCCAGCCTGCGTCTCACGGCTCACGATTTCGGGCTCGGGCGCCTCGCCGCGCGCGGTGGCCGCTTTTTCTTCGAGCGAAATGGCCTGCTCGACCTGTGGTTCGCCGACGATTCGCGCGAACGCGAACGTGAGCAAGCCCGCGACGATGCCCGCGAGCATCCCGCGCACCAACAATTTACCTACCATGTCGAACTCCGTTAGTGGCAGGGAAAGCCAAGCAGATGGCGGCCGTCGTGCACGAACTCATGCACGTACATGCCGGGCACGAGCGATGTCGCGCCCTGTTCCGCACCAACGAAGTAAAGCGCGAGCAACAGCAGCAAGCCGCCGAACACGACCCACGGCAGCAGTTCGCGCAAAGGAATGGGAGTAGGCTGGGCCGCCGGTTGCGCGGCGCGATCGAAAACAGCTTCGGTCATGATGGACATCTCCTGGGGTAACGCGCCCCGATAGTCGATTGCGGAAGAATGATGCGAAGCTCAGGTCTGGCTTTCGGCTCTTGTGGATTGCAAGGCCGATTACAGTGGCGCGACCGCGCCGGGCTCTCACCGGCTTCCGTGCTTCGCAGTGTCGGTATTCTACGCGCTAAACTGCGGCTTCCGCGACGACGAAGGCTACCTCGCAACGCGCAACGCCCGCCGCGAGCCGATGAAGCCATGCAGGCAAGTGCGAATGAGGCGCCAACGCAAAGAATGGATACGCGACTGTTACTGGTGAGCCATGCGGCAACGGCCGCACAGCGCGCGGGCCGCTTCCCCGCCGACGATCCGCTCGACGCGCGCGGCCGCGCCGAAGCCGAAGCGGCGCGCGCCCGTCTCGCGCTTCCCGCCGACGCCGCCGTGTTCACCAGTCCCGCCGCAAGCGCGCGCCAAACGTCCGCCGCGCTCGGTCTGAGCGCCACGCCTGCCGACGCATTGGCGGATATCGACTACGGCAAATGGCGCGGCCAGCGCCTCGCGGATATTGCCGACGAAGCCCCCCGCGAACTCGCGGCCTGGACACGCGAGCCCGACGCTGCGCCGCCCGGCGGTGAATCGTTCGATCGACTCATGCGGCGGGTCGGAGAGTGGCTCGACGCGCAACAGGCAGACGCACACTCATGCAACGCGGTCAACGAAGCAGGCTTCGCGGCCTCTGCGCACGGTCGGACCATCATCGCGATCACTCACGCAACGCTTCTGCGAGCGGCAATCGTGCATGCCCTCGGCGCGTCGCCAACCGTGTTCTGTCACATCGAGATCGCGCCGCTGTCGGTCGTCGAATTACGCCACTCGCGACGCGGCTGGTCATGGTGGCCGGCCGCCACCGCCTGAACGGAACCGCCGCTTACCTGCCCGACACCACGAGCCGCAACCGGTTCGACCCCTCGGGCGTCAGCGTGATTTCGGTGCGTCGATTCTTCGCGCCGAGATAAAAGTGCTGACGTCCCGGCGAATTCTGATCGTGGGTTGCATCGGGCAGGCACGACGCGATGTCGGCCGCGACCGCTTCCAATGCATCCGCGTTCGAGCCCGTCGCCTGATGCGGCGTCCACGTGCACTGGAAACTACGATGCGCGGCCGAACATTGCGCGTCGTCGCCATAGGGTTGCGCGACGCCTTTGCCGTCGTCGGGCGTCAGCGAGGTGAAGCCGTCGGGCGCCGCGGCGACGATCCGTTTGAGCGCGCCGCAAGGTCTGGGGCTATCGTCGGCGGATGCGCCGGCCGGCAGCAGCGCAACGAGCGATGCCGCGGTAAGCGCGATAGCGGAGGGTCGATAGGCTTTCATGTTGTGCGTGAAGCTTCCAGAGTGCTGCTGAAAAAAGCTCGCAGCGAGCCACCTTCAACAGCACGCTTCATGCCCATTCGCGCGAGCCCCCGGCACGCAGGCCGCGCAGGACGGCACACAAATTGCGTGGCGCCATACCGGCCGCAACATCACGCCGCTTCCGATCAAAGCCACTGCCGACGTCATTGCAACCATCATGTCGACCACCACCGCCGCCCCCACCCCCGCCCGCTTATCGTCGGGCATCGCAGGAATCGACGACATCCTCGGCGGTGGTCTCACGCCGAACCGCATGTACCTCGTAGAGGGTGAGCCAGGCACGGGTAAAACCACCCTGGCGTTGCAATTCTTACTCAAGGGCCTCGACGAAGGGCAGACCGGTCTTTACGTCACGCTGTCCGAAACCCGTGCCGAACTGCTCGCGATCGGCGCGAGCCACGGCTGGGATCTGAGCCGCTTCAAGATACTCGAACAGCTGCCCGAAGAAGGGCTCGAACCACAATACGAACAGAGCGTGCTGCACCCGGCCGAAGTCGAACTCGGCGAAAGCGTGCGCAACGTGATCGAACACGTCGACGAACTGAAACCCGCGCGCGTCGTGCTCGACAGCCTGTCCGAACTGCGGCTGCTGGCGGAGAACCCGTTGCGCTACCGCCGGCAAATTCTCGCGCTCAAGCACCATTTCTCGACACGCGCATGCACGGTGCTGCTGCTCGACGACACGTCGGCCAGCGCCTCCGGCATTCAGCTTCACAGCATCGTGCACGGCGTGATCAGCCTTGACAACATTTCCCACGATTACGGCGGCAACCGCCGCCGTCTGCGCATCGCGAAGATGCGCGGCATCAAGTTCCGCGAGGGCTATCACGACTTCACGCTGAACACCGGCGGTCTGCGCGTCTATCCGCGCCTGGTCGCCGCCGAGCATCACCGCGAATTCGGCACGAGCCCGATGAGCACCGGCACGCCCGGCCTCGACGCGCTGCTCGGCGGCGGCCTCGTTCCAGGCACCAATTCGCTGATCATCGGCCCGTCGGGGGTCGGCAAAACCACCACCGTCGTGTCGTGCCTGCTTGCCGCGCTCGAACGCGGCGAGCGCTGCGCGTACTACGTGTTCGACGAAACGCTCAGCACCCTGGTCACGCGCTGCGCGTCGCTCGGCATGGACCTCGCACCGCATGTCGACAGCGGTCTGCTGACTTTGCGCCAGATCGATCCCGCGGAAATCTCGCCGGGCGAGCTGTCGAGCGACGTGCGCAACGCGGTCGAAAACGAAGGTGTGTGCTATGTCGCGGTCGACAGCCTGAACGCCTATCTGCAGGCGATACCCGGCGAGCGCTTCCTGCTGCTGCACATGCATGAGCTACTCGGCTATCTGAATCAGCAGGGCGTGGTCACGATGCTCGTGCTCGGGCAGCACGGCATCATCGGCGAGGTGCAGACCGAGGTCGACATCAGTTATCTGAGCGACGTGGTCGTGCTGTTCCGCTACTTCGAGCATCACGGCGAAGTGCTGACCGCGGTAACCGCCGTCAAGAGCCGCGCGAACGATCATGAACGCACGATCCGCCAGTTCCGCCTCGGCACCGCAGGCGTCGAGATCGGCGAAGCGCTGCGTGATTTCGAGGGCGTGTTGTCGGGCCTGCCCTCGTATCGCGGCGGCACCGCGATGCTCGGCGCGGCGAACAATCTGATCGATACATCGGGACAGTAAGCGATGGAGCAGCGTGTCCTCATCCTCGCACCGTTCGGCCGCGACGCCGAAGTGATCGCCGCTGTGTTGCACAACGACGCACGCGCGTGCGTGACCTGCGACGACGCCGACGCGCTCACCAGCGAGCTCGACGCCGGAGCCGGCACCGCGCTGCTCACCGAGGAAGCGCTCGCGAACGGCCACGGCTCGGGCCTCTTTGCTTGGCTCGAACGGCAGCCCGCATGGTCCGACTTCCCGTTCATCCTGCTCGCCGCGCGCAGCATCGGCCATCGCTCCACGCGCGGGCTCGAAGTGCTCGAACGGCTCGGCAACGTCGTCGTGCTCGAGCGTCCGCTCAATTCGGAAACCTTGCGGCGCGCGGTCGCGTCGTCGTTGCGGGCCCGCGGGCGGCAATATGAATCGCGACGGCTGCTTGCCGAGCGCATCGAGGCACAGGACGCGCTGGAGCAGCTGAACGATTCGCTGGAAAGCCGCATCGCCGCGCGCACGCACGAACTCGCGTCGGCCAACGACCGGCTGATGGCCGAGATCCACGAACGCGCGAAGGTGCAGGCCGTGCTCGTGCAATCGCAGAAGATGGAGGCGCTCGGCCAGCTGACCGGCGGCATCGCGCACGACTTCAACAATCTGCTCAACGTGATCATGGTGAACGCGGAACTGATCGCGCGCGTGAGCGGCGACGAACGCCTGCGCGGCATGGCCGCCACCGTCAAGCGCGCGACCGAGCGCGGCGCGAAACTGACCGGCCAGCTGCTGACCTTCTCCCGCAACAGCAACCCGAATCTGAAAGCGATCGACGTGGTCGCGCTGCTGCAAGGCATGCGCGACATCATCGCGGTGTCGCTCGGATCGAGCATCCGCTACGGCAACGACTTCGAGCGCAATGAAATGTGGACCCGCGCCGACGCGAATCAGCTCGAGCTCGCGGTGCTCAATCTCGCGATCAACGCGCGCGACGCGATGCCGGATGGCGGCCGCCTCGACATTCGCGTGACCCAGCGCGATGCGCCCGACCAGACGCTGAAGCAAGGCCGCTACGTCGTGATCGAAGTCACTGATACCGGAGAAGGCATTCCGCCCGACGTCGTGTCGCGCGTGTTCGATCCGTTCTTCACGACCAAGCCTGTCGGCAAGGGCACGGGGCTCGGCCTGAGCCAGGTGTATGGCATCGCGAGGCAGGCGGGCGGCACTGCGCGCATCTTCAGCGAAGAAGGCAGCGGCACCACGGTGCAGATCTGGCTGCCGATGCGCGAGCGGGTGGTCGCGCACAACGAAGCGGAGTCCGACGCGGAAGCGAACGCGGCCGGCGACAAGCACGTGCTCGTCGTCGAGGACGACAACGAGGTGCGCGCGATGCTCGTTGAATCATTGCGCATGCTCGGCTATACGGTGACCGAGGCCGCCGACGGCCAGGCCGGCCTTGACCGCCTCGTCGACGATCATCCCGATCTGCTGATGGTCGACTTCGCGATGCCGGGCATGAACGGCATCGACGTGATCGCCGCGGCGCGCAAGCTTCGTGCCGATCTGCCGGTGATCCTCGCGACCGGTTATGCGGACGTCAACATCTCCGATCTCGCAGTCAAGCATTGCACGATCCTGCGCAAGCCGTTCCAGCTCGACGACCTGGCGCGCACGGTGCGGATCGGGCTGGTTGCGTGATTCGCGCCGCAGACTCCTCCGGTTCGGCCACGATTTCCAAAATCAATAGTTTGCTAACGAATATTTTGGAAATACAATACCGGCCATGTCGAATCTCGATGCCTTGCGCCGCACCGTCAGCAGCACGCTGGTCGTCGCCGCCAGAAAGTGGCGGCGCACGAGTCACGGTGTGCTCGCGGCCTTCAACGTCTCCGAAGCGTGCGCGACACCGCTTCTGACCGCAAGCCGGCTCGGCTCGGCGGTGCGTCAGGTCACGCTCGCCGATCACATCGGCATCGAGGGGCCATCGCTCGTGCGGCTGCTCGACCAGCTGTGCGCGGCCGGCCTGATGCGCCGTGACGAAGACCCCGAAGACCGCCGCGCGAAGACCGTCGTCCTGACCGACGAAGGCCGCGCCGTCACCGCGAAGATGGAAGAGGAGCTGGTCACGCTGCGCGCGCAGGCGCTCAAAGGCGTATCGCGCGACGATCTCGAAGCCGCGCTGCGCGTGCTCGACGCATTCACGACCGATGCCGCCGCACGCGCCGAACCGGGCGGCGGCGAGCCCGAGCCGGCCAAAGGCGAGCCGCTTGCCGGCAAGGTCAAACGGACGAGCGGCAAAAGCGCGGCCAAAACGGCCGGCAAATCCCGCGGCACCGTGAAGGCGCGCAAGTCCACCAGGCGCGGGGCGCGAGCCAGCGCGCCGCACAACGCCGATTCCGCGTAACGGCTCATGGTCTATCCCACTCTCCGCGACTGGCTGTTCTCAATCAAGACGTTCGCCGCGGCCATGCTCGCGCTCTACATCGGCCTCGCGTTCGAACTGCCGCGTCCGTACTGGGCGATGGCCACCGTCTATATCGTGTCGAACCCGTTCGTCGGCGCGACCCGCTCGAAGGCGATCTATCGTGCGCTGGGCACTGCGCTCGGCGCGTCTGGCGCGGTCCTGCTGGTGCCGCCGTTCGTCGAATCGCCGTACCTGTTCAGCGTGATCGTCGCAGCGTGGACCTGCACGATGCTGTACCTCGCGGTAGCGGACCGCACCGCGCGCAGCTACGTGTTCATGCTGGCCGCCTATACGATGCCGATCATCGCGCTGCCATCGGTGACGAATCCGACCGGCGTGTTCGATCTCGCCGTGAGCCGGACCGAGGAGATCATTCTCGGCATCGTCTGCGCGAGCATCGTCGGCAGCGCGGTGTTTCCGAGCCGACTGGCGCCGACGATCATCGAGCGCACCGACGCATGGTTTCGCGACGCCGCGTTCTACGCGACCGAAACGCTATCGGGCCGCATCGCAAGCTCGGCGATTTCCGGCGCGCGGCAACGGCTCGCGAGCACGATCAACGGTCTCGAACTGCTGCTGAGCCAGCTCGCCTACGACCACACGCGGCCCGACGTGCTCGCGCGCGCGCATGAACTGCGCGGCCGCATGCAGTTGCTGCTGCCTATCATGTCGTCGCTCGCCGATCCGCTGCTCGCGCTCTACAACAACGGCCCGCAACATTGGCCCGAAGGGCTGCAGACGCTGATCGACGACGTCATCAAGTGGTTCAACCAACCGCTGCCCGAGCCGAGCGAGGGCTATCACGCGGACGAAACCGCCAACGCGCTGCGCGCGCGCATCGCCGCAATGCGCCCGCCCGCCGCCGCGCTCGCGCATTGGGACGGCGCGCTGCTGTCGAATGCGCTGTGGCGGCTGGGGCAAGTGATCGACGTGTGGCAGGACTGCCGCTCGCTGCGCATCATCATCACCCGCGAGGAAGGTTCGTGGCGGCCGCATTTCCGTCACTGGCGGCTCGGCGGCACCGAGCGCTTCTACGATCGCGGCATGATGCTGTTCGCGACCCTGTCGGCGGGCGCGGCCGTGGTGCTCGCGTGCGCGCTGTGGATCGGCTCGGGCTGGAACGACGGCGCGAGCGCGGTCACGCTGGCGGCGGTCGCCTGCTGCTTCTTCGCCGCGCTCGACGAACCCGCGCCGTTCATGTTCCGCTTCTTCGTCGCGACTGGCGTCGCCGTCGTGGCCGCGGGCCTCTATCTGTTCGTCGTGCTGCCGCAGGTACACGACTTCGCGATGCTGGTGATCCTGTTCGCCGCGCCGTTCATTCTGGTCGGCACGCTGATTCCGCGCCCGCAGTTCAACATGGTGACGGTGCTGGTCGCGGTGAACACGGCCACCTTCATCAGCATTCAGGACGCTTACGACGCGAACTTCCTGACGTTCCTGAACGCCAACCTCGCGGGCCTCTCCGGCCTGCTCTATGCATACCTGTGGACCCGCGTGACGCGCCCGTTCGGCGCCGAGCTCGCCGCGGCGCGCCTGTTGCGCTCGAGCTGGGCCGACGTCGCGCTGACCGCATCGACGCGGCCGATCGAAGATCCGCGCAACCTCGCGGCGCGCATGCTCGACCGGCTGATGCAATTGATCCCGCGCCTTGCTGCCACCGACGACCAACGCCATCCGTCGATCGAGAGCTTCCGCGATCTGCGCATCGCATTCAACGCGCTCGATTTGCGCCGCCTCACCCGCAAGCTCGGCGGCGAAGCGGCCGGCGCGATCGAGCATGTGCTGGATGGAGTGCGTGCATACTACGAAAGCTGCGTCGCGCGACGCCACCGCGAGCCGGTACCGGACAGCCTGATGTCGTTGATCGACGTGGCCGTCGCGCGTGTCACCGCGCAGGGGCTGGCCAACGCCGCGGCGCCGACCGAGACCTCGCCAACCTCCGCGCGCCAGTTGCGCGATGCGCTGCACGCGCTGGTCGGCTTGCGTCTTTCGCTGTTTCCGGCGACCCTCACGAAACCAACGCCGACCGAACCGGAGGCCGCCGCGTGATGTACCCATTCTTGCGCCACCGTTCGTACCCGCTGGCGCGCCCCGTCCCCCCTTTTCCCAGTTCCCGCGATGATCGGTGAAATCGATATCTTCGGCGTGTTCGTACCGTCCGTGCTGGTTCTGATGTTGATCGCGTATCTGATCAACCTCGGCATCCGCACCGTGCTCGATTACGCCAGCTTTTACCGCTTCGTCTGGCATCGCTCCGTCTTCGATCTCGGCATTTATGTGCTGGTGCTGGGCCTTGTCGTCGTCGTTTCGCACAGACTAATAACGTGAAAAAAACCTGGTTCTCCGTCGGTCAGATCCTGCTGACCCTGATCGTCGTGGTGGTCGCGGCATTCGTGCTGTGGAAACTCGTCAACTACTACCTGTTCGCGCCGTGGACCCGCGACGGCCACGTACGCGCCGACGTGATCCAGGTCGCCCCCGACGTGTCGGGACTGATTTCGTCGGTCGAGGTCATGGACAACCAGCAGGTCAAGCAGGGCCAGGTGCTGTTCAGGATCGACCAGGCGCGCTACACGCTCGCCTTGCGTCAGGCCGAGGCAACCGCGCAGCAGCGTCGCGCGACGCTCGATCAGGCGCGCCGCGAATACGCGCGCAACCGCCAGCTCGGCAATCTCGTCGCCGCCGAAGTGCTCGAAGAAAGCCGCTCGCGCGTCGACGCTGGCGAAGCCGCGCTTGCCGATGCGAACGTCGCGATCGACACCGCGAAGCTGAACCTCGAACGTTCGACGATCAAAAGCCCGGTCGACGGCTATCTGAACGACCGCGCGCCGCGCGCCGGCGAATTCGTCGCGGCGGGCCGCGCGGTGGTCGCGGTGGTCGACATGCATTCGTTCCGCGTCGACGGCTACTTCGAGGAGACCAAGCTGCGCGGCATCGACATCGGCCAGCCGGTCGACATCATCGTGATGGGCGAGCCGAAGCCGCTGCGCGGGCACGTGCAGAGCATCGTCGCCGGTATCGAAGACCGCGACCGCACGCAAAGCGCCAATCTGCTGCCGAACGTGAACCCGGCGTTCAGCTGGGTGCGGCTCGCGCAGCGCATTCCGGTGCGCGTCGCGCTCGATGAAGTGCCCGCTGATTTTCGCCTGATCGCGGGGCGTACCGCGACGGTGTCGGTGCGTGATCTGTCGCCGGTCAGAACCCGAGCCGTGTCGGGCACGGGCGGCGCATCTGGCACGCTCGCCGCTTCGGCCGCGCCGGTGGCGCCGGGTTCGTCGGTGGGCTCCGGGTCGGCCGGGGCAACGGCCACCGCACCGTCGGGCGCGTCGCAATGAAGTTCGTGCGTACCTTGTCCTCGCTGGCGCCGCGCTTGCCGCTGCTGCCATTGCTGCCGTTATTGCCGCTCACCGTCGCGCTGAACGCCTGCATCAACGTCGGGCCGAACTACACGCTGCCGAAACAGGCGCTCGTCAATGCGCCGCTCGCAACTGGAGCGATCGAGGGCGCCGATCCCGCGCTGACGTCGAACCTCAACACGCCGACCGTCTGGTGGAAGCTGTACGACGATCCGGTGCTGAACGGTCTGGTCGAACAGGCGTTGAAATCGAATACCGACCTGCGCGTCGCGGCCGCGAATCTCGCGCGCTCGCGCGAGGCGCTGGGCGTGGCGCAGGCGCAGGGTGGCTTTTCCGGCAACGCGTCGGTGGCGATCCAGCGCGCGCAGGAATCGGCCGAGCAATTCCTGCTGTTCGAGAAACTGCCGGTCGCCAATCTGGGTGACATGGGCATCAACGTCTCGTACGAAATCGATCTGTTCGGCAAGCTGCGCCGCGGTGTCGAAGCGGCGGCGGCGGACACCGAGGCCGTGGAAGCCGCGGCCGACCTCGCTCGCATCACCGTCGTCGCGGACGTGGTGCGCTCGTACGTCGAACAATGCTCGGCGACGGAGGAACTGCACATCGCGCAGCAATCGCTCGCGTTGCAGAAGCAGCGCGTGGATCTGTCGCGCCGTCTGCGCGACGCGGGCCGCGGCAACCAGACCGCGGTCACGAGCGGCCAGACCCAGGTCGAGACCCTGACGGCCGACATTCCACGCTACACCGCGCGCCGCAAGATCGCGCAATACCGGCTCGCAATGCTGCTGGCGCAGTCACCGTCGCAATTGCCGCCGGCCGTGCTCGCGTGCGACCGGCTGCCGCAAATCCACCAGCCGATTCCAATCGGCGACGGCGCCGGGCTGCTGCGGCGGCGCCCGGATGTACACGAAGCCGAGCGTCAGCTCGCGGCGTCGACGGCGCGCATCGGTGTCGCGACCGGCGCGCTCTATCCGAGCATCAGCATCGGCGCGTCGGCGGGCTTCACCGGCATTCTGGAAGACATTCCCACCCAGCCGACGGCGCGTTGGGGCTTCGGTCCGCTGATCAGCTGGAACTTCCCGGCCAATGGCGCGCGGCAGCGGGTCCGCGAAGCGGAAGCGTCGAGCCAGGTCGCGCTCGCCAAGTTCGACGGCGTGGTGCTGGGCGCGCTGCGCGAAACCGAGACTAACCTCGCAACCTATTCGTCCGATTACGCACGCGCCGAAGCGCTGCGCGCGGCGCTGAAGTCGGCTGCGCAATCGGCGGATGAAACGCATCGGCTGTATCGCGCCGGCCGCGAGTCGTTCCTCGCCGATCTCGACGCGACGCGCACACTGACGGCCGCAAAGTCGCAGCTCGCGGCGGCGGAAGGCCAGGTGGCGGTCGATCAGGTCAATCTGTTCCTGTCGCTGGGCGGCGGATGGGAGGTCGGCGGGCAAAGCACGCCGGGAGAAACGCGCCCGCAGTTGAAGGCAACACCCGTAGCGGGCAAGCCGAGCGCGAAGCCGGGAGCGTCGAGCGCCGCGACTGTGAAAGCGCCTTGATCGGCCGTCTTACGATTTATTTTTGACAAGCTTTCTTTTTGCTTTCTCTTTCGGTTAAATACGTGACACCACTTCAACTACGGGGTCTCGTATGTCGCCATTCATGCAGGGTGTAGTCACGTTGGGCGGATGCATCGGTGTCTTCACCGCGGTGGTTACGGTGGTCGAAATGTTCGCGCGTTGAGTTGGGCGGGCGGCGGTCCGGAAGAGCGCTCAGCTCTTGCGCGCCTTCGCCGCCGCCTGATGTATCGCCGCCCGCACCCGCGGATACGTGCCGCAACGGCATACCACCGGCGTCATCGCCTCGTCGATGTCGGCATCGGTCGGATCGGGTTTGTGCTTCAGCAACGCGCAAGCCGCCATCAATTGCGCGCTTTGGCAATAACCGCACTGCACCACATCGAGTTCGAGCCACGCGGCCTTCAGCGCCTGCGCCTCGGGCCCCTGCAAACCCTCGATCGTCGTGATCTTCTGCGTATGCAGGCTCGACATCGGCGTCTGGCAAGCGAGGCACGCGGCATCATCGAGATTGACCGTGCACGCGCCGCAGATGCCGACGCCGCAGCCGAACTTGGTGCCGGTCATGCCGAGATCGCAACGCAGTACCCATAGCAGCGGCATGTCCGGGTCGGCATTGACCAGCACCCTGCGTCCGTTGATGTTCAGTACCGCCATGCCTGCCTCCTGAGTCGCCACGCTGCATCGCAAGCTGTTGCCTGTCCGCCGTCCGTCATGCAAGCCGCAACGGCAGCGTCCGCAAACGCTGCCCCGTCAGCGCGAACACCGCATTGCCCACCGCCGGCGCGATCGGCGGCACGCCCGGTTCGCCGGCACCTTGCGGATGCAGCTGACTCGGCATGATGTCGACTTCGATCGCCGGGCACACATTCATTCGCACGACCGGAAACTCCACGAAGTTCTTCTGCTGCACCTGGCCGTTGACGATCGTGATCTCGTTCTGCAACGCGCTCGACAGCCCAAACACGATGCCGCCTTCCATCTGCTGACGGATCAGGTTCGGGTTCACCGGTAAACCGCAATCGATCACGCACACCACGCGATGCACGCGAATCTGCCGGTTCGCCCCGACCGACACCTCCGCGACCTGCGCGACGACGCTGCCGAATGCCTCGTGCAACGCGACGCCACGCGCGCGGCGCGCGCCATCGGCGGCGGGTTTGAGCGGACGTCCCCAGTCGGACAACTTCTCGACACGCTTCAGAACCGCCAGATGACGCGGATGCTCGGCGAGCAGCATCGCGCGAAACGCGATCGGGTCCTGGCCCGCCGCGACGGCGGCTTCGTCGGTGAAGCTCTCGGTGAAGAAGGCCTGATGCGAGTGGCCGACCGAGCGCCAGAAGCCGATCGGCACCGGCAATTCGACGATCTTGTGCGACACGCGCGCGGCCGGCCACTCGTACGGTTGATCGAACGCGCCTTCGCAGGTGGTCTTGTCGATCGGCATGTGCGGCACGCCGTAGTAGCGCGCGAGCGCATCCGGCACGATCGCCTGGCCCGCCGACTTCGCTTGCCACGCGACCAGCTTGCCGTGCTCGTCGAAGCCGGCCTGCAGCCGTGCCGCACACGCGGGCCGGTAGAAGTCGTGCGTGAAATCCTGCTGGCGCGACCAGATGGTTTGCACCGGACGGCCATCGGCCTCGCGCGCGATCGCGGCGGCCTGCGCGACGAAATCGAGTTCGAGGCGCCGGCCGAACGCGCCGCCCAACAACTGCGTCTGCACATCGACGAGATCGACGTCGAGGTCGAGCACTTTCGCCGCATGGTGCCGCGCGAGCCGCGGCATTTGTGTCGACACCCAGACGGTCGCCGCGCCGTCGGCGACCTGCACGGTGCAGTTCAGCGGCTCGACCGCGCCATGCGCGAGGTAGGGCGCGTGATAGACCGCTTCGATCTTGCGCGCCGCGCGACTCATCGCGTTGTCGACGTTGCCGATGGCGTAATACACGTGGCCGTCCGTATGGTCGAGCGCGTCGACGAGGTGGCGATCCACCTCCTTGCTCGACAGCTTCGCGGCCTCGCCGTGATGCCAGGTCACGTTGATCGCCTCGACCGCGTTCATCGCGTGAAACGCGTTGTCCGCGATCACGGCGACGCCGCCGGTGCCGCCCGCATACGGCCGCACGGCGAGCGCCTTGATGAAGCCCGGCATCTTTTGCGCGGGCGTCGCATCGAAATGCGCGACCGTACCGCCGAGCGTCGGGCACATCACGACGCTCGCATAAACCAACCCGTTCGGCAGCACGTCGATGCCGAAGCGCGCCGCGCCGTCGATTTTCGACGCGGCTTCGATGCGCCGCACGGGCTGGCCGATCAGCTTGAAGTCGGCGGGCTGCTTCAGGACGACGCTGCGCGGCAGCGGCTGGCCCGCGGCCACCGACGACAATTCGCCGAACGTCGCCTTATGCCCCCACGGATGAAGCACGTAGCCCTTTTCCGCGCGACATTCGTGGACCGGCACGTTCCAGCGGTCGGCCGCCGCCCCGATCAGCATCGCGCGCGCCGACGCGCCGGCCTCGCGCATCGGCGTCCAGAGATCGTTCATGCTCGACGAGCCGCCCGTCATCATCGTGCCCACCTCACGCACCGCCTTGCTCGTAATCCACACGGTGCCGCGCCGGATATAGCTGTCGTCGTCCGGGCGAAACGGCAGATCGTCGACGATGCTCTGCACCGCGTTGTAGATCCGGTCGATCGGCGCCTCTTCGACGTGCACCTGCGACCAGTCGGCGTCGAGCTCCTCGGCGAGCAGCATCGCAAGCCCCGTATGGATGCCCTGCCCCATCTCTGCCTTCGGCACGATGATCGTCACGCGGTTGTCGGTGTCGATCTTGACCCAGCCGTTCAGCGCGACCTGGGTGCCTTGCGTCGGCAGCGGCGTCGACGTCATCAGGCGCTGGCGCGGCGGCAGCACGCCCCAGCCGACCAGCAGCCCGCCCAACGCACTGGCGCCGCCAAGCAGAAAGGTTCTGCGCGTCAACATGGCATGGCTGGCTCGATGGTAGGAAAACGGCGACAGCGCCGATGCACCCGTCTTTGACTGCGAATAGTAATAAGACGAATCGGCGTGCGTGATACTTAAATGCTCGCGTGAACCTGGAGCGGCCGTGCGGCGTGGAAAGGCGGGGACGGAAAGCGGCGGGGGAAAGTCGTGGGGTGTTTCATTAACTGCTATCGCGCGGGCCGCGGTGTGCGAGCGAGATTAAAACCGCTGGCACACCGCGAACCTTGCGCCTGCTTCGATCAGGCGATCTTGCGACCGGATCAACGGCGGTTCGAACCCGACACCACGTCGATCCACACGGCCAGCACGAGGATGCCGCCCTTCACGATCATCTGCCAGTACGCGTCGACGTCGAGCATCGACATGCCGTTGTCGAGGCTCGCCATCACGAGCGCGCCGATCAGCGCGCCGTACACGGTGCCGGAACCGCCGCGCATCGACGTGCCGCCGATGAAGCACGCGGCGATCGCATCGAGCTCGCCCATCGAGCCGGCCGACGGCGAACCGGCGGCGAGCCGCGCCGTGTTGACGATGCCGGCGAACGCGCACATCAGCCCCATCAGCGCGAAAATCGCAAGCTTCACGCGGTCGGTGTTGACACCCGACAGGCGCGTCGCTTCGAGGTTCGAGCCGACCGCGTAGATGCGGCGTCCGAACACGGTCTGCGTCGCGATCCACGTGAAGATGCCGAGCAGCGCGAGCAGCAGCAACACCGGCACCGGAATGCCGCCGTAGTTGTCGAGCATCGCGACGAAGCCGGCGAGAATCGCGCCCGCGCCGACCACCTTCGCGACGTCCTGCCAGAACGGCACGACGCGCAGCTGATAACGCTGCCGGTTGGCGCGTTGGCGGATCGTCAGGAAGGCCAGCAGCACGAACAGCACGACGGCGAGCGTGTCCCCGGCAATGCGCGGCAGATAGCCCTGGCCGACGAACACGAAGCTGTCCGACACCGGCGCGATCGTCGAGCCGCCGGTAATGCCGAGCAGAATGCCGCGATACGCGAGCATGCCGCCGAGCCCGACGATAAACGACGGCACGCGCCGATACGTCGACCACCAGCCGTTGAACAAGCCGACCACGATGCCGATTAGCAGCACGACCGGAATCGTCACGCCGATCGGCCAGTGCCGGTTCACGTCGAAAATCGCAGCGACGCCGCCGAGCAAACCGAGCAGCGAACCGACCGACAGATCGATCTCACCGGCGATGATCACGAACACCATGCCGCACGCCAGCATGCCGGTAATCGACATCTGCCGCAGCAGATTCGACAGATTACGCGGCGTGACGAACGCGCCGTGGGTGAGCGCCGAAAAGAAAATCCAGATCACGGCGACGGCGATCAGCAGCGCGAGAATCTTGTAGCGCGCGAACAGTTGCTGCAGCCGTTGCGTGCCGCCGAATGCGCCTCGCGGCGCGGCGTTGTCGGTGCGTTGGGAAGTTACGTCGGGAGTCATGCGGCACTCGCTG
The DNA here is from genome assembly GCF_046543485.1 of Paraburkholderia sp. EG304. Lineage (NCBI taxonomy): Bacteria > Pseudomonadati > Pseudomonadota > Betaproteobacteria > Burkholderiales > Burkholderiaceae > Paraburkholderia > Paraburkholderia sp. EG304. The sequence continues at coordinate 318,810 of NZ_JBKGUA010000005.1, read as the reverse complement.
CGGTTGGGTTCGTAGATAGATGCACGGGGCGGATCGCGGCGCCGAGAATGTCTTCCTGCGTGAGACCGTCGTTGACGAAGTCGCCGCGCAACTCGCCCTCGCCGATCACCAGCACACGGTCGCTGATGCCGAGCACTTCCGGCAATTCGGACGACACCATCACGATCGACATGCCGCGCTGCGCCAGCTGGAAGATCAGCTTGTAGATCTCGTACTTGGCGCCGACGTCGACGCCGCGTGTCGGTTCGTCGAGGATCAGCACGGTCGGGTTGGTCAGCAGCATGCGCGTGAGCACGGCCTTCTGCTGATTGCCGCCCGACAGACTTGCAATCGATAGCATCGGATTCGCGGCGCGCACCGAAAGCCGCTTCATTTCCGTATGAATCGTGTCGAGTTCGGCCGCGGAATCGATGCGTCCGCCCGACGCGAAGCGCTGCAATACCGCAAGCGTGATGTTATGGCCGACGCTCATGCCCGGCACGATGCCGTGGCGTTTGCGGTCCTCCGGCACCATCGCGATGCCGGCGCGAATCGCGTCGATCGGCGCGCGGATTTTCAGCGGCTTGCCGTCGAGCACGACGTGCGCCTCGCTGATCCCCGCATACGCGCCGAAGATCGCCTGCATCAGCTCGGTGCGGCCCGCGCCGACGAGCCCGGCGACGCCGAGAATCTCACCGCGTCGCAACGAGAACGACACGTCGTCCACGCGCTTGCGGCGCGGATTCGTCACGTCGAAACACGTAACGTTGCGGGCTTCGAAGATCACGTCGCCAATCGGATGCGGCTCGCGCGGAAACAGGTTCTTGATCTCGCGGCCGACCATCAGCGAGATGATCCGCTCGGTCGTCAGCGAACGCATCGGCTCCGTGGCGACATGGCGGCCGTCGCGAATCACGCTGATCGTGTCGCAGACTGCCGCGACTTCGTCGAGCTTGTGCGAGATGTACACGCAGGCAATGCTGCGCCGTTTCAGATCGCGCACGATGTCGAGCAGGATCGCGATTTCCGAGGCGGTCAGCGACGACGACGGTTCGTCGAGAATCAGCAGCTTCGCGCGCTTGTTCAGCGCCTTCGCGATTTCGATCAGCTGCTGATGGCCGCCGCCGTAGTTCATCACGGGCTGCGCAGCGTTGATGCCGCTGATGCCGAGTTCGCGCAGCAGTTCGTCCGCGCGCTGATACATCGCCGCGTAATTCATGCGGCCGCCCGGCAGCGTGATTTCGTTGCCGAGAAAGATGTTTTCCGCGACCGACAGCTCCGGCACGAGCATCAGTTCCTGGTGGATGATGATGATGCCCGCGCGTTCGGTGTCGCGTACGCTCGCGGCCTTCAGCGTTTCGCCTTCCCAGGTGATTTCGCCATCCCAGGTTCCGTGCGGATACACGCCGGATAGCACCTTCATCAGCGTCGATTTGCCCGCGCCGTTTTCACCGCACAGGCCCACGCATTCGCCCGGCGATACGGTCAGATCGATGCCGTCGAGCGCCTTTACGCCGGAAAAAGCTTTGACGATGCCGCGCATCGTCAGAAGAGGTTGCGTCATTCGCTATGCCTCGCTGCAAGTTGGGCCGATGTTCGAGCACGCTCCCGGGCGCGACGGCCCGGGAGCGTGGCTTTCACATCAAACCCGTCTCAGTGTTATTTGCTCGCGAGTTGCTGTTGCGTGTAGAAGCCGTCCTTCACGACGGTGTCGAGGTTCGCCTTCGTCAGCTTGGTCGGCTGCAGCAGCACCGTATCGACCTTCTTCTTGCCGTTGTCGTACTGCGCGTTGAACCCCGGCTTGTCACCCTTCGCCAGCGCGACCGACAGCTTGGCCGCTTCGCCCGCGATCAGCTTCAGCGGCTTGTAGACCGTCATCGTCTGCGTGCCGGCCGCCACACGTTTCACCGCTGCGAGGTCGGCATCCTGGCCCGAGATGGGTACCTTGCCCGCGAGGCCTTGCGCCGCGAGTGCCTGGATCGCGCCGCCAGCGGTGCCGTCGTTCGAAGCGACGACTGCGTCGATCTTGTTGTTGTTCGCGGTCAGCGCGTCTTCCATGATGCGCAGCGCGGTCGATGCGCTCCACTCCGGCACCCACTGCTGGCCGACGACCTTGATGTCGCCCTTGTCGATCGCCGGTTGCAGCACCTTCAGCTGGCCCTGGCGCAGCATCTTCGCGTTGTTGTCGGTCGGTGCGCCGCCGAGCAGGAAGTAGTTGCCCTTCGGCCGCACGTCGTAGACGCCCTGCGCCTGCATTTCGCCGACTTTCTCGTTGTCGAACGAGATGTATGCGTCGATATCGGCGTCGAGGATCAGGCGGTCATACGACACGACCTTGATGCCCGCTTTGCGTGCTTCGGCCACCACGTTGCCGAGCGTCTTCGAATTGAACGGCACGATCACGATTACGTCGACGCCGCGCGAGATCAGGTTTTCGATCTGCGAGATCTGACGCTCTTCGCTCGCATCGGCCGACTGCACCGACACCTTCGCGCCGAGCTTTTCCGCTGCGGCGACGAAATAGTCGCGATCGCGCGACCAGCGCTCGACACGCAGATCGTCGATGCAGAAGCCGATTTCCGGATGATCCTTGCTGGCATGCGCGAGCGGCGCGGCGAGCGACAGGCTGGCGAGTACCGCGCCGCACAGCAGCGAGCTCAGTACGTTACGACGCATTGCGAACTTCATTTTTGTCTCCTTCGTTAGTGATCGCCGGAATACCGGACGTATCGGTCTGCGCTGCGAGCCGCAGACTCGGACAAGCGACAACCCACAGCTTGCTGGTGCGCGCGGTCCGCGTGGCCGCGCGATCTTTATTCAACGTCCGCTATAAATCGCCTGATTTACGATGTTTTCCATCTGTTCCTGCTGCCCGCTCACATGCCGCGGATTCAGATCGCGCGCCAGTGTGTCGTCCGCGAGCGTCGCCAGCGAATACTCGCCGGACAGGATCTTGCGGCCGAACTCGCCATCCCAGCCCGCGTAGCGTTGCCGCTTGAACTGCTCGAGGCGCTCGTTTTCGACCAGCACCGCCGCGCGTTCGAGACCGAGCGCGAGGTTATCGATCGCGCCGATGTGGCCATAAAACAGGTCTTCAGGATCGACACTCTGGCGCCGCACTTTCGCATCGAAGTTCATGCCGCCGGTCGTGAAGCCGCCGTGGCGCAGAATCTCGTAGAAGGCCAGCGTCAGTTCCTCGACGCTGTTCGGGAATTGATCGGTATCCCAGCCATTTTGCGGATCGCCGCGATTCGCATCGACGCTGCCGAAGATGCCGAGCGCAAACGCGGTCGCAATCTCGTGATGGAACGAGTGGCCCGCGAGCGTCGCGTGATTGGCCTCGATGTTGACGCGGATCTCCTTGTCGAGACCGTGCTGCAACAGGAAGCCGTGCACGGTCGCGACGTCGTAGTCGTATTGGTGCTTGGTCGGCTCCTGCGGCTTCGGCTCGATCAGCAGCGTGCCCTTGAAACCGATCTGGTGCTTATGCTCGACCACCATGTGCAGGAAGCGCGCGAACTGCTCACGCTCGCGCACGAGGTCGGTGTTCAGCAGCGTGTCGTAGCCTTCCCGTCCGCCCCACAGCACGTAGTTCTCGCCGCCGAGGCGCAGCGTCGCGTCGAGCGCATGACGCACCTGGGTCGCCGCAAAGGCGAACACCTCCGGATTCGGGTTGGTCGCGGCGCCGGCCGCGTAACGCGGATGCGAAAACAGATTCGCGGTGCCCCACAGCAATTTGATACCGGTATCCTGCTGCTTGCGCGCGATGTAGTCGGATACGCGCAGGAAGTTTTCGCTGTATTCCTTGACGCTCGCGCCTTCGGGCGCGACGTCGGTATCGTGGAACGTGTAGTACGGCGTGCCGAGCTTCGAGAAGAATTCGAACGCGGCGTCGGCTTTCTGAAGCGCCCGCTCCATTGCGTCGCCGGGTTGCTGCCACGGCCGCCGGAACGTGCCCTGACCGAAGATATCGACGCCGGGCCATACGAACGTATGCCAATAGCACACGGCGATACGCAAATGCTCCTCGAGCGTTTTACCGAGTACCTTCCTGGTTTTGTCGTAGTGACGGTACGCGAGTGGGTTGTCCGATTGCGGGCCTTCGTATCGAATCTCGGGAATGTGTTCGAAGTAGGACATCGGCGTCTCCGGTCGGCCCGAGTTGCCGCAAGGCGACTACTCGGGTCCCATGAAAGGTTTTCTTTGCATTCTTCACTGCGACCCGCGCGACTTGGCCGTGCAGGCCGACGAGGTGACGCAATGCTGCCGCTTGCACGATGTGCCGGCAATTGCGAAATTTCGCAGCGCGCTTGATGTTTCTTACCGCCCGCGCGTTTGTTTACTGCCGGCGCGCGATTCGACGCCTAGAATAGCCAGACGCTTAAAAACGGGATTGCCCCCAGGCACCCGACACAATGGAGACACAGGCGCGTGGTCCATCGTCCGCACGCCGCACACCGCCATGACCCGTCCACAAGCACCTCAGACAACCCATCGGATCGCGCTGCTGTTCAACGCGAACAAGGTCTACGATCGCGAGATCATCACCGGCATCGGCAACTACCTGCTGTCGACGCGCGTCGCGTGGGATCTCTTCCTGGAAGAGGACTTCCGCTGCCGGCTCGCCGGTATCCAGCGCTTCGACGGCGACGGCATCATCGCGGACTTCGACGATCCCGCCGTTGGCGAAGCCCTGCGCGACTGTCCGCTGCCGGTGGTCGCGGTCGGTTCGTCATATGAAGATCCGACGCAGTACCCCTCGGATTTACCCTATATCGCGACCGACAACAGCAAGCTCGTGTCGCTCGCGTACACGCATCTGATCGGCGCGGGCCTCGAAAACTTCGCGCTGTACAGCCTGCCGCAGGCGCAGGAAAACCGTTGGGCGCAACAGCGCGAACTCGCCTTCGCGCATCTGCGCAGCGCGGACGGACGCAGCGCGGCGCAGATCGATAGCGAGATCTATCGCGGTCTGTCGACGAGCGCGCCCTCCTGGAATCAGGCCATCGAACAGCTGACCACATGGCTGCGGCAACTGCCGAAGCCGGTCGGCATCATCGCGGTGACCGACGCGCGTGCACGGCATTTGCTCCAGGCATGTCTGATCGCGGGCATTCCGGTGCCCGAGGAAGTCGCGATCATCGGCATCGACAACGATCCGCTCACACGCACGCTGACGCGCATTCCGCTGTCGTCGGTGATACAGGGGACCGAGGAAATGGGCCGTACCGCCGCGCACATCCTGCATCAGATGCTGCACGGCGCGCGCTTTCCCGGGCGCCGCATTCTGGTGCCGCCGGTCGGCATCAACGTGCTCGAATCGACGCGGCATCAGCCGCTCGCGAGTCCGTACGTGATGCGGGCGCGCCATTTCATTCGCCAGTACGCGTGCCAGGGCATCCGCACCGAGCAGGTGGCCGACTATGTGGGCGTGTCGCGTTCGTCGCTCGAAGAGTATTTCCGGCGCGAGCGGCAATGCACCGTGCATCAGGAGATCCTGCGCCACAAGCTCGACGTCGCGAAGTCGCTGCTCGCGAAACGCGATGCGTCGAGCGCGGAGGTCGCGATTCGTTGCGGCTTCACGTCGCTGCAATACATGTACGCGGTTTTTCGCCGCGAACTCGGCTGCACGCCGCGCGAATACCAGGAGCGCGTAGGCCCGAAGACGAAAACCACTGGCTGAGCATGCTTTTCTATTTTTTCTTCGCACCGACCACATGATCAGCATCGCACAACTCTCTTCCGAACCATGGGGCACGCTGCAGGGCGGCGATCGAGTCCGGCTCTATACGCTGCGTAATGCACATGGCATGAAAGTCGCCATCAGCGACCTCGGCGCGACGCTGGTTTCGTGGCACGCGCCGGATCGCGCCGGACGTCTCGGCGATATTCTGCTCGGCCACGACACGCCCGCCGAATACGTGGCGGCCTCGACTTACATGGGCGGACTGATCGGCCGCTGGGCGAACCGGATTGCGGGCGCGCGCTTTGCGCTCGACGGCATCGAGTACACGCTGGATCGCAACGAAGGCCCGAACCTGCTGCATGGCGGCACGGTCGGTTTTCATCGTGCGTTGTGGGACGTGGCCGAGGACGACGGCGCGCTGCTGATGCGCCTGGAGTCACCCGAAGGCGACGCCGGTTTTCCGGGCAACGTGACGGTGCAGGTGCGCTATTCGCTCGACGACGACGGCACGCTGACGATCGGCTACGAAGCGATCACCGACGCGCCTACGCCACTCAATCTGACCAGCCATCCGTACTTCAACCTGACCGGGCGCGCGGGCACCGACATTCGCGGCCACGTGCTGTCGATCGACGCCGAGCGCTTTTTCGAAGTCGACGCGACGATGATTCCGTGCAAGCTCGCCGACGTCGCGGGCAACGCATTCGACTTCCGGCAGAGCGCGCCGATTGGCGGCCGGCTCGACTGGCCGCACTCGCAACTCGCGCGCGCTGGCGGCTTCGATCATTGCTACGTGCTGCGCGAGGCGCCGACAGACGCGATAAACGGCGACCACGGCCACGCGCCGCCGCTGCGCGAAGTCGCCTGCGCATACGATCCCGGGAGCGGACGCGAACTGACCGTCGCGACCGATCAGCGGGGCTTGCAGTTTTACACGGGCAACGCGTTGAACGGCAACCCGGGACGCGGCGGCGTTCGCTATCAACGGCACGCCGGCTTGTGCCTCGAGGCGGGCGGTTTTCCGAACGAGGTCAATATGAGCGGCCTGGACGAAGTGATCGTGCGACCCGGCGATACTTACCGGCAAATCACGACTTATCGCGTCGATGTGCGCGAAGGTGTGTGACCAGATTCACGGGCGCTTTTCCAGTGTTTTACGAACACCGCGACGGCGAGATTACAGCTCGCCGACTAGCCGTTCTCTGCAATACTGAATTAGTCGACTAGTGGTTTTCCCGAAGTACGCACCCTTCTAGACTGTTTTTATGGCGCCGGCATCCCTGCGGCGCCCGATAGACAACTACGGAGGGAAACATCATGAAATCGCTTATTCAAGCAGTTGCGCTTACGGCCGTGATCGCTGCCGCGCCGGTCGCGTCGTTCGCACAATCGGAACAGCCGATCACGCGAGCCGAAGTCAAAGCGGAACTGCAGCAACTCGAACAGAATGGCTATAACCCGGCCATCTCGCTCGATGCGCAGTATCCCGCGGACATTCAGGCGGCCGAGGCACGCGTCGCCGCGATGAACGGGAAGGGACAAGCCGATACCTCGGGTTACGGGTCGCCGATGGGCGGATCGTCGCAATCAGGCCATCATCCGATGGTAGTTAATCCGGACGGTCAATAACGAGTCGCGAACGTGTTGCGAATATCCGCAGCGAGGAAAGACTCGTGAGTTAGCGGCTTTCCAGTCTTTGCGGTTTTCGCCGTTTCTGACCGATATGAAGCGAGCGCATGTTTTCAACGCATGCGCTCGCTTTTCTACTTATGTGCGGCTCTAACAACGTACCGCTAATTCCGACGCCGCCGCGGATTCAGCCTGACCGTGCCTGCGGGCATTCCGTCTGATACCAGATGTTCACCTGACGCTGCGCGCGTTCGAGACTCGCCGGATAGTCGGGATCAAAGCGTCGTTCAGGGTGGTAGCCTGCCTGCTGCAGAGCTGTCAGTTCGCTCATGCTCCGCTGATGCGTGGCCGGCGCCTTGTTCCTGAGGTCGGTCAGGTCCTGGCATTGCGTCGCACTCAGATGGGTTTGCGCACCGCCGTTCCCGCCGCCCGCGGCGCAGCCAACGAGTGTGAGGAACAACAGGGCAGGGATCGACCGCATCTGCGTGGCGATGTTCATGTCGCGCCTCCTTGATGAAAGTGTCCTTCGCATTTCTGAGCCGGCTTGTTCGCCTGTCGGCATTTTGAATTATTCGCACCACCTGTGAAAGTCGCCGCCAATTTCATCAGCCGCGCTTTCGATACGGACATAGACTTTCCCCTGGTGAATGCCGATTTGCCCACGCATCAGTTGAACCGACGTTTTCCCCTCAACGAGGGAGCCGCGCTCCCTCACTCCAAGGAGACCCGCGATGCCCCGCACCGCCGCTGAAAAACGCGCCGCTTTCCGCGCGCTGCACTCGTCTGGCTGTTTCGTGCTGCCCAATCCGTGGGACGCGGGCAGCGCCCGTTATCTGCATACGCTCGGCTTCAAGGCGCTCGCCACCACCAGTTCTGGTTTTGCGTGGTCGACCGGACACGCGGACAACACCTTGCCGCGCGAAACGATCCTCGCCCACCTGCGGGCGATCGTCGATGCGACCGATCTGCCGGTCAACGCCGACTTCGAAAACGGCTTCGGCCGCGATCCGGACGAAGTCGCCGAGAGCGTGGCGCTCGCGGTGGCAACGGGCGTCGCGGGTCTGTCGATCGAGGACTCGTCCGGCAACCCCGCCGCGCCGCTGTTTCCGGTCGACGTCGCGGTGCAACGGCTCAGCGCGGCGCGCCGTGCGATCGATCAGAACGGCGGCGATACGCTGCTGGTGGGCCGCGCGGAAAACTTCGTCGCCGGCAAGCCCGATCTCGACGATGCGATCGCGCGGCTGAAGGCCTATGCGGCGGCGGGCGCCGACTGCCTGTATGCGCCCGGCATCCAGACGCCCGAGCAGATCGAAGCAGTGGTCGCGGCCGTCGCGCCGAAGCCCGTCAATCTGCTGATCGGCTCGACCTCGACGCTGACGTTGCAGGACGTGGCCGCGCTCGGCGTGCGGCGGATCAGCGTCGGCGGCGGCCTCGCTCGCGCGGCGTGGGGTGGCTTCATGCAGGCCGCTCAGGCGCTGGCCGATGGCCGCTTCGACTTCACCGGCGCGGTGGCGGGCAAGCAGCTCAATGAGCTTTTCAATCGCAACGCGTGAAAAACGGCGTGCGCACAGGTGTTCGCGCGCCGCGTCGACGTGATTGGAAAGCGGCGGCGTTTCCGATGAGAAAAGCGCGCGAACGCCTGAATCGGCGCCCAACGGCACCGATCACGCCAAATGTTATGATCGGAAACATTGTTCGCTCCGATTTAGCGCATACCCGACCCGCAGCAAGCCTCATGGACACCCATCTCAGCAAATCCGCCGACACCGCGTCCACCGATCTCGGCCGGCGCGTGCGCGCCGCCCGTCAGGCGCAGGATCTGACGCTCGAAACCGCGAGCCGCCTGTGCGGCGTCTCGCGCTCGACACTGTCGAAAATCGAAAACGGCCTGATGTCCCCCACTTTCGACGTGCTGCAGAAAATCGTGCTGGGCCTGAAGATCGAAATCGGCGAACTGTTCGGCTCGACGCCGAAAGTCAGCGCGAGCGGCCGGCGCGCGCTGACGCGCAAAAACGAAGGCCAGCGCCACGCGTATCGCGGCTATCAGATGGAGTTGCTCGCTACCGATCTCGCGCACAAGGCGATGCTGCCGTTTCGCATCCGCATCTCGGCGCACACGCTCGACGCTTTCGACGACTGGGGCCGCCACGAAGGCGAGGAGTTTCTCTACGTGATCAGCGGCAGCGTGTGCCTCTATTCGGAGCTGTACGCGCCGACGCATCTGAACGCGGGCGACAGCCTCTACTTCGACAGCCGCACGGGTCACGCGGCGGTGTCGACCAGCGAGGAAGACGCCGAAGTGTTGTGGATGGCGACCAATGCGGACCTTCCGCATACACCGCCTGCCGCGAACGATTCAGCGAAGAAATAGCGCGCCCTGCACGGCGCGCGTGTACTCAGCGCGCCGCCAGCGCGCGTTGCGCGAGTTGCGCAATATGCAGTGCGTGTCGCCCCGTACCGTGCTCGATCTGCTCGCGACAACTGAAGCCGTTGGTCAGCACGATCGTTTCCGCGTTGGCCGCCATCGCGTCGCGCACCGCCGGAAATAGCTTGTCCTCGCCGATCTTTTCCGACAACGCGTGATGCTCGACATTGAAGCCGAACGATCCCGCCATCCCGCAGCAACCGGTATCGAGCAGCTTCCATCTGACGCCGAGCTTGTTCAGCAGCGCCGCATCGCCCTGCATGCCGAATAGCGCCTTCTGATGACAATGGCCATGCACGATCACGTTGGCCGCGAGCGTCGGCCACTCGAACGGCTGACGCGCGACGAAATCGGCGAACAGATACGTTTGGGCGGACAGCTTCTTCGCCAACGCATGATCGGGGAGTTGTTTCAGCAACTCGTCCTTGAACACCGATAGACAGCCAGGCTCCAGACCGACCAGCGGCACGCCGGCGGCGATGTCGTCCGCGAGATCGTCGACGATATGCGTAAGCAGTTCGCGCGCGCGTTCGAGCAGACCGAAGTCGTATAGCGGACGCCCGCAGCACAGACGCTTCTTCGGCAGCACCACGTGCCAGCCGAGTTGCGCGAGCACATCAGCTGCGGCCCGCGCGATCTCGGGCGTGAAATGGTCGTTGAACGTGTCGACCCACAGGATCACTTTCTTTGCGTCGCCGCCGCGCGCATCAATCGCGGATGCTTGCGACGATGCGCTCCGTCTATAAGTCGCGGCGGCGAAGCGCGGCAACGCACGGGTCTGCGGCACACCCGCCATCCATTTGCCGAGCGCGGACAAACCGGGCGCCGTCGTCAGAAAATTGGTCACGCGGGAAAAACGCGCGGCCCACGGCGCCCATTCGCCGATCCGCCCCATGAACAGCGCCTGACGCGGCCGCCGATTGTTCTCATAGTAGTGAGAAAGGAACTCCGCCTTGTACGACGCCATGTCCGTATGCGTCGGGCAATCGGATTTGCAGCCCTTGCATGCGAGGCAGGTATCGAGCGCATCTTTCACTTCGCGGCTGTTCCAGCCATCGGCGATCACGTCGCCTTGCAGCATTTCCCAGAACAGATGCGCGCGCCCGCGCGTCGAGTACTTTTCCTCATGCGTGCCGCGATAGCTCGGACACATCGTGCCGCCTTCGAGCGAGCGGCATTTGCCCATGCCGATGCAGCGTTCGATCGCACGCTGAAAGCCGTCGCCTTCCTGGCTCGCGAACGCGAGCTTCGTATGCAGCGTTACCGGCTTGTACGCGGGACCCGTGCGCAGGTTTTCGTCGGCGCGGTATGCATGCACGACCTTGCCCGGATTCAAACGATTCGCCGGGTCCCAGATCGCCTTGAATTGCTCCATTGCCTGCATCAGTTCAGGGCCGTACATGATCGGCAGAAACTCGGCCTTCGCCTGGCCGTCGCCGTGTTCGCCCGACAGCGAGCCGCCGAATTCGACCACCAGTTCCGCCGCTTCGCGCAAGAACCCGCGCCACGTCGCGATACCTTCCGCGCTGCGCAGATCGAACGTGATGCGCGCGTGCACGCAGCCGTCGCCGAAATGGCCGTACAGGCTCGTCTCGTAGCCATAGCGATCGACGAGCGCCTGAAACGCGCGCAGATAATCGCCGAGCCGCAGCGGATCGACCGCGGCGTCTTCCCACCCGACCACCGGATCGGGCTTGTCGCGATCCACCGATAACGCAACCGCCGACGCGCCGGTCTCACGAATCGACCACACGTTCGCCTGCAATGCGCGATCTTCGACGAGCACCGTCGAGATATCCGGACCCGCCGCGCCCGACTGAAAATACGCGGCGGCGTCGCGCGCCTGCTGCAGTACTTCATGCTGCGTATCCGCGCCGAATTCGAGCACGACCCACGCATCGCCTTCGGGCAGCAGTGCGATCTCATCCTTCTTCAGACCGCGCGCCTGCAAGCCGCGAATGATCGCGCGGTCGAGTCCCTCGACTGCGATCGGCCCGCAGCGCATGAAATGCGGCACGGCGTCCGCCGCCGTATAAATGTCGGTAAAGCCGACCACGACGATCACGCGCCTCGCCGGACTCTTCACGAGCCTCACTTTGGCCTGCAACGTGACCGCGCAGGTGCCTTCGCTGCCAACCAGCGCACGCGCGACGTTGAAGCCGTTTTCCGGCAGCAGTTGATCGAGATTGAAGCCCGACACGCGCCGCTTGATCCGCGGGAACTTCGCGCGAATCCGTTCCGCGTAGGTGTCGCGCAGTTGCTTGAGCGCCGCATAGATTTCGCCTTGACGACCACCCGCCGCGATGATGCGTTCGAGTTCTTCTTCGGAGGTCGGGCCGACCCAGAAACGCGCGCCGTCGAAGGTGGCGATTTCGAGCGCCTCGATGTTCTCGACGGTCTTGCCGGCCATCACCGAATGCGCGCCACACGAGTTGTTCGCAATCATGCCGCCTAGCGTGCAGCGGCTATGCGTGGCGGGATCGGGCGCGAACGTGAGACCGTGCTGTTCGGCGGCATCGCGCAACGAGTCGCACACGACGCCCGGCTCGACGATCGCGACGCGCGCCAGCGGATCGATCGAGACGACGCGGTTCAGATACTTGCTCGCATCGGCGACGACCGCGACGTTCACGCACTGGCCGTTCTGCGACGTGCCGCCGCCGCGCGCGAGGAACGGCACGTCGTTGCGACGGCATGCGGCGAGTGTCGCGAGCAGATCGTCGAGATCGGCCGGCACCACCACACCGAGCGGGACTTGCCGATAGTTCGACGCATCCGACGCATACAGTGCTTTGGAACCCTGATCGAAGCGCACTTCGCCGCGCACATGCTGGCGCAGGTCGCTTTCGAGCGCGTGCAATACCGCGGCGCTGCCCGCGAAAGGCCTGGCGACATGCGGTTCATTCGAAGCGCCGCGCTCGCCGACCCCGCGCTCTTCATCCAATGACAATGACGTCCCCACTGCGCTCCTCGTCTGCGATGCCGGCGCTCGCGCCGTCGTATGCGCTCAGGCCGCCTGGCTTGCGGTCATCCGGAAGATGCCCTGCGCGTTGCCCGCGTCGAAACGCAGGTCCGTTTCCCAGCGGCGCGTGTCCTGATCGAAACTGCGCTTGCGCGTGATGAATTCGTAGAATGAGCCCGGCACGTCGCGCATGACGACACTGCCGTCGGCCGCGCGAAACTCGCGCTGCACGAGATCCGCGCGATACGCGGTCTGGAAAACGCGCCCGGAACGCGAATGCTCGACTTCCGGCTTCATCGGCCGGCCCTTCGCCTTCTCTTCGTCCGACAGCTTGAATACATCCGCGACGCGGTCGGTCGCGTGATTGAACGCGTTACCTTCGGTCGCGATCCACGCCATCTCCGCCGATTCCTTCAACAATACTTCGTAGTCGGCTTCGCGTGGCACCTCGTGCTGACGCGCGAACGCACCGACTATTACCGGTAGCAACTCTTGCGCCGCATCGATCGGCAGCACGCCGTCGCGTTCGAGTTCCCACAACAGGCCATTAGCGCGCGGCGTCAACGGATCGCGCGATGCACCGATCACGTTCGTCACCGCCTGCTGGAACGCCGCGGAAAAACGTTCCGGGTGCAGTTCACTGACGAAGAACTGCGCGATCTCGTCGGGCGCGTCGTCATGCGCCCACGCGCGGCCGGTCATGCCGAGCCGATCGAGCGCATAACGGCCGTTGATCCGAAAGCCGAGCGGCCGCAGGATGCGCGCGAACGCGGCCTCGCCGGGCGGCAGCGCGCCGCTGTGGGGCCAGCGCACGGTGCGCAGCGCGCCATGATCGAAGTACACGCTGCCGCCGCCGGCGACGGTTTCCTCCGTATAGCGGCGGCCGTTCTCCGAGCGCGCGAGCAGATCGTCGAACAGCGCCATGTTCATCGCCTGCGCGAGTTCCGCACGCGTGACGCTGCCGCTTTCCCACTCGTTCAGCACATGCGGGTGATTCAGCGTCGCAAACAGGCGCGCGGTTTTCTCCGCGCCCAGCAGTTCCACTAGCAGTTGTTCGACGTTCGCATTCTTCGAGTTTCGCATCCGGCTTCTCCACGCTATACGCTGAGCGCCCCCAGAAGCGCTCATGACGGGCGAGATTATTCAAAATCCGCTCCGCCCCCGTAAAGCGAGATAAAATCGCCACTTGATGCGTTTTTGGAATTAAGGTGCGAAAGTTCAAGATTCCCAACATGGGCGCGCTGCTCGCGTTCGAAGCCGCGGCGCGGCACGAGAGCTTCACGCATGCGGCGCGCGAGCTGTTCCTCACCGAAAGCGCGGTGTCGCGACAGATCAATACGCTCGAAAGCAACCTCGGCGTGCGGCTGTTCGTGCGCGTCAAGCAACGCGTGGTGCTGACACGCGCGGGCAACGTCTACAGCGCGCAGGTGCGACGCTCGCTCGAACACCTCGATCGCGACACGTTGTCGATCATCGCGCACGGCAGCGGCGGCGGTTATCTGGAACTCGCGGTATTGCCGACGTTCGCATCGCAATGGCTGATTCCGCGCATGGCCACATTCAATGAACGATACCCGGATGTGCGCGTGAACATGGGCGTGCGTACCGCGACGTTCCCTTTCGCCGACACGCATTTCGAAGCGGCGATTCACTACGGCAAGCCGACGTGGCCGGGTACATCGGCCGATTTTCTGTTCAGCGAGGAAGTCGTGCCGGTCTGCGCGGCGAGTCTGCTGAAGCGGCCGATCCGCAATGTCGCCGAACTGCTCAACTATCCGCTGCTGCATTCGACGACGCGACCCGATGGCTGGGCAACCTGGTTCGCGAATTTCGGCGTCGACGACAACCGCACGATGCAAGGCGTGCGCTATGAACTGCACACGATGCTGATCAGCGCAGCCGCGGCCGGACTCGGCATTGCGCTGGTGCCGCGCTTTTTCGTCGACACGCAGTTGCAGCAGTTCGGTCTCGTGATTCCGTTCGACGGACCCGCCGTCGCCGACGCCGCGTATTACCTCGTGTACCCAACGGAGTTGAGCCACGGCAAACCGCTCGCGAATTTCCGCGAGTGGCTGCTGCGCGAAGCGGCCGCGTACGGTGCGATTTATCCGGAGTTGGCGGAGCGGCCCGAGGGGGCGTGAGGAAAACACCGGTCGCATGCGTGATTGGATCAATCACACATGCGACCGTGTGAAACTCAGTTGCCGGCGCGCGCCTGCGCCAATGCAGCCAGGTTGCCTTCGCCGAAGCCATGATGTCCCTGGCGTTGCACGATCTCGAAGAAGATCTCGCCAGCGCGACGGCGCACGAAGGTCTGGAAAAACAGCAGCGGCACGCCGTCCGCGCCGATCTCGCCATCCACGAGCACGTGCGTGCGCCGCAGCCGCTCGACATCGAGCCCGTGGCCCGGCAAGCGCGCATCGAGCTGCTCGTAGTAGCGCGGCGGCGGCTCGACGAATTCGACGCCGTTCGCGAGCAGACGCTCGACGCACGCGAAGATGTCGTCGGTAGCGAGCGCGATGTGCTGCACGCCTTCGCCCGGATGATCGGGCAGATACTCGTGCATCAGGTTGGTCCGGCGCGTGCCTTCCTCGTACAGCGGTATGCGGATCGCGCCGCACGGCGACACCATCACGCGCGATTCCGCCGACACGTGCCAATTCGCGTGCAACTCGTGAATCTCGCGGAAATTCAGCAGGTCGCGATAGAAGTCGATCCACTCCTGCATGCGGCCTTCGCCCACGGTTTGCGTCAAATGGTCGACCGCGATCAGGCCGCTGCCCGCGTGACTCAGATCGGCCTCGGCCGTGTCGATTTCGATGGGGCGAAAGTCGATGTCGAAGATCGAGATGTCGCCGAGGCCGCCGCGCTGGCCGCCGCGCCCGCGCCAGCGATCGACGAAATAGATGTGCGAATCGCCGATGCCTTGAATCGCCGGAATCAGCAGTTCGCCGGCCCCGAGACGTTCGCCCTCGAACTCCCACGCGCCGAGTTCCACCGCGCGTTCGAACGCGCGCTGCGCGTTGGCGACCCGAATCCCGATCGCGCAGATGCCGACCCCGTATTCCTCCGCGTAGCGCGCCGCGAACGAATCGGGCTCCGCGTTGATCAGGAAATTCATCTCGCCCTGACGGTACAGCGTCACGTCCTTGCTGATATGACGCGCAATCGCCTTGAAGCCGAGCCGCTTGAAGGTCTCGCCGAGCGCTTGCGGATCGCGGGCGGCGAACTCGACGAATTCGAGGCCGGCCGTGCCGAGCGGATTGTGCTCCGGCGCCATTACGGCGTGCTGCGCGGCCTCGGGAGTGGGCAAGTCGCTGGGCATGGCAATCTCCTTGTACGGTCTTTCGATGCGGCGGCCGGTCGTTCCGGGATTCAGCGCGAACCGTTCCGGCCGTTCGCGTGGTCTGCGTGACGCTCGCCCGCTCGTGGCTTGCACGCGGTGTGCCGCGAAAAAAACGGGCTGCGGCGGCTTTCGCACCGTGTTTTTACACCGGGTCCCTGGGCATTCGCAACCGTCATTTTGTACTGGATGGTTCATCCATCGACCGGCATGCCGATGGGCGCGCGGGGACATACGTGCGGCAGGCCGCCGAATCACTCGAGCGGCGCGTCGCCCGGACCGCTTTTGCGCACCGTTTTGCCGCCGGTTTTAGCGGTGTTTTTGCCCGCATCCTTGCCCGACACTGCCGCCATTCTGCCCCGCGCGACCTCGCGCACCGCCTCGATGAACGCGCGCCCCACCGCCGACGGCTGCGTATCCGAGCGACGGATCAGCCCCACCGGCTCGCCGGTGCCCGCAAACGGCAACGGCAAGCGCACCAGCATGCCGTGCGCGAGTTCGTATTCGACCGCGCTTTGCGGCACGAACCACACCGCGCCGTTTTCGAGCGTCAGCGCACGCCCCGTCGATACCGACAACACCTCGACGAACCCCGACAACGGCGCCACGCCCCACGCGCTCAGCAGGCTTTCGGTCGACTGGCGGATCAGCGTGCCGAACGGCGGCAGCACGATCGGAAAATCGTCCAGCGACGTGGCCGGCAAGGCCGTTCCCTGCGCGAGCGGATGCCCGGCGCGCACGACCGCGATCAGCGGCTCGGTAAACAGCTGCTCGAAGCTCAGGCCGACCATCCGCTCGGGGTCCGCGAGGCGGCCGATCGCGAATTCGATCGAGCCCGCTTTCAGGCGTTCGAGCAATTCCGGATTTGCGCCGGTCGCGAGGCGCACGATCACGCGCGGCCACTGCGTCGAGAACTGTTTCAGCACGGGCGGTATCAGCGCCGCGGCGACGGTGGGCAGCACGCCGACTTCGAGCGTCGCGGCGGCCGCGCCCTCGTCGCGCGCGAGCAGATCGACGCCCTGGCGCAGCGCGCTCACGCAGGCGCTTGCGTGCGGCATGAAAAGCTGCCCCTCGCGCGTCGGCACCGCGCCGTGACGGCCGCGCTCGAACAGCTTCACGCCGAGAATGGTTTCCAGCTCGGCGACCGTCTTCGATACCGCCGGCTGCGTGATCGACAGACTGTCCGCCGCCCGCTGGACGCTGCCGAACTGCGCGACGGCCAGAAAGCACTGGAGATGACGAAATTTGACGCGGCTATCCGCGAGACTGCGTTGCATAACGAAAGGTTATACGAAACGGGCAAAAACGTCATTTTTCATAACCGCCTGCTTTGTATAAAGTGCGAGTCATAACGCCGCATCCCCCGATTCCTCCAACGGAGACACTTCATGGAAGATTCAATTCTTTCCCCGCGAGATTTCGCGTCCCATCCCGAGTACATCTATCCGCCGTACGGTTCGTCGGTCAAGCGCGGCCCGACCCGTCCGCTGATTCCGCTGAAAGAACGTCTGCGCGACCAGCGCGTGCCGGTCTACGGCACCGACGACCTCGACGCGCTCGACAACGACCTGACCCGCAACGCGGTGCGCAATGGCGAACCGCTCGGCGAGCGCATCATCGTGACGGGCCGCGTGCTCGACGAAGGCGGCCGTCCGGTGCGCAACACGCTCGTGGAAATCTGGCAGGCGAACGCCGCCGGCCGCTATGTGCACAAAGCCGACCAGCACGACGCGCCGCTCGATCCGAACTTCCTCGGCGCGGGCCGCTGCATCACTGACAACGAAGGCCGTTATCGCTTCCTGACCATCAAGCCGGGCGCGTATCCGTGGGGCAACCATCCGAACGCATGGCGTCCGCAGCACATCCACTTCTCGCTGTTCGGCGACCACTTCGGCTCGCGTCTCGTCACGCAGATGTACTTCCCCGGCGATCCGCTGCTCGCGTTCGACCCGATCTACCAGGGCACGCCGGAGAGCGCCCGTGAGCGCATGATCTCGAAGTTCTCGCTCGACACTACGCAAGAGGCCTATGCGCTCGGCTACGATTTCGACATCGTGCTGCGCGGCCCGAACGAAACCCCGATGGAGCGCTAAGCCATGACGACTCTCAAGCAAACGCCTTCGCAAACCGTTGGTCCGTACTTCGCCTACGGTCTTGTCCCGCAGCAATACGACTTCGACTACAAGAGCCTGTTCACCAACGTTCTGGCCGAGATGGAAGCGGCCGGCGAGCACATCACGATCGTCGGTCAGGTGTTCGACGGCGACGGCAAGGTAGTCGGCGACGCGATGATCGAAATGTCGCAAGTCGACTCGAACGGCCACTATCCGGAATCGCGCGACGAGATCCTGAAGACCGGTTTTCACGGCTTTGCGCGCGTCGGCACCGGTACGGACCCGCATAAGCGCTTTATCGTCGAGACGGTGAAGCCGGGCCGCGCGAACCCCGACGAAGCGCCGCACATCGACGTGATCCTGACGATGCGCGGCATGCTGCTGCACACGTTCACGCGCATCTATTTCGAGGACGAAGCGCAGGCGAACGAGCAGGACGCCGTGCTGGTGTCGGTGCCGGCCGAGCGCCGTGGCACGCTGATTGCGCGCCGCGTTGCCGGGACGGCCAACGTGTATCGCTTCGACATCCACATGCAGGGCGACAAGGAAACCGTGTTTTTCGACCTGTGATGCGCGGTCTGTCGCGAAACTCCGAGCAGTAACGATTAAGCCCGCCTCGCGCGGGCTTTTTTTCGCGCGGGCGTTTCGCGGTGCGGCTGCGCGCGCTCAGCAGCGGAAGTGATCGATGCTCTGTCCGGCGTGAATCGCGCGCGCGAGCCACGCCGGTTTATCGCCGTGACCGTCCCACGTGTTGCCGAACGCGTCGCGATACTGCACCGCGGCCACGGCGTTCGCATCGGCTTCGAGCGATTCGGCCAGTGCTTCGAGGGTGATGCTGTGGTCGTCCATGCGTCGGCGGATCCACGCGATCATGCGCTCGCGCAGGTTCTCGTCGCGTTCGAACAGTCGTTGTTGTCCTTCTCGTTGTTTCATAACGTATTGGTGTCGCAGCTCTTGCTGGCATTAGACAAACTGGCAACTCGCATAGCAACGCGAGGCTCGTGCTTAATTCAATTTGAACGAATGCAATTCGACGAATTCACGCGATCCCTGCAAATGCGTAAAAACCCGCATTTGCAACTGATGCCTGTCAGAGTCTGGATTAAAGCGCTGGGATCAAGCGAATCGGCTACTCGAAGAATCGAAGGGGGCTCGAATTGCGCCCGTGTTTCGCTTCGTGCGTCGCCTCGTCGTGGCGAGGGAACATTATCGAAAGCGATTCTAGCATTCGATGTATTTTGGCCGCAGCAAAGAAGTTTTTCTAATTGTACTGATTGCGGTACTTCCGAGTTTTCGGTAATCGTGGCTTCCACCATCCGATTGGCGGACAATGCGAAACTCGGGATTCGCCAGAACATCTGGCATCGGCCCGACATCAGGAGACACGACCATGCCCGCCTCGACCGCCATCCTCACGATCCTCGCCGCGCTGCTATTGGGCGCGATGAGTCCGGGGCCCAGCTTCGTCATCGTCGCGCGCAATGCGATCGGTCTGTCGCGCGGCGACGGTCTCGCCACGGCGCTCGGCATGGGCATCGGTGGTGTGTTTTTTAGCGGCATCGCGCTGCTTGGGCTCTATACGCTGCTCGCGACGGTCGAATGGCTCTACGTCGGGCTGAAAGTGGCCGGCGGCGTCTACCTCGTTTATCTGGCGTCGAAAATCTGGCGCGGCGCCGCGAAGCCGCTCGCGTTCAGCGAAACGCAAACCCGCAATGGCGTCAATCCGCGCAAGTCGTTCTGGATCGGCTTGAGCACGCAGCTCAGCAATCCGAAAACGGCCGTCTATTACGGCAGTATCTTCGCCGCGCTGCTACCGCAGCATCCGCCGGTGTGGTGCTATTTCGCGCTGCCGCCGGCGATCTTCGCGATCGAAGCGGGCTGGTACACGATCGTCGCTCTGTGCTTTTCGAGCCAACGTCCGCGCGAAATCTATCTGCGCTGGAAGGCGTGGATCGACCGCATCGCCGCGAGCGCGGTCACCGCGCTGGGCCTGCGGCTGATTCTGAACGCGCACAAGGTGGGGATTTGACCTCAGCTTGAAACGGCGCGCGCCGACGTGACTCGGTGCGCGCCGCCGTGAGACAGCGGTAGTCGCGACGCGTTACGCCTTCCCCTCCGCCTTGATCCGCGCGCGCAACTCGAAC
This sequence comes from Paraburkholderia sp. EG304, assembly GCF_046543485.1. Taxonomy (NCBI): domain Bacteria; kingdom Pseudomonadati; phylum Pseudomonadota; class Betaproteobacteria; order Burkholderiales; family Burkholderiaceae; genus Paraburkholderia; species Paraburkholderia sp. EG304. Next base: position 298,528 of record NZ_JBKGUA010000005.1, on the reverse strand, counting down.
TTCTGGATCTTCCCCGTCGAGGTTTTCGGCAACTCGCCAAAGCGCACCGCCTTCGGCAACTTGTAGCCGGCCAGGAACAGCCGGCAGTGCGCGATGATTTCCTCCTCGGTCGCCTGCGCGCCTTCCTTCAACTCGACGAACGCGCACGGCACCTCGCCCCACTTCGGATCGGCCATCGCGACCACCGCCGCCACCGACACCGCCGGATGCCGGTACAGCGTGTCCTCGACCTCGATGCTCGAAATGTTCTCGCCGCCCGAAATGATGATGTCCTTGCTGCGGTCGCGGATGCGGATATAGCCGTCGGCCGTGCGCACGCCGAGATCGCCGGTGTGGAACCAGCCGCCTTTAAAAGCGGCTTCGGTCGCGCGCTCGTTCTTCAGATAGCCCTTCATGCAGATGTTGCCGCGAAACATGATCTCGCCGATCGTTTCGCCGTCGTCCGGCACCGGCGCGAGCGTGTCCGCATCGAGCACCGCGACCGCCGCCTGCAGGTGATACCGCACGCCCTGGCGTGCGGTCAGGTCGGCGCTGATTTGCTCGTCGAGCGCGTCCCACTCCTGTTGCTTCGCGCAGACGGCCGCCGGCCCGTAGGTTTCGGTCAGCCCGTACACGTGCGTCAGATCGAAGCCGATCTGCTTCATCTTCGCGATCACTGCGGGCGGCGGCGCGGCACCCGCGACCATCGTCGACACGCGATGCGTAATGCCCTCGCGCCATTCGGCCGGCGCGTTCGCGAGCGAACTCTGTACGATCGGCGCTCCGCAGTAGTGCGTGATGCGCTCGCGGCGAATCAGCTCGAACACCGTCTTCGCGTCGAACTTGCGCAGACAGACGTTGACGCCCGCGCGCGCGGCCACGGTCCACGGAAAGCACCAGCCGTTGCAGTGAAACATCGGCAGCGTCCACAGATAGACCGCATGCTTCGGCATATCCCATTCGAGAATATTGCTCAGCGCGTTCAGATACGCGCCACGGTGATGGTAGACGACGCCCTTCGGGTCACCGGTCGTGCCCGACGTGTAGTTCAGCGCGATCGCGTCCCATTCGTCGGTGGGCGGAGTCCACTCGTAGGACGGGTCGCCGGTTTGCAGCAACTGCTCGTAGTCGGTCGCGCGGATGAACTGCGCGGCGTCGGCGGGCTGCGCATCGGCCACGCTGATCACGCGCAGTTCCGGGAATTCGAGCGCAGCGCGATGCGCGAACTCGCCATATTCCGTATCGACGATCAGTGCCTTCGCCTCCCCGTGGCGCAGCATGAACAGCAGCGTCGCGACGTCGAGCCGCGTGTTCAGCGTATTCAGCACGGCGCCGGCCATGGGCACGCCGAAGTGCGCCTCCACCATCGCCGGGATGTTCGGCAGCAGCGCGGCGACCGTATCGCCGCGGCCGATGCCGGCCCCGTGCAGCGCGCTCGCGAGCCGCCGCGCGCGCTCATAGGTCTCGCGCCAGTTCCGGCGGGTCTCCCCGTGGACGATCGCGAGCCGCTCGCCATACACTTGCGCTGCGCGCACGAGGAAATCGATCGGCGTCAACGGGACATAATTGGCCTCGCGCCGCCCGAGGCCTTCGTCGAACATGTGCTGTGTCATTGCTTCGTCTCCTGAGGCGCGAGCCGCGCCGCCGATGGTTGTGATCGTTTTCTATGAATAACCAGCGCCTAGCCTAGCAATTGTCGTCATGAACTGTCTGTCATTCAAATGACAGAGTGGCGCCACTGACGTCCCGCCTTGACCTGGCTCAGCCGGAACCGCTCCCAAGCCGCTTATCGCCGATGACCGACGCTCCTCTCACCGACCGCGCCGACTCCCGCCCGCCGCAACGCGTCGCGCTCGCCGACCTTGCGCGGCTGTTCTCCACCTGCGCATGGTTTCGCGCGCTCGCCGCCGAGCATCAGGCGATGGTGCTCGCCAGCGCGCACGCCGAGCACTTTGAAGGCGGCGCGTGGATCGCGCGTCGCCAGCAACCGTCCGACTATTGGATCGGCGTGCACTCGGGGCTAATCAAGCTCGCTATCTACAATGCGTCGGGCCGCAGCTGCACGCTGTCGGGCGTGCCGCCGGGCGGCTGGTTCGGCGAAGGCAGCGTGATCAAGCGCGAGTTGCGCAAGTACGACGTGGCCGCGATCCAGCCGTCGCTGGTGATGTTCGTGCCGTCCGCGACCTTCCATGCGCTGCTCGAAGCGAGCCTGCCGTTCACGGGTTTCGTGATCCGCCAATTGAACAACCGGATGGGGGAATTCATCGCGTCGATCCAGAACAGCCGGCTGCTCGACGTGGACGCTCGCGTCGCGCAATCGCTCGCGCAGCTGTTCAACCCGGATCTGTATCCGGACACGGGCCGCACATTGGCGATTTCGCAGGAAGAGGTCGGTCTGCTCGCGGGGGTGTCGCGGCAGCGCATCAATCAGGCGCTGCAGAACCTCGAGAAGCTGCGGATTTTGCGTCTGTCGTATAACCAGATCGAGGTGCTCGATCTCGAGCGGCTAGGTGCGTACGGACGGGAGCAGATCTAGCGGCGCGGCCGGCGCGGGCTACCCGGCGCGCACGCCGCCCTTGCGTGTCGCGCGCGTTTGGATTGCGGCATCTGTCTTGAACAGCGCGAGCATGATCGCGCTCAACACGCCCGATCTCTTCCAGCGCAGATAGTAGCGATGCGCGGTCTGGTACGGCACGTAGTGCCCGGGCATCGCGCTCCACGGCGCACGCGTGTGCAGCACCCACATCACGCTATTGAGCACGTGGCGAATATCGATCGGCGGACGACCACGCCGCGGGACGCCGTCATGCAGGGTTTCGGGCAATAGCGGCGCGACCTGTTGCCATTGCTCGTCGGTCAATTCCTGAACGACCGGCGTGGTCCCGATGGATTCGGAAGATGGACGATTCATGCGTGAAAGCGCACGCGTCAGGCGCGTGCTGGCGTCGCTCCAAAAGTAGTGTCGATACATCAACTCGTTCGAGACTACTCGAAGCTTGCCTGGGAGAAAGTCAACTTTTGTGATCCGAGCCGACGCAATCGTCAAAAATGGCAATAGGTTATTGCGTCAAAGCCCTGATGGCCCAACGCGGATCGTGGTCTATGATCGGCGCGCCCGGCGCCGCCGCCCCTCGGCGCGCGCCGCGGCCGAACTAGAAAATCTCTCTCCACACGCAGGAAATCCCTTGAGACACATCCGCTTTATCAAGGCTGCCGCGCTCGTCGGCGGCGCCGCGCTTGCCGTGACGTCCGAACAGGCTTCGGCACAAAGCTCGATCACGCTGTACGGCGTCGCCGACGTCAGCGTGCGCTATCTGACGAACTCCAACGCCAAAAACGACGACCGTCTGTACATGACCAACGGCGCGATCACCAACAGCCGCTGGGGTCTGCGCGGCTCGGAAGATCTCGGCGGCGGCCTGAAGGCGATCTTCGATCTGGAAAGCGGTATCAACCTGCAGAACGGCTCGGCCTCGGATAGCCAGCGCATTTTCAATCGCAACGCATACGTCGGCGTCAGCAGTCAGTACGGCACGCTGACGCTCGGTCGCCAGAAGACGCCGCTGTTCGACCTGCTCGGCGACACCTACGACCCGCTCACGGTCGGCAACTACAACGAGAACTCGTGGCTGCCTGGCGCGCTCGGCGCGGGGCTGTACGCGGATAACGCGGTCAAATACACGGGCACGTTCAAAGGTCTGACGGTGGCCGCGATGTACTCGTTCGGTACGAACTCGCAATCGACCGGCGAGGGCGGCTTCTCGGGCCAGGTGCCGGGCCATCTCGGCGCGGGCAACATGTACGGCTTCACGCTGTCGTACGTGGCGGGTCCGTTGTCGGTCGCGGCCGGCCTGCAGCAGAACAGCGACAACAGCAATCACAAGCAGACCATCTTCAACGCGAACGCGGTTTACGCGTTCAGCGCGACGAAGCTGTACGTCGGCTATCTGCATTCGAAGGACGACACCGGCTTCGTCGACAGTGCGCTCGCGCAGCAGACGCTCGTACCGGGCGTCGATATCGTCAAGGGCTCGGGCCGCATCGACAATGGACCGTTCGCCGGCGTCACGTGGCAGGCCACGCGCGCGCTGACGCTGACGGGCGCCGCGTACTACGACCACATGTCGAACGCGGCGATCGGCAATGGTCAGGTCGGCAGCGGCTATCGCTACACGTTCGTCGGATTGGCCGAGTACGCGCTGTCAAAGCGCACCGAGGTGTACGGCACCGTCGATTTCGACAAGGTGTCGGGCGCGGCCTCGGTCGAACTGCCGGGCCGCAACAACCAGACCGGCGTTGCGCTCGGTCTGCGGACGATTTTTTGAGTCTCCGGGTCGTCATGGCAAAACGGGCGTCCCCAAGGACGCCCGTTTTTTTGGCTCGCATACGGAAACCGGCTTACCGGTTTGCCGCACGCATAAAAAAAGGTGCCGCGAACGGCACCTTTCTGTACTACAGGCAGCTTCTGCTGAAGCTTAGAAGCGGTGACGCAGACCGACCGTAGCAGCCGTCTGGTTCTTCGACGACGAGGTCGGAACCGTGTTGTCGCCGCTGTAGATCGAAGCCACGCCGCCGTCGCCCATTGCGTGCTGGTACACAGCCTGAGCGTAGACGTCGGTGCGACGCGACAGCGAGTAGTCAGCCTGCAGGCCGATCTGGTGGTAACGCGTCTTCATGTCGTTACCGTCGGCGTTGATGCCGTAGCCGCGTGCGTCGGTGAACGTGTACGCAACGCCGAGAGCCATCGCCGGGGTCACGTTGTACTTGCCGTTGATTTCGTAGTTGTTGGTGTGGCCTTGACGCTGACCAGCTGCTGCACCAACCAGGTTGTCGACGCGCGATTGCGTCCAGGCCACGCCGACCAGCGCCGGGCCGAAGCCGTACGAAGCGCCTGCGCCGAATTGACGCTGACGGAAGTTGCCCGTCAGGACGCCCGAGGTGTTCGCCAGAACGCCGTCCGATGCGCCGCTGGTGTTAGCAGCCGGGTTGTTTTGCTGAGCGTAGGCAGCACCGAGGTGCAGGCCTTGCCACTGGTAAGCAGCGCCCAAGCTGTACTGACGGTTGTTGGCGAAGCCACCAGCCTGGTTCGAGAAGCCGTACGTGCCGCCGAACGTGAAGCCAGCGTAGTTAGCGCTCGAGTACTTGATCGAGTTGTTGACCGACAGACCACCGTTGGTGTTCAGGTTGTCGTTGTTGAACGGGTGCGCGAAGTACGTGCCGCCCCAGCTGCCCGTTGCGGTCAGCGGTGCGAGGTAGTCCTGCGCCGCGTCGTACTGGCGACCCAGCGTGACCGTACCGAATTGCGCGCTCGACAGACCGACGAAGGCCTGACGGTTGAACATGCCCTTGTTGTTAGCGAACTGGCCGTTGTTGATGTTGAAGCCGCTTTCCAACGTGAAGATTGCCTTCAGACCGCCGCCCAGATCTTCCGAGCCACGCAGGCCGAAGCGGCTCTGGTCGATGCCGCCGCTGTTTGCTGCCCACTTGGAGCTGCCAGCAACGTTGCTGGTGTAGGTCAGACCTGCGTCGATCAGACCGTACAGGGTCACGCTGCTTTGTGCGTGAGCGACCGAAGCGAACGATGCGGCAGCCGCAACGACGATGAGACTCTTTTTCATGGGAACTCCAATTCGAAAAATTTATACGGGGAGCAGGACCTGCCTCAGCAGCCGATGCATCGCATCCGCCGCCGCCCGCTTGGCCGACCCGTTCGGATCGACCGGGCACCCTTGAAGCGAAGCGTGAGTGTAGGGGGACACCCTGGTATCGACGCCGACAATTCACGCAACAGGATTTTTCGAATTTCGCAACAATGTTGGAGTCGATGGGGATAACTTCTTGTTTTTCCAACGTTTATCGCAAGATCTAAGTGCCGGATCGGCAGCCCCAGTCAAAACGAATTTGCAACGCGCCAATATTCGAAGTTGTGCGTTTGCAACAGTGTTTTAATACGCGTGACGTAATCGGGTCGGAGCAAATCGACGAAAAAGCAGTCGATATTTGTGGTAATCGAATGGCTCGAATGACGGTTTTCCGCGTTGTTTTAAATTTACGTTGAGCTCAAGGGAACTTAATGGGGTTAATGCAGTCTTCCTGGCTCATGTGGCAATTAATCGTTTCGAGCGAGAACGATTAACTCGTCGAATCGACAAGACCGCCTATTCACCTGGTCTTTATTGGCCAACGTAAACAGTTGCTGCCACTCCCTGGCAGCACAACGGTCTTAGCCTATCGCGTCGACTCAGCATTCACTATTGAGACACCGCCATTGCGGCGGTCTTCTGATTTCACGCTTTAGCAAGCCCCCTCTGTCACGTCTCTAAAGATGCACTCGCGACCACTCGAAAAAGCCTTCAGCACGGGCATTGCCCGGAGGTGAATTGCGGCGCCGGCCGCCGCGTGACAAGACCCGCGCTGAAAGCGGACGGCGTGCATCAACAGGCCTTCCACATTCAATTAACGGCCGGTCGGCACCCGCATTTACACGGAGTTTCCCTGATTACGCGCGATCAGCGCTTATGGCTTGCGGGGAGCGCGCTCGAGCGCCTCCTCGTCCTCGGGCGAGGAACCCGGAGCGAGCGGGTCGGTATCGGGCGGCGTGTCGGGCAATGGACGCGGCTGGCCGTCGGATTCTTCGAGCGGCTGATTCGGAGGCGCGACGGGATCGATGGTTGGGTCGGTTTGCATGACGGCCTCCACGTGGACGGGAACTTCTCCCTACGTTGGATGCGCAACGGCTATTCCTGCGATCGCTGGCAAGTTCGCCGGCGGCGGCGCCTGTAGAAGTTGCGCTGGCTCGAAACCGAAATTGCAACGCCCGACGCCTCAGTGACGTTCGAAGCGCGAATCCCCCACCTCATCCGACGAAGCCGTGAGGAACGGCTCCAGCCCGAATAGCCACGCGAAGCAGAATGCGACCCGCGTCAGTGCTCGCACTGATGGCTGCGGCGGGTCTTCGTTGGCGTCATCGAGCGACGCGGGCGACGCGGCTGGCAGGGGTTGGGGCGGGATTAACTCGGCTGCGCTGTGGTCGGTTCGCATGATCGTTCTCGTTATTGGATAGGGCGTGGAAGCCGAGTCGGAGCAAGCGACATGCCAATGAGTGTCGCGAAACACAGGCAGCCGAAGGCCGCCCAAAAACAAAAAAGGGTTCCGGAATTCGGAACCCTTTCTTCAATACTTTGGTGGGCCGGGTGGGGTTCGAACCCACGATGTCCTTTCGGAGGTGGATTATGAGTCCACTGCCTGCAACCAACACGGCGTCCAGCCCAAGAAAAAGACCCGGTCGTGAAGGCCGGGCCCGTTTCGTCGATTGGCCGACATACTACACGAAAAAGGGGCCTCCGCAACCGCTTCGCTTCCGCGAAACGACCGGGAGGCCCCTTTAATCGCATCATTTGCGGCGAGCCGCGGCCGTCGACGTCAATTGCCTTCGAGGAACGACTTCAGCTTGTCCGAACGGCTCGGATGACGCAGCTTGCGCAGCGCCTTCGCCTCGATCTGACGAATCCGCTCACGCGTCACGTCGAACTGCTTACCGACTTCTTCGAGCGTGTGATCGGTGCTCATCTCGATACCGAAACGCATGCGCAACACCTTCGCTTCGCGCGGCGTGAGCGAGTCGAGCACATCCTTCACGACGTCGCGCATGCTCGCGTGCAACGCCGCATCCGCCGGGGCGACCGTGTTCGTATCTTCGATGAAGTCGCCCAGATGCGAATCGTCGTCGTCGCCGATCGGCGTTTCCATCGAGATCGGCTCCTTCGCGATCTTCATGATCTTGCGGATCTTGTCTTCCGGCATTTCCATCTTCTCGGCCAGCGTTGCCGGGTCCGGCTCGAGACCGGTTTCCTGCAGAATCTGGCGCGAGATGCGGTTCATCTTGTTGATCGTTTCGATCATGTGAACCGGAATCCGGATCGTGCGCGCCTGGTCGGCGATCGAACGCGTAATGGCCTGGCGAATCCACCACGTCGCATACGTGGAGAACTTGTAGCCACGACGGTATTCGAATTTGTCCACCGCCTTCATCAGGCCAATGTTGCCTTCCTGAATCAGGTCGAGGAACTGCAGACCGCGGTTCGTGTACTTCTTCGCGATCGAGATCACGAGACGCAGGTTGGCCTCGGTCATCTCGCGCTTCGCCTGACGCGCCTTCAGTTCGCCGGCCGCCATCTGACGGTTGGTTTCCTTCAGGTCCTTCAGCGGCAGCACCACGCGCGCCTGCAGATCGAGCAGACGCTGCTGCTGTTCGCGAATCGCCGGAATGTTGCGCGTGAGGATCGCGCTATATACATGCCCCTCGGCTACGATCTTGTCGGCCCATTCGAGGTCCGTCTCGCTGCCCGGGAAACGCGCGATGAATTCCGCGCGCGGCATGCCGCACTTGTCGACTACGGTATGCAGGATCTGACGCTCGACCTGGCGCACTTCATCGACCTGCGCGCGCAACGTGTCACACAGACGCTCGACGGTACGCGCGGTGAAGCGGATCGTCATCAGCTCGTTCTGGATGGTTTCCTGCGCCTTCAGGTACGACTTGGACTTGTAGCCTTCCTTCTCGAACGCGCGACGCATCTTGTCGAACCATTCGCTGATCAACGCGAATTTTTCGAGCGACGCGCGCCGCAGCGCTTCGAGTTGCGCGGCGTTGGCGGTGGCTTGCGCCGAGCCGTCGTCCTCTTCCTCGTCCTCTTCGTCCTCTTCCTCGGCTTCCTCGTCTTCGTTCTCGATCGCTTCCGCTTCCTGGGCGGAGAAGCCGTCGGCGTCTTCCGCGTCGGCGTCGATCAGACCGTCGACGAGTTCGTCGATGCGCACTTCGTCATTGGCGACGCGCTCGGCCATCGCGAGGATGTCGGCGATCGTGGTCGGGCACGCGGAGATGGCCATCACCATGTGCTTCAGGCCGTCTTCGATGCGCTTGGCGATCTCGATTTCGCCTTCGCGCGTAAGCAGCTCGACCGTGCCCATTTCGCGCATGTACATGCGCACGGGATCGGTGGTGCGGCCAAATTCGGAGTCGACGGTGGACAGCGCGACTTCGGCTTCCTCTTCGACTTCATCGTCCGACGAAGCCGCGGGCGCGTTGTCGTTGAGCAGCAGCGTTTCAGCGTCAGGGGCCTGTTCGTAGACCGCGACGCCCATGTCGTTGAACGTGCTGATGATGCCTTCGATCGCCTCGGTCTCGGTGAAGTTGTCCGGCAGGTGATCGTTGATTTCAGCGTACGTGAGGAAGCCGCGCTCCTTGCCGAGTTTGATCAGCGCGCGCAGCTTGGAGCGACGCTCCTCGAGCTCCTCCACCGTGCCAGGCTGCGACGACGCGAACGCATCCTTCAGCAGCGCTTTTTCCTTTGCACGACGGTCGCGAGCCTTGACCTTTTCCACCTTGCCCGGTGCGGCGGCAGCGGTTTCTTCGGCCTGGGTTGCATCGTCATCGACGGGTACTTCATTCAGCTTTTTCGTCATGGAGTTCGCCGTACCGGCTGTAGTCTCGACCCCCGGCTGTTGGACAACAGCCGGATGAACCGTGGATACTGAAGTCACGCGCGCTGCCGCATCGTCCTTAACGGCAGCCGCTTCCCTTGCGCTTCTGACACCCGCCCGCTTGGCAGCCGGCGGTGCTACAGCTTTCGCCGCCCGAACCGGTGCGGCCTGCGCGGCCGCAGTGGTCGACGACTTCTTCCCGGCAGCTGGTGCAACGCTGACAGCTGACGTCCTTTTGGCGGATGCAGTCAGCCTGGCTTCGGTAACTTTTCCGGTGCGCTCTTTAGCGCGTGAGCCAGTTGTCTGATTTCCGCCTGTCGTCTTTGCCATCGCATCGCCTTTCGCCTTTGCTAGGAAAACCCTTGAAAAAACAAACCGCTAGAAACTTTTGATTATAGCACCCGAGGTTTTGCCCTCTCCGCTACAGACCGAGTTGACGCTTCATGTCGGCCCGCTTCCGGTTGAGCTCCGAAAACTCGGCAAACTCTTCCGGCGTATGTCGTGACTGTCGCGAAAGCTGTTCGAGACGATCGCAATAAGCGTCGTATCGCATCTTCAAAATTGCGGCCTTCAACTCCTCGCCGACGATTCGTTCCTGCTCGCGCCGTTCCTCGATGACGGCCGCGTCCTGCGGGTCTTTCAGCAGCAAATCCCGGACGTTTTCATCATAGTCTAGAATTTTGCGAAAGATTTCCTCGAAAGTTGGGGCGTTCGCGCCATTTCGCAAGAGATCTGACAACAACTGGAACGCCGCCGAATCGCCGAGGGCGCGCGCGTGCGTCGTCACTTCCGCGAACAGTTCGCCGTGCCGGGTCACGGTGAGCAGCGCCTCTTCGGCCTCTTCGTCGAGCATCGCGACCGTGCGCGGATACATCACTAGGTTGCGCAGCGTCTTTTCCTCGATTCCGGTCACGCTGCGGCGGTCCTTGCGGGCCGGCGCCTCGCGCGCCGCAGCCGCAATCCGGGCATCGACTTCGCAAAGCGCCGCGACTTCGCTGAACGGCACATCGAGCCGGTCGGCGAACATATGCATGATCTGCGCTCGCAGCGCGTTGGCCGGCAACGCCTGCAGCAGCGGCTTCGCGTCGAACAGCGCGCGGGCTTTGCCCTCGGGCTGATCGAGCTCCTTGCCGGTCAGTACCTCGTTGAGCATGAACTGCGACAGCGGCATCGCCCGTTCGACCTGCTCGGCGAAAGCCTCGGTTCCGAACTCGCGCACGTAGCTGTCGGGATCGTGCTCGCTCGGTAGGAACAGGAAACGGATCGTGCGGTTGTCGGCGGCATGCGGCAGGCACGCATCGAGCGCACGGCGCGCTGCACGCCGGCCGGCCGCGTCGCCGTCGAAACTGAAAATGACCGTGTCGGTCTGGCGCATCAGTTTCTGCACATGAATCGGTGTGCAAGCGGTGCCGAGGGTCGCGACCGCGTTCTGGAAGCCCAATTGGGCCAGCGCAACCACGTCCATATAACCTTCGACGACCAGCACGTAATGTTGCTCTCGAATCGCCAGACGCGCCTCGAACAGCCCGTACAGCTCGCTGCCCTTGTTAAATAGCGGCGTTTCGGGCGAATTCAAATATTTCGGCTCGCCGCCGTCGAGCACGCGGCCGCCGAAGCCGATCACCTGCCCTTTGACATTGCGGATCGGGAACATGATCCGCTCGCGGAAGCGGTCGTAGCGGCGGTTCTGACCCTGCGCGTCCGACTTTTCGCTGACGATCACGAGGCCCGCTTCGACCAGCGCGTCGTCGCGATAGTTCGGGAACGCCGCCTCGAGGTTTTGCCAGCCTTCGGGCGCATAGCCGAGACCGAAGCGCGCGGCGATTTCGCCGGTCAGACCGCGCTTTTTCAGATACTGGATCGCGCCCGGCGCACCGCGCAGTTGCTTGCGGTAGTAGTCACAGGCGATCTGCATGAGATCGGACAGCGCTGTGGTGACAGCCTTCGACGCCGCCGGCACGTAGCCGCCGCCAGCTCCGCCACCACCGCCATATCCGGGCGAAGGCTCGTTCGGCATGGTGAGACCGACCGATTGCGCGAGCTCGTTGACCGCTTCGGGAAACGACGCCCCCACGTGTTCCATCAGGAAACCGATGGCCGTGCCATGCGCACCGCAGCCGAAGCAGTGATAAAACTGCTTAGTCGGACTAACCGTAAACGAGGGACTCTTCTCGTTGTGAAACGGGCACAGCCCCATGAAGTTCGCGCCGCCCTTTTTCAGCTGCACATACCGGCCGACCACGTCGACGATATCGACGCGGTTGAGCAGGTCCTGCAGGAATGACGGTGGGATCACAGTAAATAACGCTGCCTGGAAAGCTTCAAAATCCAAGCCCGGAGTCCGGGCTCGACACCGCGGCCAAGCCCCGCGCCTCGCCTTCCGGAGGGGCGCGCGACCCGGACAAATCGACAGGGTTACTTCGCGAGCGCGGCCTTGACCTGCGCGGAGACGGCGGTCATGTCGGCGCGGCCGGCCAGCTTCGGCTTCAGCACGCCCATCACCTTGCCCATGTCCTGCGGGCCGGCAGCGCCAGTCTGCGCGACCGCCGCCTGCACTTCGGCAACGATTTCCGCTTCGGACATCTGCTCGGGCATATAGGCGGAAAGAATGGCCAGCTCAGCCTTTTCCTTGTCCGCGAGATCCGTGCGTCCGGCGGCCTCGAACTGGCTGATCGAATCTTTGCGCTGCTTGATCATCTTGTCGACCACGGCGGTTATGCCGGCATCGTCGAGCGTGACCCGCTCATCGACTTCACGCTGCTTGATCGCGGCGAGCAGCAGGCGGATCGTACCGAGACGCTCGGTCTCGCGCGCCCGCATGGCAGCTTTCATATCGTCGTTGATCCGGTCCTTGAGACTCATCACTCACCTGAATTGCGTTGAAAAGTTGAAAAACCGGCCGGTCGATGGCGGCGATACCGCCGCATCAGCACGAAAACCCGCTTGGGACTTCTTCCTCAAGCGGGTTGGCGCAATATGCGTAGTGGATGCGACCCTGCCGGCTGGCCCGATGGGCCGGGTTTGCCGTGATGGCACTGTGGTGCCGCCATCGGCTGGGATGCTGCCGCGCCGCGTACAGCGGGGCAACGCCAGAATCAGTAGAGCTTTTTTGGCAGCATCTGGCCACGCAGACGCTTGAAATGACGCTTCACCGCCGCCGCTTTCTTGCGCTTGCGTTCGGCTGTGGGTTTCTCGTAAAACTCGCGAGCGCGAAGTTCCGTCAGTAAGCCGTTTTTCTCCATGGTGCGCTTGAAACGGCGCATGGCGACTTCGAACGGCTCATTGTCTTTTACGCGGATAGTCGTCATTTTTCAATAACGGAACTTTGTAAAGGTTCAGGAGTATAGCAGAGCTTTCTCACAAAGCCATTGCGCCGTCAAGCCCCCCGGGCATATTGGGCGGCCGCCTCTCCGGCCGCGACACCCGACGCCCACGCCCACTGGAAGTTGTAGCCGCCGAGCCAGCCGGTCACGTCGAGCGCCTCGCCGATGAAGTAGAGGCCCGGCACCCGCGCGCTCATCATCGTCGTCGATGACAAACCGCGCGTATCGACGCCGCCGCGCGTCACTTCGGCCTTGCGATAACCCTCGGTGCCGTTCGGCGTGAGCGTCCAGCGCGACAGCGCCTCACCGATGCGGCGCAGCGACTTGTCCGGCAAATCGGCGACGCGGGCCTCGGCGGCCACCTGGTGCGTGTCGAGCCACACGTGCGCGAGCCGCTGCGGCACCCACTCCGACAGCAGATTGCCAATCTGCCGCTTAGTGCCGTTTTTCGCGTCGATCAGCGCGACCGCGGCGTCGCGCTCCGGCAGCAGATTGATGTGAATCGGCTCGCCGGGCTGCCAGTAGCTCGATATCTGCAGCACCCCCGGACCCGACAGGCCGCGGTGCGTGAGCAGCAGATCTTCGGTGAACTCCGCGCCGGTCTTCTTATTGCCGGTCGACAGCTGGACTTCGAGCGACACGCCCGACAGCGCCGCAAACGGCTCCCAGTCGGCGGGCGCGCAGGTCAGCGGTACCAGCGCGGGGCGCGTGTCGATCAGCTTGTGGCCGAACTGCTTGGCGATTCGGTATGCGAAATCGGTCGCGCCGATCTTCGGGATCGACAGACCGCCCGTAGCGATCACGAGCGCACGGGCGGCGATCGTGCCCGCCGTCGTGCCAAGCAGGAACCGCCCTTCTGCGTCCTGGCGCACTTCTTCGACGGACAGCGGCGTGCGCCATGCAACGCCACCGGCGTCGCACTCGTTTTTGAGCACGTCGATGACCGCGTCGCTCGACTGATCGCAAAACAGTTGGCCCTTGTGCTTCTCGTGCCATGTCACGCGATGCTGCTTCAGCAGCGCCATGAAGTCGCGCGGCGTATAGCGTGCAAGCGCCGAGCGGCAAAAATGCGGATTCGCCGACAGATAATTGGCCGGCCCCGCATACAGATTCGTGAAGTTGCAGCGGCCGCCGCCGGAAATGCGGATTTTTTCCGCGAGACGCTGCGAGTGGTCGATCAGCGCCACACGCCGACCAAGTTGACCGGCAACTGCAGCGCACATCATGCCGGCCGCGCCCGCGCCGATCACCGCGATATCGAAGGATTCCATGGGGCCGCATTGTACCTGCCGGGCCCTCGCGCCCATGCCCGTGCGCAGCCGGCCGCCAGCGGCCGCTTGTGCGCGCTGGTATACTTTCAGGCTTACCTTTTACTTTCGGACGCGCGTCGCGCGCGCCCGTCCCAAGCGATTCATCATGCTCGTTCTCGGCATCGAAAGCTCCTGCGACGAAACCGGTCTCGCGCTCTACGACACGGAGCGCGGCCTGCTCGCGCACGCGCTGCATTCACAGATTGCGATGCATCGGGAGTACGGCGGCGTCGTGCCGGAGCTTGCATCGCGCGACCATATCCGCCGCGCGCTGCCGCTGCTCGAAGAGGTGATGGAGCGCGCTGGCGTCGCGCGCGGCGACATCGACGCGATCGCCTACACACAAGGGCCCGGGCTCGCAGGCGCGCTGCTGGTCGGCGCGAGCGTCGCCAATTCGCTGGCGATGGCGCGGAACAAGCCGACCGTCGGTATTCACCATCTCGAAGGGCATTTGCTGTCGCCGCTGCTCGTCGACGAGCCGCCGCCGTTTCCATTCGTCGCGCTGCTGGTGTCGGGCGGCCATACGCAGCTAATGCGCGTGACGGACGTCGGCGTCTACGAGACGCTCGGCGAAACGCTCGACGACGCCGCCGGCGAAGCCTTCGACAAAACCGCCAAGCTGCTGGGCCTCGGCTATCCGGGCGGCCCGGAAGTCTCGCGCATGGCCGAGTTCGGCACACCCGGCGCGGTCGTGCTGCCGCGCCCGATGCTGCATTCCGGCGACCTCGATTTCAGCTTCAGCGGCCTGAAGACCGCCGTGCTCACGCACGCCAACCGGCTGGGCGGCGCAAACATCTGCGAGCAGGCCAAGGCCGACCTCGCGCGCGGTTTCGTCGATGCCGCCGTCGAAGTGCTGGTGGCGAAATCGCTCGCCGCGCTCAAGCGCACGAAGCTGAACCGGCTGGTGGTGGCGGGCGGCGTCGGCGCGAACCGGCAGTTGCGCGAAGCGCTGTCGGCCGCCGCGCAGAAGCGCAATTTTTACGTGCACTATCCCGACCTGTCGCTGTGCACGGACAATGGGGCGATGATCGCGCTGGCCG
Organism: Paraburkholderia sp. EG304; assembly: GCF_046543485.1. Taxonomy (NCBI): domain Bacteria; kingdom Pseudomonadati; phylum Pseudomonadota; class Betaproteobacteria; order Burkholderiales; family Burkholderiaceae; genus Paraburkholderia; species Paraburkholderia sp. EG304. The sequence continues at coordinate 283,393 of NZ_JBKGUA010000005.1, read as the reverse complement.
GCGCGCTGCGTCTGCAACGCTGGCCCGAACAGGCCGTCAACGACTACGCGTTCACCGTGAAGCCGCGCTGGGATCTGACGTCGCTCGCGCACTGAACCGGAGCCGCAAGACGATAAAAAAGCCGCTTTAAAAGCGGCTTTTTCATGGGTTCAATGCATTTGCAACGAACGGCATAGACCGACACAGAACGTATCAGGCCAGGCGCTTGTCCTGCTCAATCACCGCATAAGCGCTGTGATTGTGAATCGACTCGAAGTTCTCGGCTTCGAGCACATACGCGACGATGCGCTCGTCGGCATTCAGACGCTGGGCAACGTCGCGCACGAGGTCTTCGACGAACTTCGGATTTTCATACGCGCGCTCGGTAACAAACTTCTCGTCCGGACGCTTGAGCAGACCCCACAGCTCGCACGACGCTTCTTCCTCGGCGATGCGGATCAACTCTTCGACAGCGACGTCGCCGATCAGCTCGGCATCGATCGTCACGTGCGAGCGCTGGTTGTGCGCGCCGTACTGCGAGATTTTCTTCGAGCACGGGCAAAGGCTCGTGACCGGCACCAGCACCTTCAGAAACAGCCGCGTCGCGCCATGGCGGGTCTCGCCGGTCAGCGTGACTTCGTAGTCGAGCAGGCTCTGCACGCCCGACACCGGCGCGGTCTTGTTCACGAAGTAAGGGAATGACACTTCGATGCGGCCCGCCTCGGCCTCGAGCTTATCGAGCATGGCCGCGAGCATCGTGCGGAACGTGGCCGGTTCGAGCGGCGCCTTGTTCTCTTCGAGCAACGCGACGAAGCGCGACATGTGCGTGCCCTTCTGCTCGGCCGGCAGATGCACGTCGAGATTCCACGTTCCGACCGTTGGCTGCACTTCACCGGCTTGCGTGCGGACCGTCAACGGATGACGCACGCCCTTCACGCCGACCCGCTGGATCGGAATCTGGCGCGTGTCGGGGGTGCTTTGCACGTCGGGCATCACGAAGGCGGGATTCATCTGATTCATTCTTTTGTCCTTTCTGGAAAGCGCCTGGCTGCGTCAAGGTCTCGCTGCATCGGCGACCATCGCGCAGCGAGCTCGAAGCGCCCAGCGGCCGTGCAGATCAGCGCGCGCAACGGCGAACGCCGGCTGCCGCCGGCGTTGGGTGACGGGCCGCAGGACCCGTCGATTCAAACTGGAGATTGCCGAAGCCGCCGTCGCATGACGGCGGCATGAGTCGTACCGCGGCGGCACGACAGGCGACAGCGCCTTAAGCGACGCGCTTCACCGACGACTGACCGCCGACCGCGCCGCTTGCGAGGAAGCGTTCGCGAATCGACCGGGCGATACCCGCGGCGTCGAGACCGCACGCGGCGAGCAGCTTGGCCGGGTCCCCGTGATCGATGAACCGATCGGGGAGGCCCAATTGTAGTACGGGGCGCATAACCCCACTTGCGAGCAGGGCTTCGACGCAGGCCGAACCCGCGCCACCCATGATGCAGCCTTCCTCGACGGTGACGATCGCGTCGTGCGTCTCGGCCAGCTTGCGCACGAGTTCGGTGTCGAGCGGCTTCACGAAGCGCATGTTCGCGACGGTGGCGTCGAATTGCTCGGCGGCCGCGAGCGACGGCGCGACCATCGTGCCGAACGCGAGAATCGCGATGCGCTTGCCAGCCGGCGCCGACGTCTCGCGACGCAGTTCACCCTTGCCGAGCGGCAACGCGGCCATCTGCTTGACGGTTGCGACACCGGTACCCGCGCCGCGCGGGTAGCGCACAGCGGTCGGATGCGACTGCTGCAACGCGGTGTACAGCATCTGACGGCACTCGTTTTCGTCCGACGGCGCCATCACGGTCATGTTCGGGATACAACGCATGAACGCTAGGTCGTACGCGCCCGCATGCGTCGCGCCGTCCGCACCGACGAGACCCGCGCGATCGATGGCGAACACCACCGGCAGGTTTTGCAGCGCGATGTCGTGAATCAACTGGTCATACGCGCGTTGCAGGAAGGTCGAATAGATCGCGACGACCGGCTTCATGCCGTCCGCGGCGAGGCCGCCCGCGAACGTCACCGCGTGCTGCTCGGCGATGCCGACGTCGAAGTAACGATCCGGGAAGCGCTTTTCGAACTCGACCATGCCCGAGCCTTCACGCATCGCCGGTGTAATGCCGACCACGCGCGAGTCGAGCTCGGCCGCATCGCACAGCCATTCGCCGAACACCTGCGTGTAGGTCTTCTTCGACGGCGTCGCGGCCGGCTTGATGCCCTCGGCCGGGTTGAACTTGCCCGGGCCGTGGTACAGCACCGGATCGGCCTCGGCCAGCTTGTAGCCCTGGCCTTTCTTCGTGACCACGTGAAGGAATTGCGGCCCGCGCAGTTCCTTGATGTTTTGCAGCGTCGGGATCAGCGAATCGAGATCGTGACCGTCGATCGGCCCGATGTAGTTGAAGCCGAACTCTTCGAACAGCGTGGCCGGCACAATCATGCCCTTCGCGTGCTCCTCGAGCTTGCGCGCGAGATCGAGCACCGGCGGCGCAACCCGCAGCACGCGCTCGACGCCCGCACGCGCGGCCGCGTAGAAGCGCCCCGACATCAGACGCGCGAGATGGCGATTCAGCGCGCCGACCGGCGGCGAGATCGACATGTCGTTGTCGTTGAGGATCACGAGCAGCGGGACGTCGTCTTCGACGCCCGCGTTGTTCATGGCCTCGAAGGCCATGCCGGCCGTCATCGCGCCGTCGCCGATAACCGCGATACCCATGCGATTGTCGCCCTGCAGCTTGCTCGCGATCGCCATGCCGAGCGCGGCCGAGATCGACGTGCTCGAGTGCGCGGTGCCGAAGGTGTCATATTCCGATTCGTCGCGTTTCGGGAAGCCCGAGATGCCGCCCAACTGACGCAGCGTGTGCATCTGGTCGCGACGACCGGTCAGGATCTTGTGCGGATAGGTCTGATGGCCTACGTCCCAGACGATCCGATCGTGCGGCGTGTCGAACACGTAATGCAGCGCGATGGTCAACTCGACCGTGCCGAGGTTGGACGAGAGATGGCCGCCCGTCTGCGATACGCTGTCGAGCACAAAGGCGCGCAACTCGTCGGCAAGCGGTTGCAATTGACGGCGATCGAGGCGGCGCAGGGCTGCCGGGTCGTCGATGGTTTTCAGCAAGTCGTACATCGTCGTTCCATTGTAGGAAAACTTACGCGCCCGCACTTCATTCATGCACCCCGGGGATGGAGGGTGCGCGGCGGCGGGCTTTCGCGTTCAGCTGACCCGGTTCACCACCAGGTCGGCCAGTTCGGCAAGACGCTGTGCGCGAGCGCCGAACGGTGCAAGCGCCGCGTGAGCGTCGCTGCGCAGTTGCGCCGCGAGCGCGCGCGACGCGTCGAGCCCGATAATCGGCACGTAGGTCGGCTTGCCGTCCTTCGCGTCCTTGCCGGCGGTCTTGCCGAGCGTTGCGGAGTCGGTCGTGACGTCGAGAATGTCGTCGACGACCTGAAACGCGAGACCGACCGCGGCGGCGTAGGCGTCGAGCGAAGCCAGAGCCTGCGCGTCCGGCGTCTCGCCAGCCAGTGCGCCCATGCGCACGGCCGCGCGCAGCAGCGCGCCGGTCTTCATGCGATGCATGGTCTCGAGTTGCGGGCGGGTCAGCGTGTGGCCGACGCTCGCCAGATCGATGGCCTGCCCGCCGCACATGCCGATCGAGCCGCTGGCGAGCGCGAGTTCGCGCACGAGCGAGGCCTGCTGCGGCTGGCCCAATACGTCGGACGTGAGCACGACGAATGCCTGCGATTGCAGCGCGTCGCCGACCAGCAGCGCGGTCGCTTCGTCATACTTGACGTGGACCGTCGGCTTGCCGCGGCGCAGTTCGTCGTCGTCCATGCAGGGCATGTCGTCGTGCACGAGCGAGTACACGTGGATCATTTCCAGCGCCGCCGCCGCCGCATCGAGGCGTTCGGCGCGCGCGCCGGTCAGCTCGCCGGCCGCGTGGCACAGGAGTGGCCGCACCCGCTTGCCGCCACCCAGCACCGCATAGCGCATCGCCTCGTGTAGCTTGGCGGGTTCGGTCGTCTCGGCCGGCAGATAGTGTTCCAGAGCCGTTTCGACGCGTTCGAGCACCGAGCGCGTCCATTGTTCGAATGTCATAGGTCGTCCCCGCTCTCAGTCGCGGCTGTGCCTGCGGTATTCATGGGCAGCGGCTTGAGGGTCTCGCCATCGAGGACCCGCACCTGCTGCTCGACCTTTTCGAGCTGCTGTTGACAGAATGCGACAAGTGCCGCCCCGCGACGGTAGGCGGCCAGCGATTCCTCGAGGCTCAGGCTGCCGCCTTCCATGCGCGCAACGAGCTCTTCCAGCTCCGTCTGCGCTGCCTCGTAATTCTCCGGCAGCGGCGCGCTGTCGCCGCTTTCGGCTGGCGCGGCGGCGGAATCGTTCGATGCGGTCTTCGCCATGAATAGTCGCAAAATTAAAACAAGTCGGACATTCTACGGCAAAAGCGACATTTTCGATCCGCTCGAAGGCCTGCGCTCCGCCGTGCCACCTTGCTTCGAGCCTGTCCGATGTCCACCTTTGCCCCGCTTCGACCCTGAAGTCTCGCAGAAAAAAAGCTCGAGGTCTGCGGCGAAAATGCCGAACTTTCTTGACATTTTTAACCCAAATCAGGGACTTAAGTGTCCCTGTCACAGGGAAACGGGTATAATCGCGGGCTCCCTAAATCGAATCTTCGATGGTTGGGTTGTTCACTGCTTTCACGTCTTCATCGGGAGTGGGAATGTCCAATCTGAGCAATGCATTGCAGTTGCGGTCTGTTCACAGCCAGCTGCCAGTCACGGCTTACTTTGACGAAGCGCTTCTTACGCGCGAAATCGACACCCTTTTCAAGAAAGGCCCTCGCTACATCGGCCACGATCTCATGGTGCCCGAAGCGGGGGATTATTTTGCCTTGCCCAGCGAACGCGAGGGGCGGGTACTCGTCCGTAACCAGCAGTCGCAAGTTGAGTTGCTGTCGAATGTGTGCCGCCACCGGCAAGCCATCATGCTCAACGGCCGCGGGCAGACGCAGAACATCGTCTGTCCGCTGCATCGCTGGACGTACGACCTGAAGGGCGAGCTGCTCGGCGCGCCCCATTTCGCCGACAACCCGTGCCTGAACCTCGGCTCCACGCCGCTGCAGAACTGGCAGGGTCTGCTGTTCGAGGCGCAAGGTCGCAACGTCGCGAAAGATCTCGCACGCCTCGGCACCAAGCGCCACTTCGACTTCTCGGGCTTCATGTTCGATCACGTCGAAGTCCACGAGTGCAACTACAACTGGAAGACCTTCATCGAGGTCTATCTGGAGGACTATCACGTCGCGCCGTTCCATCCGGGCCTCGGCAGCTTCGTCAATTGCGATGATCTAACCTGGGAGTTCGGCGACTGGTACAGCGTGCAGACAGTCGGTGTGCACAAGGCGCTCGAGCAACCGGGAAGCCCGACGTATCGCAAGTGGCACGATGAAGTGCTGCGCTTTCGCGACGGCAATCCGCCCGAGTTCGGCGCGATCTGGATGGTGTACTACCCGGGCATCATGATCGAGTGGTATCCGCACGTGCTGGTGGTGTCATGGCTGATTCCGCGCGGTCCGCAGAAGACCACCAACGTGGTGGAGTTCTATTACCCCGAGGAAATCGCGCTGTTCGAGCGCGATTTCGTCGAAGCCGAGCGCGCCGCCTATATGGAGACGGCCCGCGAAGACGACGAGATCGCCGAGCGCATGGACGCCGGCCGTCTCGCGTTGATGGAGCGCGGCGAGTCGCAGGTCGGTCCGTATCAGAGCCCGATGGAAGACGGCATGCAGCACTTCCATGAGTTTCTGCGGCGCGAACTCGGCACGATCTGATCCGCGCCGCGCGGCGCATCGATCGACTCAAGGAAAGACGGGCTTCGACCCGTCTTTTTTTGTTTAGACTAACGACATAGACCGGCGATTGCGCCAACCGCGTGAACGACGCGGCCCGCAGCCGCCATCGCCCGTATCGAGGAGACGCTCATGCCCCACACTCATTACACCACCCTGATCTCCGCGACCAATCTTGCCGAGCGGCTCACGGCCGCGCCGGGCAGCGTGTTCGTGATCGACTGCCGGTTCGACCTCGCCGATACCGACGCGGGGGAGAAAGCCTGGCTGGCTGGCCATCTGCCGGGCGCGCACTATCTGCATCTCGATCGCGATCTGTCCGGGCCGAAGAACGGCTCGAACGGCCGGCATCCGCTGCCCGATCGCGCGCGGCTCGTCGAAACGCTCGAGTCGCGGGGGCTGAAGCAAGGTCAACAGGTCGTCGCATACGACGCGCAAGGCGGCATGTACGCGGCGCGCGTCTGGTGGCTGTTGCGCTGGCTCGGCCACGACGCGGTCGCGCTGCTCGACGGCGGGCTGCAGGCATGGGAAGCGGCCGGCCAACCGCTGACGCAGGCTGTACCGGCGCAGAACACCGGCGACTTCAAGGCGGCCGCGCCGCTCGCGGTGACCATCGATAGCCAGGCGATCGAGCGCAACCTCGACTCGAAGGAGCGAATCGTCGTGGATGCGCGCGCGCCCGATCGCTATCGCGGCGAAAACGAAACGCTCGACCGCGTCGGCGGCCATATCCCGGGCGCGCTGAACCGCTTCTTCAAGGACAACCTGACCGCCGACGGCCGCTTCAAGCCGGCGCACACTCTGCGCGAGGAATTCCATGCGCTGCTCGGCGACACGTCGCCGGAGCACGTGGTGCTGCAATGCGGCTCGGGCGTGACCGCCTGCGTGAATTCGCTCGCGATGGAGGTTGCCGGCCTGCATGGCTCAGCGCTGTACCCGGGCTCGTGGAGCGAGTGGAGTTCCGATCCGAAACGGCCGGTGGCGACCGGAGCGAACCCCTGAGCACTTGCCGCGGCGAGTCGTCATCAGACAAAAAGGCCGTTGCCGATTCGAAGCGGCAACGGCCTTTTTTTATCGGATTTATCGCTAGAGAAACAAACACATGAGGGTTTCAAGCAACCCCATGTTGCTTGAACCACACGAGCGTGCGACGCCAGCCATCCTCGGCATCGGCCTTCTTGTAGCTCGGACGGTAGTCGGCGAAAAACGCGTGACCTGCGTCGTCATAAACGACGAACTGCGAGCCGCGTCCCGCTTGCGGCCCTTGCGCGATCGCCTGCTTCATCTGCTCGAGCGTGTCCTGCGGAATGCTTTGATCCTGGCGTCCATACAGGCCGAGGACGGGCGCATGCAGGTCGGCGACGAGATCGAGCGGATTGGCCGGCGTCATCGCATTCTTCGCGCCGGTCACGCGACCATACCAGGCGACGCCCGCCTTCACGCGCGGATTGTGCTCCGCATACAGCCACGAGATGCGCCCGCCCCAGCAAAAGCCGTTCACGCCGAGCCGGTTCAGGTCGCCGCCGTTCTCGCCGGCCCACGCGGCGGCCGCGTCGAGGTCAGCCAGCACCTGCTCGTCGGGCACTTTGCTGACCAACTGCTCGTTGAGTTGCTGCATGCTCGTGTAGGCGGTCGGGTCGCCCTCGCGCTCGTACAGATTCGGCGCGATCGCCAGATAGCCCTGCTTCGCGAAGCGCCGGCACACGTCGGCGATATGCTCGTGGACGCCGAAGATTTCATGCACGACGAGGATCACCGGCAGATGCGTCTTGCCCTTCGGCTGCGCGCGATAGGCCGGTATCAGCGTACCGCCCGAATGGAACGCCACTTCCCCTGCTTCGAGGCCGTCGCTGTCGGTATGAATGGTCTGCGCCGAGACTGGCAGCACCGCTGCCGCGAAACCAGTGCCGAGCGCCGCCTTCATGAAGGTGCGCCGATCGAAGGAAACGTGCGGAATCAGACAATCAACTTCAGGCTTCAGCATGGGGCGCTCCTCGAAGAATTGTTAGAGGCAACAGGATACGCCTTGCGCGCATCCCGTTGCAGATTCAACTGAGCAGAACGTCCGCCCGCGCCGATGCAGTCAGTGCAGCTTGACGCGCGGCAGCGTGGTACGGCGCAACCAATGCGCGAAGGTGTCGAGCATCATGCGCGGATAGCCGTGCAGCGCCGCGATATGCAGCCGGTACAGCGACATGTACATGAAGCGCGCGAACAGCCCTTCGATCAGCATATTGCCGCCGATCACCCCGCCCATCAGATTGCCGACCGCGCTGAAGTGTCCGAGCGAGACCAGCGAGCCGAAGTCGCGATAAGTGAACTCCGGTAGCGGCCTGTTCTCGAGGCGCGCCGCCAGTCCCTTCAGCAGAAAGCTCGCCTGCTGATGCGCGGCCTGCGCGCGCGGCGGCACGTTGCGCTCGTTGCCCGGCCACTCGCAGGCCGCGCAGTCGCCGAGCGCGAAGATGTTGTCGTCGACCTCGGTTTGCAGCGTGCGGCGCACCACCAGCTGGCCGAGCCGGTTGACCGGCAAGCCGTCGAGCTGGCCGAGCACCGCCGGCGCCTTGATGCCCGCCGCCCACACGGTCAGGTCGGCCCGCACTGTGTGACCGCTCGCGGTGCGGATGTAGCCCGGCGCAACCTCGGCCACGGTCTCGCCGATCATCAGCTTCACGCCGAGCTTGGTCAGCAGTTCGGCGGTGGCCGTGGAAACGCGTTCCTGCAACGCGGGCAAAATGCGCGGCCCCGCCTCGATCAGCACGATGCCGACGTCATGCCGCGGATCGAGCTTGTGCAAGCCATATGCGGACAGCACCTGGGCGGTATTACGCAACTCCGCCGATAACTCGACCCCCGTCGCGCCGCCGCCGACAATCGCCACCTGAATGCGCGGCTCGCTGGACGTCCACGTGCCGGGTCCCGGTCGCGACTCGACGGGCTGGTGCGCCTGATGTTCGGCGCGCATGCACGCCGCGATGAGCCGCTTGCGGAAACGCTCTGCCTCGCTAACCGTATCCAGTGCAATCGAGAATTCGGCCGCTCCCTTGACGCCGAAGAAGGCCGTGGTACTGCCGATCGCGATGACCAGCGTGTCGTACTCGAGCACACGTTCGGGCAGCAGTTCCGCGCCGTCGTCGTCGAGCACGGTGCCGAGCGTGATGCGCCGGTTCGCGCGGTCGAGTGCGGTCAGATCGCCTTGCTGGAACTCGAAGCCATGCCAGCGCGCCTGCGCCGCGTAAGGGAGCTCCTGCGTGAACGGGTCCATGCTGCCCGCCGCCACTTCGTGCAGCAGCGGCTTCCAGATATGCGTCGGAAAGCGATCGACCAGCGTGACCTGGGCCTGCGCGCTGCGCCCCTTCTTGCCGGCCCCGTAGCGATCGCCAAGACGCGTCGCCAGTTCCAGTCCTCCCGCACCTCCGCCAACGACGATAAATCGATGCATTGCACTTCTCCGTGTAGCCGATGAATTATCTGTCGCGACGCGGCGCATGAATGCGCCGTCCTGAACCGATTGTCCTCGACCCGCCAGGGAAGTCACAAGTGACCAATACCCATGTGTGACATGCGCACGACGTTATCGTGCGCGTGTCACGGGCATGTCAATGCGCCTCCTCCCAGTTCAGCCCCGCGCCGACTTCGGCGACCAGCGGCACCTTCAGCGCGGCGACACCGCACATCAGTTCTGGCAGGCGCTTGCGGACTTCGGACAGCTCAGCGTCGGGCACTTCGAGAATCAGTTCGTCGTGCACCTGCATGATCATGCGCGTGCCGATCTTCGAGTCTTCGATCCAGTTCTGCACGGCGATCATCGACATCTTGATCAGGTCGGCCGCGGTGCCCTGCATCGGTGCGTTGATCGCGGCCCGCTCCGCGGCCTGGCGGCGCGGACCGTTGCCGCCGTTGATCTCGGGTAGCCACAGCCGGCGGCCGAACACCGTTTCGACGTAGCCCTTCGCCTTCGCGCTCAAACGCGTCTCGTCCATATAGCGAGCGACACCGGGATAGCGCGCGAAATAGCGGTCGATATACATCTTCGCCGCATCGCGCGTGATGCCGAGATTCGACGCGAGGCCGAACGCGCTCATGCCGTAGATGAGACCAAAGTTGATGACCTTCGCGACCCGCCGCTGATCGCTCGACACTTCGAGCGGCGTCACGTTGAAGATTTCCGATGCGGTGGCGCGGTGAATGTCTTCGCCCTGCGAGAACGCGCGCATCAGCGATTCGTCGCCGGAGATGTGCGCCATGATGCGCAATTCGATCTGCGAGTAATCGGCGGATACGAGCTTGTGCCCCGGCGGCGCGATGAACGCTTCGCGGATGCGCCGGCCTTCGCCGGTACGCACCGGAATGTTCTGCAGGTTCGGATCGTTCGACGCGAGCCGCCCCGTCACCGCGACGGCTTGCGCGTAGTTCGTATGCACGCGGCCGGTTTGCGGATTGACCATGCGCGGCAGCTTGTCGGTATAGGTCGACTTCAGCTTCGACAGGCCGCGATGTTCGAGCAGGATCTTCGGCAGCGGGTAGTCTTCGGCGAGCTTCTGCAGCACTTCTTCGTCGGTGGAAGGTGCGCCGCTCGGCGTTTTCTTGATGACCGGCAGTTCGAGCTTCTCGAAGAAAATCTGGCCGATCTGCTTCGGCGAGCCCAGGTTGAATTCACCGCCAGCCAGTTCGTACGCCTTGCCTTCGAGCTCGATCAGACGCGTGGCGATCTCGCTGCTCTGCTGACGCAGCTTCTCCGCGTCGATCAGCACGCCGGTGCGCTCCATCTTGCGCAGCACGCGCGAAGTCGGAACTTCGATCTCGCGATACACGTGGTCGAGCGACTTCTCCACGGCGATTTGCGGATACAAGGCCTGATGCAACCGCAGCGTGATGTCTGCGTCTTCGGCCGCATATTCGGCGGCTTTGTCCAGCGCGACTTCGTCGAAGCCGATCTGCTGCGCGCCCTTGCCCGCGACCTCTTCATACTTGATCGTCTTCACGCCGAGATGACGCAGCGCGAGGCTGTCCATGTCGTGCGTGCGATGCGATTCGAGCACATACGATTCGAGCAGCGTGTCATGCTCGACGCCGCGCATTTCGATGCCGTAATTGGCGAGCACCTGTTCGTCGTACTTCAGATGCTGACCGACCTTCTTATGGTCCGCGCTTTCGAGCCACGGCTTGAGCTTCGCGAGCACTTCGTCGAGCGGCAGCTGCACCGGCGCGTCGGGGCCGCGATGCGCGAGCGGCACATACGCGGCGCGGCCCGCTTCGACCGACAGCGATAAGCCGACGATCTGCGCGACCATCGGATCGAGCGACGTGGTTTCGGAATCGAACGAAGTTATCTCGGCCGCATTGATCTTGTCCAGCCACGCGTCGAGCTGCTCCCATGTTTGCACGGTCTCGTAGTGGCGCTCGTGATCGACGGACAACGCGGGCGGCACGTCGGTTTCCGGACCTTCGACCGCGTCGGCAATCTCGACTTCGCGCAGCCACGTCTTGAAGCCGTGGCGCGTGAACACCTCGCGCAACTCTTCGCGCGACTCGGGAAGGCTCGGCAAGCTTTCTTCGATCGATACGATGTGGCCGGTCAGATCGCAATGACGCTCGACTGTGACGAGCTTACGCGCCATCGGCAAGAAGTCCAGCGCGCGGCGCAGATTATCGCCGACCGCGCCCTTGATCTCGTTCGCATGCTCGACGATGCCATCTAGCGACTCATATTGCGTCAGCCATTTGACCGCGGTTTTCGGACCGCATTTCTCGACGCCCGGCACGTTGTCGACGGTATCGCCGATCAGCGACAGATAATCGATGATCCGCTCCGGCGGCACACCGAACTTCGCGACCACGCCGTCGCGATCGAGCGTTTCGTTGGTCATCGTATTGACGAGCGTCACGCGGTTCGACACCAGTTGCGCGAGGTCTTTGTCACCGGTCGACACGACCACGTTCATGCCGAGCTTTTCCGCCTCGGTGCACAGCGTGCCGATCACGTCGTCTGCTTCGACACGATCGATCATCAGCAGCGGCCAGCCGAGCGCACGCACCGCGACGTGAATCGGCTCGATCTGACGGGCAAGATCTTCCGGCATCGATGGACGGTTCGCCTTGTACTCCGGATACCAGTCGTCGCGAAACGTTTTGCCCTTGGCGTCGAACACGCACGCGCTATACTCTGCTGTGACTTCCTTGCGCATGCGCCGCAGCATGTTGATCATCCCGTAGAGCGCACCCGTCGGGCCACCCTCGGGACCGCGCAGATCAGGCATCGCATGGTAGGCCCGGTACAGATAACTCGAACCGTCGACCAACAGCAGGGTCTTACCTTCAAGGCTTCGTTCTTCAGGCATTATGACTAAGAGAAAAGTGATTCCGAGTCTGCGATCGCTCGCAGATCAAGAGCGCGCAACGGCCAAAAAAGCCCGCGCATCGTGGCAGATGTTCACGATTATGGCAGAGTTTATCGAGGCGACCGAGTACCTGTCGGAGATTCGACCGGCGGTCAGCATCTACGGTTCGGCGCGCCTGAAACCGAACTCGCCGTACTACAAACTCGCCACGCAGATCGCGCGCAAATTGTCGGATGCTGGCTTCGCGGTGATCTCCGGCGGCGGCCCCGGCATCATGGAAGCGGCCAACAAGGGCGCGCATGCGGGTAAGGCGCCGTCGGTCGGTCTGAACATCGAGTTGCCGCACGAGCAGTCGGGCAACCAGTGGCAGGACATCTCGTTGCGCTTCCGCCATTTCTTCACGCGCAAGGTCACGTTCGTGAAGAACTCGGACGCGGTGATCGTGATGCCCGGCGGCTTCGGCACGCTCGACGAACTGGCCGAAGTACTCACGCTGATCCAGACCAAGAAGTCGCGCCACGTGCCGATCATTCTGGTCGGCGGCGAGTTCTGGGAGGGTCTGCTCGCGTGGTTCAAGAGCTCGCTGATTCCGATGGGTTTGATCAATCCGACGGATATCGATCTGATGCAGGTGATCGACAATCCGGACCAGGTGCTCGAAGCGGTGCTCAAGTTCTACGAAGACCGTGAAGAAGGCGAAGCGCATCCGGTCAAGTCGGACGAAGACCGGATGTTCTACCTGTGATCGCATGACGCTGCGCGCCTCGCAATACGCGTAGCACGATGCATTGCGCACCCATCAGGTCGCGCACATGGCGGGCAGCCTTCCGGCTGCCCGCTTTCGTTTTGCAGGCTTGCCGTTCGGCGCTAACCTCCCCAGCTTGTACCCGAAGCTAGCGATATGAACGACGACCTCACCTCGCCCGAAGCCGCGCTCGCACCCACGCCAACGTTGCGTGAGATCTTCGGCGGCTTTCTCGGGCTCGGCCTCATTTCATTCGGTGGCGCGTTGCCGCTCGCGCGCCGCGCACTCGTCGAGCAACGCCGTTGGCTGACCAGCGACGAATTCACCGACCTGCTCGGCCTCTGTCAATTCCTGCCCGGCGGCAACGTCATCAACCTATCGGTCGCGATCGGCATGCGCTTTCGCGGCGTGCCCGGTGCGCTGGCCGGTTTGCTCGGCTTGATTGCCGGGCCTTCGCTGGTGGTGATCGGGCTCGGCGTGCTGTACGAACACACGCAGAACGATCCGCACGTGCGTCATCTGTTCACGGGGCTCGCCGCGGCGGCTTCGGGCCTGCTGATTTCGATGGCATTCAAGATCGTGCTGCCGTTGCGCAACAAGCCGCTCGCCGCGTTGATCGCCGTGCTCGGCTTCGTCGCGATTGCCGTGCTGCGCTTGCCGCTGCTCCCAACGATGCTCGTGCTCACGCCGCTCAGTATTTATCTTGCGGCAAGGAGCGCGCGATGAACGACACGCTCGTATCCCTCGCGGCGATTTTTAGTCAGCTGTCGCTGCTCGCGTTCGGCGGCGGCAATACGATCCTTCCGGAGATGCAGCGGCAAGTGGTCGACGTGCATCACTGGATGCCGGCCAGCGAATTCAGCGCGCTGTTCGCGCTCGCTCAAGCCGCGCCCGGCCCGAACCTGATGATCGTCACGCTGATCGGCTGGCATGTGGCCGGCTGGGCCGGCATGCTCGTCACGTCGATTGCGAAGTTCGGGCCTTCGTCGCTCGTGACGATCCTCGCGCTGCATGCGTGGGACCGCTTCAAGGACCGCCCGTGGCGCCGCTATGCGCAACTCGGACTCGTGCCGGTGACGGCCGGCCTCGTGGCGGCGAGCGCGGCGCTGATCGCGCGCGCGTCGAATCCGACCGCGATAGGGTGGGCGATTACCGCGTTCACGTCCGTGATGGCGACGAAGACGCGGATTCATCCGTTGTGGCTGTTAGCCGCTGGAAGCCTGATCGGGTTGACCGGGTTCGGGCAGGGTTGAACACGCGAGCGTCACCCTGCCTCGGCCCGAGTTACTGAAACGCGACTTCCGCGAAACTCCGCAGCTTGCGGCTATGCAACCGATGCAGCCCGTTCATGCGCAGCAGTTCCATCGCCTTCACGCCGATCTGCAGATGCTGGTCGACCTGCGCGCGATAGAACTGATCGGCCATGCCCGGCAGCTTCAACTCACCGTGCAGCGGCTTGTCCGACACGCATAGCAGCGTGCCGTAAGGCACCCGGAAGCGAAAGCCGTTCGCGGCGATCGTCGCGCTTTCCATATCGAGCGCGATCGCGCGGCTCTGCGATAGCCGCTGCACCGGCTCGCGATGATCGCGCAGCTCCCAGTTTCGATTGTCGACGCTCGCCACGGTGCCCGTGCGCATCACGCGCTTCAGCTCGACGCCATCGAGTTGCGTGACCTGCGCGACCGCGCGCTCGAGCGCGACCTGCACTTCGGCGAGCGCCGGAATCGGCACCCACAGCGGCAGATCGGCATCGAGCACATGATCTTCGCGCACATAGCCGTGCGCGAGCACGTAGTCGCCGAGACGCTGCGTGTTGCGCAGCCCCGCGCAGTGGCCGAGCATGATCCACGCATGCGGGCGCAGCACCGCGATGTGATCGGTGATGGTCTTCGCATTCGACGGCCCGACCCCGATGTTGACCATCGTGATGCCACTGCCGTCCGCGCGTTTCAGGTGATACGCGGGCATCTGCGGCAGACGCGGCGGCGGCGTGCCCTCCTGCGCCTGCTCGCCGAGATTCTCGTTGTAGGTGACGACGTCACCGGGTTCGACGAACGACGTGTATTCGCTGCGATACGCGCGCAACTCCGCGTCGTCGGTGCGGGCCATCATGGCGCGGCCGAGCTTGACGAATTCGTCGATATAGAACTGGTAGTTCGTGTACAGCACGTAGTTCTGCACATGCGTCGGCGAAGTCGCCGTGTAGTGCTTCAGCCGATGCAGCGAAAAATCGACGCGCGCCGCCGTGAACAATGCGAGCGGATGCGGCTCGCCCGGCAGCGGCTCGTACGTGCCGTTGACGATGCGGTCGTCGAGCAGCGCGAGGTCAGGTGTATCGAAGATGTCGCGCATCAGGAACAGGCGCTCGCGGTCCAGATCGCCTTCGAGGTGGATGCCCTCGGCGAATGCGAAATGAATCGGAATCGGCTGGTCCGATACGCCGACCTCGATCTGCACGTGATGGTTTTTCGCCAGCAGCCGCAATTGCTCGCGATAGTAGTTACCGAACAGGTCTGGTCGCGTGACGGTCGTCTCGAACACGCCCGGCCCCGCGACGAACCCGTACGAGCGGCGCGAATCGATGTGCGTGTTGACGTCGGTACGCACGCGCACGAACGGATAGCAGGCGCGCACACGATGGTCGAACTGCTCGTTGCGGCGGTAGCGCGCGAACGCATCGCGCAGGAACGACGTGTTCGCCTCGTAGATCGCGGCGAGGCGGGTGACGGCTTCGGCCGCGTCGTCGAAGCCTTCGGTAGGGAAGCTGTTGGCGGGAGTCTGCACCGTGCGCTGATTGATATCGTTGTTCATCATCGTTCACCCTTTTTGATGAGACGACATTACCACGGAACCCGCTATTGCCAAATGTCGGCGGCGACGCTTGCAACAGCGCTCGCGAGAACGCGCGCGTGATGTGCGAAAGCGGCGCAAAATAAGGCTTCGCGCCCGAACGCCAGGCCGGATTTGCTAGAATCCGGGCACCCCATTGGAGAATCACCATGAAGCCGCTCCTTCCCATCGCTGTTGCGCTGGCTCTCGCCTTCGGCAACGCCGCGATGGCTGCCCAGCCCGTCGACGAACCGCCGCCCGCCGGCGTGCCCCAGTCCGCCAATGAACGGGCCGGTCTGCCGGACCTCGCCAAGATCAATCGTCCAGCCGCAGAGGTCAGCTCGAAGGTCGACATCAACAACGTTCCGCGCACGCCGAGCTTTCACGAGGTCAGCCCGAACGGCACCGAAATCACTGAATTCCGCGACAAGGGCAAGCCGGTCGAAATCAACGTGCAATCGAATTTCGGCACGCGCTACCAGATGAGCGCGTCGCCCGACACGTCGCCGACCGTTCACGACAGCGGCAAGCCCAGCACCCGCCTGCCGTCGGTGAATCTCCGCTATTGATCGTTACGAAAGCGGCCCGCCGGCAACGGCGGCCGCGGCGTGGTCGTGACCCGGTTACACCCGATCGCGGCCGCGGCGCGATGAACTTGCGCTGAATGCGGCGACGCGTACATTTCGCCGTTCCGCACTCGTCGCGCGCTGCACCCCATTCGCTTGTCTCACCTCGCACTGGCCGCACAGCGCCAGCCCGAACAACCTGATCCGACGTTTCCGCATGGCCGTCTTCACCGCTGTCAACGAATCCCAACTCGCAGAATGGATGAGTCACTACGATCTCGGCGATGTCGTCGAGTTTCGCGGCATTTCGTCCGGCATTGAAAACAGCAACTTCTTTCTGACGACGACGCGCGGCGAATACGTGCTGACCATTTTCGAGAAGCTGACAGCTGAACAACTGCCGTTCTATCTGGACCTGATGCGGCATCTTGCCGCGCATCGCGTGCCGGTGCCGGATCCGATGCCGCGCCTCGACGGCGCGCTGTTCGGCATCCTGCTCGGCAAACCCGCGACGATCGTGACGAAGCTCGAAGGCGCGCCCGAACTCGCGCCGGGCGTCGAGCACTGCGCCGAGGTCGGCCACATGCTCGCGCGCATGCACCTGGCGGGCCGCGACTATCCGCGTTATCAGCCGAACCTGCGCAGCCTGCCGTGGTGGCGCGAGACCGTGCCGACGATCCTGCCGTATCTCGAAGGCGAGCAGCGCGATCTGCTGGCGTCCGAGCTTGCGCATCAGGAGGCGTTCTTCGCCTCCGCAGATTACGCGGCCATGCCCTCGGGTCCGTGCCACGCCGATCTGTTCCGCGACAACGCGATGTTCGCGCACGCGGCGCCCGAGACCGGCCACGAAGTGCGGCTCGGCGGTTTCTTCGATTTCTATTTCGCCGGCTGCGACAAGTGGCTATTCGACGTCGCGGTCACGGTCAACGACTGGTGCGTCGACCTCGCGACCGGCAAGCTCGACTCCGAACGCACCGAGGCGCTGTTGCGCGCGTATCAGACGGTGCGGCCGTTCACCGTCGAGGAAAACCATCACTGGGGCGACATGCTGCGTGCGGGTGCATTCCGTTTCTGGGTCTCGCGCCTGTATGATTTTCATTTACCGCGCGCGGCCGAACTGCTGAAGCCGCACGACCCCGGTCATTTCGAACGCATTCTGCGCGAGCGCCTGCTGGGCGTCGCGAATCCAGGCATCCATACCCCATGCAACTGATCGAAGTCCCCGCGAAAACCGGCTACGTGTGGTTCCGCCAGGGCATCTGGCTGTTCCGCAAGAATCCGCTCGCTTTCCTGACGCTGTTCTTCACCTATTTGCTGGTGATGACGCTCGTGTCGCAGATTCCGGTGGTCGGCGGCGTGTTGCCGCTGTTGTTCATTCCGGGTGTCGCGGTCGGCTTCATGGCCGCGTGCCGCAACACGATCGCGGGCAAACCGGTGTTTCCGACCATTCTCGTCGACGGCTTTCATTCGTATGGCCCGGTGGTTGCGCGGCGGTTGCTCGTGCTCGGCGCGCTGTATGTGATCGCGATGGCGCTCGTGCTGGCCGGCTCGGCGCTCGCCGACGGCGGCATGCTGCTGAAGGTGATGCTCGGCAACGCGTCGATGGATGAAAACGCAATCGCCAACAGCAATATCCCGCTCGCGGTGATCACCGCGCTCGCGTTCTACGTGCCGGTCGCGATGCTGTTCTGGTTCTCGCCGATCCTCGCCGCCTGGCATGACGTGCCGCCCGTCAAAGCGATGTTCTTCAGCGTCGTCAGTTGCTGGCGCAATCGCGGCGCTTTCATCGTGTTTGCGGCGCTGTGGTTCGCAGTCGCAACGGTCGTGTCGATCGGGCTGTCCGCGCTGATGCAGGCGCTCGGCGCGGCGGACTTCGCGTTTGCGATCCTGATGCCCGCGACGATGATCGTGACGACCATGCTGTACTGCTCGTTCTACGCGACCTATCGCGGCTGCTTCGGCGTGCAGACGCCGCAAACGCCGGATCTGCCGACCACGCCGGCGGCCTGATCCGTCGTTCCCGCGCGGGTGCCGTTCTGGCGCCCGCGCATTGCGTGTTACGCATCTCCCCGACGTCTCTGTCGGAACACCTGCTCCCAACGCCCGGCATTCTGAATCGATTTGCGGCACAATGGTTTGTGTGCAATCCATTTGCACGCTTTTTTTTGCCGAGGTGGATCATGACCCAGCGCCCCGCTCTCCCCTTCACGCTCGACGAGCAACTGTGCTTCGCGCTCTACTCGACCTCCCTTGCGATGACGAAAGCGTACAAGCCGCTGCTCGAAAGGCTCGGACTCACGTATCCACAATATCTGGCGATGCTCGTGCTGTGGGAAACCGACGACGTCACCGTCAAGGACATGGCCACGCGTCTGAATCTCGACCCGGCGACGGTCACGCCGCTGCTCAAGCGCCTCGAAGCGCAGGGACTCGTGGAGCGCGCGCGGGGCACCGACGATGAGCGCCTCGTCTACATTCGCTTGACCGGCGCGGGCAAAGCGCTCAAGCGTCAGGCGCGCGACGTGCCCGGCGAGATCCTCTGCGCGACGCAGCAGTCGCCGGACTTCCTGCTGCGTCTGCGCGACGACCTCACCCGCCTGCGCACGACGCTCAACGACTTTATGGACCAGTAGTGCGATAACTGAAACGGACTAGTTCCGGTTTAACCGCAAAATTAATTTGCACACAAATGATTTGTGTACTATCTTACTCACATGCCGCTTCGCTAGCACTTCGCCAGACCGGCGAACCGGCAGCCAGCGGCAAACATGCCAACTTCGACACCCAAAACAAGGAGCTGCACCATGAACATCCTCTACAAGGCAAGCGCAACGAGCACCGGTGGCCGCGACGGCCGCGCCGTATCGTCGGACAATGCATTGGAAGTGAAGCTGGCCGCGCCGCGTGAGCTCGGCGGGAATGGCGCGGCAGGCACGAACCCTGAACAGCTGTTCGCGGCCGGCTACTCGGCCTGTTTCCTGAGCGCCATGAAGTTCGTCGCCGGCCAGCGCAAGCAGGCCCTGCCGGCCGACACGCAGGTTTCCGCCGACGTCGGCATCGGCCCGAACGACAAGGGCGGCTTCGCGCTCGACATCGATCTGCGTATCTCGCTGCCGGGCCTCGCTGCGGACGCAGCGAAGGAACTGGTCGATGCGGCACACCAGGTCTGCCCGTACTCGAACGCTACGCGTAACAACGTCGCGGTTCGTCTGCACGTCGCTTGAGGTGAGGTCGGCCGTCGCGCCGATCAGCACCGCCAGGGAAGAACCGCTGCCGGCGCATTACCCGGCGCCGTCGCGAGCAGCGCCCGCACCCTGCACAATAGGGACGGGCGCTGATCATTCTGGCGCGTGCGGCACGCTATGTGCGATGCCGGTCGTCAACCACCTTCATTCCGACCGCTCTTCCCGATGACACGCGCCCGCCGCCTGCACGACAGTTTCGACGCCGGCCTCGTCTGGTTTCGCCGCGATCTGCGCAGCACCGACCATGCCGCGCTGTACTACGCGCTCAAGCATTGCGAGCGCGTCTGGTGCGTGTTCGTGTTCGACACGACGATCCTGCAGCCAATCGTCGATGCCTGGCAGACGCGCCACCCAGGCGAGCCGGTGCGGGATCGCCGCATCGACTTCATTCTCGCGTCACTGGCTGAACTCGACGACGCGTTGCGCGCGCTCGGCGGCGGCCTCGTCGTGCTATACGGCGATCCGGCCGAGCTGGTGCCGAAGCTCGCGGCGGAGTTGCGCGTCGCTGCGGTGTTCGCGAATCACGACTATGAGCCAGTGGCGATCGAACGCGACGCGACAGTCGGCGAGCGTCTCGAGGATGCGGGCCGGCAGTGGCTAACGTTCAAGGACCAGACGATTTTCGAGCGCGACGAGCTGCTGAACGGCCAGGGCAAGCCGTTCGCGGTCTTCACGCCGTACAGGAACGCGTGGTTCAAGCGATTGAACGGGTTCGATCTCAAGCCCTACCCGGTGGAGACCTACACGAAGCATCTGGCGGCGCTGCCGCGCGAGCTCGATCGTCGCTTGCCCACGCTCGATCACCTCGGCTTCGCGCCGAGCAACCTGACGGACTTGCAACTGCCCGCCGGCATGAGCGGCGCGCAACAGTTGCTCGATGATTTTCTGACGCGCATCGATAGCTACGCGGACAGGCGTGATTTCCCCGCCGGCAAGGGGCCGAGCTATCTGTCGGTGCACCTGCGCTTCGGCACGATATCGATCCGCACACTCGCACGGCTCGCGTACGAGATGTCGCTGCAACCCGACGGCAAAGGCGCGGCAACGTGGTTGTCGGAACTGATCTGGCGGGACTTCTACTTCATGGTCCTGGCGCACCATCCGCGCATCGCGAAAGGCGCGCCGTTCAAACCGGAATACGAGCATTTGCGCTGGGAAAAAGGTCCCTCGGCCGACGCAGCGTTCGCCGCCTGGTGCGACGGCCGCACCGGCTATCCGCTCGTGGATGCCGCGATGCTGCAGTTGAACCGGACCGGCTATATGCACAACCGCCTGCGGATGGTCACGGCGAGCTTCCTCGCGAAAGATCTCGGCATCGACTGGCGTCTCGGCGAGCGCTACTTCGCCGATCTGCTGAACGACTTCGATTTCTCGGCGAACAACGGCGGCTGGCAGTGGGCCGCCTCGACCGGCTGCGACGCGCAACCTTACTTCCGTATTTTCAATCCGGTCACGCAATCCGAAAAATTCGACCCCGACGGACGCTTTATCAAACGATATCTACCCCAGCTCGCCAAGTTGCCGGCAAAATGGATTCACGCGCCGTGGCTGGCAGGTGCGGAGCGGCTCGCGGAGTTCGGCGTGGTGCTAGGCGGAAATTATCCCGAGCCGATCGTCGATCACGCACAAGCCCGCGAGCGCACACTGGCCCGATACGGAAAGTGAGTGCCTGCTCACATCGTTGAATAAGAACGTCTGGAGGGGGTGAAGATGCGCCGTCTGCCGTCGCTGCTCGTGTTTCTGATTTTGACGCTGGCGGCCGGCTGGGCCGCGAGTCTGTCGCTGCCGGATGCGTGGTACACGGGCCTGCAAAAGCCCGTGTTCAATCCGCCGAACTGGGTTTTCCCGCCCGTGTGGACCGTGCTTTACGTGCTGATGGCGTTTTCCGCCTGGCGCGTGTGGAAGCGCGACGGCCCGAGCGCGGCGATCGTACTGTGGGTCGTGCAGTTGCTGTTCAACGCAGCATGGATGTG
Source organism: Paraburkholderia sp. EG304 (assembly GCF_046543485.1). Taxonomy (NCBI): domain Bacteria; kingdom Pseudomonadati; phylum Pseudomonadota; class Betaproteobacteria; order Burkholderiales; family Burkholderiaceae; genus Paraburkholderia; species Paraburkholderia sp. EG304. The sequence goes on along the minus strand of NZ_JBKGUA010000005.1, from coordinate 261,827 downwards.
GCTGTTTTTCGGCCTGCATCGGCCGCAGATAGCACTGATCGACATCCTGATCTTGCTGCTGCTGATCGTGATGCTAACGTATGTGTTCTGGCGACGCGATCGCCTCGCGGGCATTGTGCTCGTGCCGTACGTCGTGTGGGTCGCGTATGCGGCCCTTCTGAACTACGCGTTGTGGCAGCTGAATCCGGCTGCTTAGCCGTAGTGCTGGCTCATCCACGACGGCGCACGCAGGTTCGATTCCTGATCGAGCTTGCGCATACGGAATTCGAGGTCGTAGAGATCGGTCGCTTCGGCCAGATAAGCGTCAGCACGCTCTTTTGCGAGCTGGTCCGGCGACTTGGTCAAAAAGAGGAACAGGCGGCTGAGCAGATACATGGTTCACCTCGGCAATGATAGCTAGGCGTTTGCGCCTAAGGGATAACCCGTATGATAGGGAAAACCCTGAGTTCGCGCTACTGTTCATTTTCGAGGTGTTGCTCGGACGTCACCGCCCAGCCGAAGACGCCGCGAATCCTTCCGCGATGCGGCCTGCGTCCGTGCGACGCTGGTGCCGGAAAAACTCCCACAACATAGCGCTCGCGTCCGGGCCCTTGGACGAATGGAACGGCAGCGCATCGTCGCCGCCGGCCCATGCGTGACCGAGCCCTTGCACGCGACACACCCGCACCACGCGCCGCCCGCCGCGCAGATAATCGCGCACCACGACGCCATTTTTGCGGTCTTCGCGCGTCTCGCCGGCTTTGCGCGCGCCGTTTGCGTCGATGAGGCGGTTCAGGCGCACGAACTGTGTCGCCAACTGGTCGGCGTTGACCGGCGTGACCACATGGTCGGCGTCGCCATGGATGATCAATGCCGGCATGCCCGGGTACTGCGCGACGTTCGTCGTTTCGTCGACGAGTTCGACCGGCTCCCGACGCGCGCCACGCCGCATGACGTCCATCGCGGTAATGCCGGAGCGGGCTTCGCCGAACGCGGGGCCGGAATGCAGCGCGACAGCGGCGAAATGCTGCGGATACTTGACGGCCAACAGCGCCGTCAGCCCCGCGCCCGCCGAAATCCCCGCCACGTACACACGCTCGCGGTCAAAGCCGTGCTGCTCGACCAGCGCATCCACCAGCGAGACGACCGCGCGCGCTTCCGCGCCGCCCGCGTTGTCGCCGGCGTCGTACCAATGCCAGCAGCGGTGCGAGTGCGCGTGCTTCGATTGTTCGGGGTACACGACCGCGAAGCCGTAGCGATCGGCGAGCAGGTTCATCCGCGTGCCTTCGGCGAACTCGTCGATCGACTGCGTGCAGCCGTGCAGCATCACGACGAGCGGCATCGCCTCGTGCGCGTGCCCGGACGGTATATAGAGCCCGTACTGCAAATGATTGACCAGCCGGCCCGGCGCGGCCGGCGCGGAATGGAACGAGCGCGTCCACGCGCCGCTCGCCCATGCGGCCGCCCGGGGACGCACGCGCGACTCGCGCGGCGCTTCGCGTTTCGCGGGCTTGCGCAGCGCGGCAGTCGGCTTCAGTGGATGAGCCTTGCTCGACGGTTTGGTGGTAGCGGCGCGAGCCGGTCGCGCCTGTACTCGCTTGGCGGTTTTTTGCGCGTGTTCGGTTTGGATCGCGAGCAGGCGCTTGAAACCGCGCAGCCAGATTTTCGACAGGCTTTTTGCCATCGGCGATAGCCTCGCAAAAGGGACAAAAACGGACCCCAGATACTGCGGATCAGATGAAGTTGTGCAATGCACAATAACATCATTTTTCCTGCGTTGCTGAACGTCGGCGCCGGTCTTCGTGCCCATTTCAGTCACCGCGAACCTTGCCTGCGGCCTGTCGTCAAACTGCGTCGATAGCTGTTCGGCAGCCCACACTTCGGCGCGCAAATGCGCCGTGCGCCGCGAGACCGTTCGCGCGACACCCGACTATACTGGCGGTTGATTTCCCGACGTGTCGATCCTGGCCGCAGCGGCGTTCCGCGCCGGCAGCGCGCCGATTTCCACCAACCCGATTTCACGCGACCCCGTCGCGCTTCGCCCATGCCCGATTTACCGATCCACCTGTGGTATTCGATCACTAGCCTCGGCGGCGCCGGCTTGACGCTGCCGCTCGCGTTCGCCATAGCGCTGTGGTTGGCGGTCGGCTACTCGTGGCGCCTCGCGGCCTGCTGGCTCGCACTGCTGGGTACGGCGATCGGCGTCGTGACCGTGACCAAGCTCGCCTTCCTCGGGTGGGGCGTCGGCGTGCGCGAACTCGATTTCACCGGCGTCAGCGGTCACTCCATGCTGTCCACGGCCGTCTATCCGGTCGCGCTATTTTTGATGCTATTGCCTGCGCGCCGCGCCATCCGGGTGCTGGGTGTGCTTGCAGGGCTTGCCGCCGGCCTGGCGGTGGGCTTGTCGCGCGTCGTGCTGAGCGCGCATTCGCCGTCCGAAGCGGTGACTGGCTGCCTCGTCGGCGCGCTTGCCGCGCTCGCGTTCGTGCGAATCGCGTGGAATGCGGAAGCGGACCGGCTGTCGGCGCTGCCGGTGGCCGTCAGCATGATGGTGCTCGCACTGCTGATGCATGGCGTGCACGTGCCCACGCAGCGCTGGGTCACGCATATCGCGCTGAAGGTGTCCGGCCACGACCGGCCGTTCATTCGCGCGACATGGCGGTCCACCCGCATCATTCGGCCATCGGCCGCGCCGCTGTCGCAAACTCGCAATACGCTCGAGCCGATGCGCGCGTCGGACATCTGAACGCTGCGCCGGCCCTTCCGGCGCGTTTTCGAGCTTCCTTTTACAGCTTCGTAACAGTTCGCTTGCGCTCGCGCTATGCGCGAAGCGCAACACCGAATCGATCGTTTCGCCCACCGCTATAACCGCGCATATATTACGATAGAGTTTTTAAGCCGCTGCTTCTCGTTCACGTCAGACTCCAGAGCCTACATGACCCTCTTTCGCCATCTGAAGCAGTACGCGCTGTGCGTCGCAGCCGCTGCCTCCGTCGTGGTCAGCGCGAATGCGCACGCCGATGAACTGGTGGTCTCGGCCGCCGCCAGTCTGACCAATGCGTTCAAGGCGGTCGGCGACGCGTTCGAGCAGCAGCATCCGGGCATCAAGGTTCTGCTGAACTTCGGCGCGTCCGACGTGCTGATGCAACAGATCGTCAAAGGCGCGCCCGCCGACGTTTTCGCGTCCGCCGATCAGAAGGCAATGGACAAGGCCACCGCAGAAAAGGTGATCGTGCCGGCGACGCGGCGCGACTTCGCCGCCAACTCGCTGGTGCTGATCGTACCGGCCGACAGTCATCTCGCTCCCGCCAACCTGAAGGCGCTGACGACCGCGAACGTCAAGCGCGTCGCATTCGGCGATCCGGCCTCGGTGCCGGTCGGCCGCTACACGCAGGGCGCGCTGCAGGCCGCGGGCGTGTGGGACGCGGTCAACGCGAAGGCGGTGCTTGCGTCGAACGTGCGTCAGAGCCTCGATTACGTCGCGCGCGGCGAAGTCGACGCCGGCTTCGTGTTCGGCACCGACGCCGCGATCATGCCCGACAAGGTCAAGGTCGCGATGAGCCTGCCGACGCAAACGCCGATCACCTATCCGATCGCGCAGGTCGAAGGCAGCCATCACACAGCCGACGCTCAGGCATTTATCGACTTCGTGCTGTCGCCGGCCGGCCAGGCGGTGCTCGCGAAGTACGGCTTCAGGCCGGCGCATTGATTCACACGGAGAGCACACGCTCATGGAACAGGCCTGGGTTCCGCTGCTGCTGTCGCTGAAGGTGGCGGGCTGGGCCACCGCGCTCAATCTCGTGCTCGGCGTCGCGGTGGCGCTCGGTCTGTCGCGCTGGCGCTCCGGCGCGCGCGACGTGATTGATTCGCTGCTGATGCTGCCGCTCGTGCTGCCGCCTACCGTGCTCGGCTACTACCTGCTAGTGCTGCTCGGCCGACGCGGCGTGATCGGCGCGTGGCTCGACCGCTTCGACATCCAGCTCGTCTTCACGTGGCAGGGTGCGGTGATCGCGTCGACGGTGGTCGCGTTTCCGCTGGTGCTGAAGTCGGCGCGCGCCGCCTTTGAAGGCGTCGATCCGCAGCTGGAGCACGCGGCGCGCACGCTCGGGATCAGCGAGCCCGCGGTGTTTTTCCGCGTGACGCTGCCGCTCGCCGCGCGCGGCATCCTCGCCGGCGGCCTGCTCGCGTTCGCGCGCGCGCTCGGCGAATTCGGCGCGACGCTGATGGTCGCGGGCAATCTGCCGGGCCGCACGCAGACACTGTCGGTCGCGGTCTATTCGGCGGTGCAGGCCGGCGACGACAGCACCGCCAACTTCCTCGTGCTCGTGACCTCGGTCGCGTGCGTGACGATCCTGCTGCTCGCGGGACGCCTCGTGCCGCAGCACACGCTTCTGAGAGCCCGCTGACATGCCGCTCAACGTCGCCATCCGCAAGACCTTCGAGACCGCCGAGCGGCGCTTCACGCTCGACATCGCGTTCAGCGCGAACACGCAACGGCTCGTGCTGTTCGGACCGTCGGGCGCGGGTAAAAGCCTGACGTTGCAGGCGATCGCCGGCTTGCTGCGTCCCGATGAAGGGATCATCACCCTGTACGGCACCACCTTGTTCGATAGCGCGGTCGGTATCGATCAGAAGCCGCAGGCGCGCAAGATCGCGTATCTGTTTCAGGACTACGCGCTGTTTCCGCATCTGAACGTGCGGCAAAACATCGGCTTCGGGCTACACCAGGGCTGGCTCAATCCGCGCGCGCGCGGCGCGCACACGGAGGTCGATTACTGGCTCGACGCGCTCGAATTGAGGGGCGTGGCGGGCAATCATCCGGCGCAACTGTCGGGCGGGCAGAAGCAGCGGGTCGCGCTCGCGCGCGCGCTCATTTCGCAGCCGCGCCTGCTGCTGCTCGACGAGCCGTTTTCCGCACTGGATAGCCAGTTGCGCCAGCGCATGCGGCGCGAGCTATCGGACCTGCAAACGCGGCTCGACATTCCGATGGTGCTGATCACGCACGATCCCGACGACGTCGCCGCATTCGGCGATCAGGTCGTGCAGATCAGCGACGGCCGCGTGCTCGAGGATCATCCTTTTCCCGGGTATGCGCGCAGCGAGGCGTCACCTCGTTGAGCGGGCGGCCTGGCGTCCTCGCTTCGAGGCTTGGCTTGCGCCTCCACTACGCCCCGGCAACCCTCAATCCTTCACGCCGAGTATCACGCTCGACGCCTTGAACACGGCGACCGCACTCGCGCCTTCCTGCAAACCGAGCGTGTCGACGCTGCCATTGGTGACGATCGCGGTGACAACCGCGCCGCCTTCGAGCCCGAGCGACACTTCCGCGTTCACCGCGCCGCGCTTCACGCTCTGCACGGTGCCGCGCAACTGATTGCGCGCCGACAGCTTCAACGGCGCATCGCCATCGCCGTCACCCGCAACGAGCAGCACGACCCACGACGCCTTGATCAGCGCAAACGCCGCCACGCCGACCGCGAGCCCGAGCGCTTCGGTGCTCTCGTGCGTGAGCACCGCGACGATCGTGTGGCCGCCGGGCAGCGCGAGCGACACCTCGTCGTTGACGGTGCCGCGCTCGATCGCCGACACCGTGCCGTAGAACTGATTGCGCGCGCTCGTCTTCACGCCGATGCGGCCGATCAGGTCCCAGTCCGTCGCGAAGCCTTCGCCGATCGCCGCGCCGGCGCGTTCGAGAAAGCGCCGATGCTCGCGCTCGACCGCGCGAAAAGTGTCGATCAGCTTCATCGCGCGCGGCGTCAGCGTCGTGCCGCCGCCGCCCTTGCCGCCGGTCAGACGCACGACGAGCGGCTCGCCGGCGAGGTTGTTCATCGTGTCGATGGCATCCCACGCGCCTTTGTAGCTGATGCCGACCGCCTTCGCCGCGCTCGTGATCGAGCCGGTCTCGCCAATCGCTGCGAGCAGCGCGATACGGGCCGCGCCGCCGAGCGTCTGCGTGCCGGCTTGAAACCAGACGGAGCCGCCGAGTTCGAGAGCGTCGCGCGGAGGATCGGGGCGGTCGGTGGTCATGACGGACAGTAGTCGAGCGTACGTGGTCGGGGCGGAAAATCATTATAGCGACGCGCTCTTGCGCCGCTGGCCGCTGCGCTCGCGGCTCACCACGGCACGACTCTGCCGAGGTAGTCGAGGTAATGCAAACCGGTGCGGCCTTCGTAAGCGTCGATCGTGCTGACCAGGTTCGGGATGCTTTCGTCGATGCTCAGACGCGCGTCCGGGCCGCCCAGGTCGGTTCGCACCCAGCCGGGCGCCATCAGCAGCAGGGTTTTGGTGTCGCTTCGATGACGCGCGGCAAAGCTGCGCATGAACATGTTGAGCGCGGCCTTGCTGCCGCGATAGACCTCGTAGTTGCCGTTCTCGTTGTTGGCGACGCTGCCCTGCCCCGACGACATCACGCCGATCGTGCCGCTCGGCCGAACGAGATCCTGCAGCGCCTCGACGACCCGCATCGGACTCAACGCGTTGGTCACCATCACGCGCACGAATTCGTCGGTCGATACATCCGCGATCGTTTCGCGATCGTCGTTCTTGACGCCGGCATTGACGAAGAGCATGTCGATCGGGCGTCCTTCGAGGCGGCCGCGCAGCGCGGCGACCTGTTCGGGAATCGTGATGTCGACCGTTTCGACTTCGAGCGCCGCAGGTGACGCCTTCGCAAGCTGAAGGAGCCGGCTCGTGGAATTTTGCCTGCCGGTGGCGATGACTCGCCAGCCGCGTTTCAGGTACTCCTCGACCATTGCGAAGCCGAGGCCGCGCGAGGCGCCGATCAGAAGCACGGTTTTTTGTTCGGTTGCGGGTTGCATGGAGCGTTTCCTGTCGATGGAATCGGGTTGAAACTGGTCAACGAAACATAGTCACGCGTGACACGGCGCGGAAGATGCAATGCTTGCACTTATCGACCGTGAATCGTCGACAATGAGCAAACGCCCGAATCAGGAGACCGCCCGATGCCACTCTCTGATCACTACTGGTTCCCGGCTAAACGCTATGGCTGGGGCTGGGGCTTTCCCGTGCGCTGGCAAGGATGGGTGACGCTGCTCGCGTATCTCGTGTTGCTCGGGGTGGTCGCTTTCCGCTTTCATCCCGCGGGTCATCCGCTCATGTTCGCGTTGCTGGTCGCACTATTAACCGCGGCTCTCGCGCTCGTGTGCTGGCTGAAGGGCGAGCCGCCACGCTGGCGGTGGGGTAAGGACTAGCCAGCCCGCTCGGCCACGCCAGCACCCGCGTCTTCAGCCGGGCATGCAGGTGCTCGGCTTAAGGGTTCATTCGGTTTCGCTGTCGTCGGTGTCGGCATTGGAGCTGATTTCGTGCCGCATCGCCGCGCCTGCAAGCAGGCTCCCCTGCATCGGCGCAGCCTCCTTGCGCTCGCTGTACCGATCGGTCAGATAGTCGGAACGGTCCCGCACCAGCAGCGTGAACTTGAACAGCTCTTCCATCACATCGACCACGCGGTCATAGTAGGACGAGGGCTTCATCCGGCCATCGGAATCGAACTCCTGGTATGCCTTCGCGACCGACGACTGATTGGGGATGGTCACCATCCGCATCCAGCGGCCAAGCACGCGCAGCGCGTTGACCGCATTGAACGATTGCGAACCTCCGCACACCTGCATCACAGCCAGCGTGCGGCCTTGGGTCGGCCGTATTCCCGCGCTTTCGAGCGGCAGCCAGTCGATCTGATTCTTGAATACGGCCGTGAGATTGCCGTGGCGCTCCGGGCTGCACCAAACCTGCCCCTCCGACCATTCGGACAGCTTGCGCAGTTCGACGATTTTCGGATGGTCTGCCGGGACACTATCGGCGAGCGGCAAGCCGTGCGGGTCGAATACCCGAGTTTCAGCGCCGAAATGCCGGAGGATGCGCTCGGCTTCGAGCGTCAGCAACCGGCTATACGACGTTGCTCGCAGCGAACCATACAGCAGCAGGATGCGTGGCGGATGCGCCGAAATCGTCACGGGTGCCAGCTTGTCCGCGTCCGGTATGTCGAGGTGCAAAGGGCTGGCGTTCGGCAGGTCACTCATCACGGTCCGTTTCTCCCCAAAGCGGGCGCGACTTTTCGCTGCCCTGATTCGTACCATCCTTGCGAACGCTTCACGACGCCCACGACGAGCAGCATCACCGGGACCTCGATCAGGACGCCGACCACGGTCGCGAGCGCGGCACCCGAATGAAAACCGAACAGGCTGATCGCCGTGGCCACCGCGAGTTCGAAAAAGTTGCTCGCGCCAATCAGACTCGACGGGCCAGCGACGCAATGCGCGACGCCCAACTGGCGGTTGAGCAGGTAGGCCAGTCCCGAGTTCAGAAACACCTGGATCAGGATTGGCACGGCGAGCATCGCGATTACCAGCGGCTGCTCGAGGATCTGTTGACCCTGAAACGCAAACAGCAGGATCAGCGTCAGGAGCAAAGCGCAGATGGACCAGGGACCGAGACTGGCAACGACGCTACGGAAATGCTCTTCGCCCTTTCGAAGCAGGCGGTGGCGCAGCAGTTGCGCGAGGATGACCGGGAACACGATATACAGGCCAACCGAAGCAATCAGTGTGTCCCACGGCACCGTAATCGCGGACAGCCCCAGCAGCAACGCGACGAGTGGCGCGAACGCTACGGCCATGATCGAATCGTTCAGCGCGACCTGCGACAGCGTGAAATACGGATCGCCCTTGCACAACTGCGACCACACGAAAACCATCGCCGTGCACGGCGCGGCCGCGAGCAGAATGAGACCCGCGACGTAGCTGTCGAGTTGCTCGTCAGGCAGCCACGGCCTGAACACGTGACGAATGAACACCCAGCCCAGCACGGCCATAGAGAACGGTTTGACGAGCCAGTTGACCGCGAGCGTGACACCGATGCCGCGCCATTGGCTGCGGACCTGCTTCATCGCCGAGAAGTCGATCTTGATGAGCATCGGGATGATCATCACCCAGATCAGCGCGCCGACCGGGAGGTTCACGTGCACGACTTCCATGCGCCCGAGCACCTGAAACACGTTGGGCGAGATCTGGCCGAGTATCACGCCTGCCACGATGCACAACGCGACCCACACTGTCAGATAGCGCTCGAAGAAGCCGATAGCTGGGCGCGCGGCTGCACGAGCGTCAGCGCGACTCATTGGTTTCCTCTGCCGGACGCTCGCCGATCGCACGCATTTCGCGCTCGATCGTGTCGTGGCTGAGCGCATGCAGCGGCAGGTTCACGAACTGGTTCACGCGGTTCATGATCTGTCGATAGACCTTGTCGAAAACCTGGCGCTTCTCGTCGTCGGTTCCGTGGCAGGCTGCGGGATCTTCAAAGCCCCAGTGTGCGCTGACCGGCTCGCCGGGCCAGATCGGGCAGACCTCGCCCGCAGCCTGATCGCATACGGTAATGACGAAGTCCATCCGCGGCGCGCCGGGCGTGGCGAACTCGTCCCAGCTCTTGCTGCGCATCTTCGCGGTGTCGTAGCCAAGCGCCGCGCATTTCTCGATCGCGAACGGATTCACTGCGCCGGACGGATGGCTGCCCGCGCTGTACGCGCGAAACTGGCCTTTGCCGAGCACGTTGCACAGCGCCTCAGCCATGATGCTGCGGGCGCTGTTGCCAGTGCAGAGAATCAGCACGGAATACGGTTTGCCGCTCACGTGCGGCTCCTAAATGAAATGCTTGTCTGCGACGGAGCGCAGCAGGCTGCCGCGGGTTCGTTCGCTGCCAATGCCTGGGTATGAGACTGTCCATAGATCGGAGCCGATTCGAGCGTCCGGAAGGTTTCCCAGGCCACGCCCTGCGGATCGACTGTCCATGCCTTGTCCGACTTCGCGTAACAGCATGTCGTGCCGCTCTGGTGCTGCACGGGAACTTCAGCGGCGGCGAAACGCGCGTTCATCTCTGCCAGTTCCTCGTCGGTTTCGACCTGGATGCCGATGTGATCGACGCCAGGCTTCGCCCCGCGTTGCGAGATCGCGAAGTTCACGACCGGGTCGCTCAACTCCCACTTGCAGTAATCGCTCTTGATGACCGCCGGCTCGACGTTGCCGAACATCGCGCTGTAGAAGCGGATGCTGTCGGCAAGATTGTCGACAGCCACGTGAATGTGCATGCGTTTCATGTTTCGTCCGGGCAGCAGTTGGGAAGGTGGCTGGCGGCACACGAGGTACCGGAGCAGCAGTTCTCTGTGAGGAAGCCGATCAGCGACGTCATCGCGTCGAAGTTCGCGGTGTAGATGACGAAGCGCCCTTCCTGCCGCGGATTCACCAGTGCGGCGTGGGTCAGGTCTTTCAGGTGGAATGAAAGGCCGGAAGGCGAAATGCCCAATTGCTGCGCTATTTCGCCAGCCGCCATGCCTTTGGGACCGGCAACGACGAGCTGGCGAAAGATCGCGAGACGGGATTCGTGAGCGAGCGCGCCGAGCGCGCGTACGGCATTGATCGTGTCCATGAAGACACTATAGCCACTCCATCTCTACATTTCAACATTTGTTGAAATGTAGAGATCAGGGCGCTAGTCGGGACGGCTCGCGTACTGCGCAATCCCATTCCCAAACGACCAGTTCTCCTTCTCGACCTCGACGAGATTGATGAACACATCCTCGGGCCGCACGCCGGGCGACTTCCCGAGTTCATCGACGATGCGCCGGTACAGCGCCTTCTTCTGCTCGACCGAGCGCGTGTTGCTGACGGTCAGCTGGATCACGACGAGATCGTCGCCGCGCTCGATATTCTGGTATTGCCGGTCGTAGACCATGTTGTCGGCCGTGTGCTCCGTGATCAGCATGAACATGTCGTCCTTCGGCACGTTGAACGTGTCCACCAGCGAGCGTTGAATACCGGCGGTCAGCGCATGGCGATAGTCGGCCGGCTTGCCGGCGCGCAGTGAGATTCGGGTGAGCGGCATGATGGGTTCCTTGTTGCGGTGTTGGAATGAACACAGCTTAGGCGCGCTCGATCATAATAAACAGATATCCATGCCTATTTCATCCATTTCCATCCGAAATGAAAGTCCTCGATCTCGATGCCGTGCGGGCCTTCGTGCTGGTCGCCGATCTGCGCAGCTTCACGCGCGCCGCGGACGCGCTCGACACCACGCAATCGGCCGTCAGCCTGAAATTGAAGCGACTGGAGGCGCACCTTGACAAGCAGTTGCTGGAGCGCACGCCGCGCGTCGTGCGTCTGTCCGCCGACGGCCAGGCGTTTCTCGGCGCCGCGCGCGAGTTGCTGAACGCGCACGAGCGCGCGCTCGGCGCGCTGTCGGTGGAGCGGCGGCGGCTCGTGCTCGGGCTGAGCGAGCACGTCGCTGGGCCCGATCTGCCGCACCTGCTAGGCCGGCTCAACGCGCACGATCCGGGTCTGGTGGTCGAGCTGCATATGGGCACGTCGGCGGCGCTGCTCGCGCAGTTCGACGAACGCCGGCTCGATGCGGCGATCGTCCGCTACGGCGCCGACGAACCGCCGCGCGACGACGCGCAGACGCTGTTCAGCGAACCGCTCGGCTGGCTGGCGACGCCGACATGGCTACCGCGACTCGATGAGCCGCTGGCGCTCGCGTTATTGAGCCCGCCGTGCAACGTGCGCGACGTCGCGTTGCGCACGCTCACAGCGGCGGGGGTCGCATGGCAGGAGGTGTTTGTGGGGGGTGGTGTCGCGGCGGTGGGCGCGGCCGTGGCCGCCGGGCTCGCCGTGTCGCCGCTCGCGCGCCGGGTTGCGCCGCGCGGATTGATCGACGTCGGCGCGCGGCTCGGCCTGCCTGCGCTACCGGAATCGCGTGTAACGCTGCATTCCCGCGTGCGCGAGGCTCGCTCGGCGGAAACGCTGCGGCTGCTCGCAAACGGCCTCGCCGCGGCGTGACACGTCGACCGATGCCACACCGCGCGGCACCGCTCGAAGGAGTCTCAGTGGATGATCGGCGGCAGGGAACCGCTGCTGGCGGTCGCCGGATTGGGCACCGAGCCCATCGGCGCGATGCCGCTAACGTTTGCGGACGTGTCCGGCGAAGTCTGCGTAGCGGGCCTGATCGGATTCGCACGGGAAACCGCCGGCTGGGCCGCAACCTTGTCCACATGCGGACGCGCGGTGTGAACTGCCGCGAAATCGGCGCGCACGACCTTGCCCTGAGCCGGCTTTGCGTGCGCCAGTTGCACATGCGGCTGCGCTTGCTGCGCGGCCCGCGCGGTCACGGTGGCGTGCGACCGGTTCCGGCTCGACGCCGCGGCTTCCACGCCGCCGCCATGCGCCGCGACGTTGCCGCCGTGGCTCGCGCCGGCCGATGCGACGCGAGGCGCCGCGTGCCGGACACTGGCAGCCTGCTGCGCATGCGCACCGGCCTTGGACTTGACGCCACTCCGCGTGCCCGCCTTCACCTTCACCTTCGTCGCCTCAGGCTTTTTCCGCGCGTGCGCCTGCCTGACAACGTGTCCGCTCGCCTCCGGCGGATTCCATACTTCCGCATAACCGGCGGCCAACGCCACCTGCGACACACACCACACGGCCAGCGCCGCTGTCACTGCTCGAACCCGCATCTGCTGCTCTCCTGATCGACGACTGCCCAAACGAGCCGGGATTATATTCTCTTGCAAAAATCCATTTATGGACTAATATCATTGAAAAGTACACATAGGGACTTACCCGAAATGGCTCACGCTGCCCGAATTTCCTCGCCCGAGGCGTCGCCGCGACGATCGCTTTCGGAACCCACGCTAACGCAAATGTCCGCGGCGGGTCTGCGTGCGTTCTTCAACATCGCGCGCGACTGGGACCTGAGCGCCGACGAGCAGATCGTGCTGCTCGGCAAGCCGGGCCGCTCGACGTTCTTCAAGTGGAGGGCGACGCCCGAGACCGCACGCCTCAGCCACGACACGCTGGAGCGACTGTCGCTGCTGCTTGGCATCTACAAGGCGCTGCAGATTCTGCTGCCGCAGCCCAACGCCGCAGACACCTGGGTCAAACGCCCCAACAGCGCACCGCCGTTCGGCGGCAAACGCGCGCTGGACCGCATGCTGGCGGGCAACATCAGCGATCTCGTGGCCGTGCGCCAGTATCTCGACGCAATGCGAGGCGGCTGGGCGTGACAAAACCGCAATGGCAGGACCGCTGGACCAGCGCCGCGCTCGACTGGACGCCCGCGTATCGCGTGATTCCGACGCGCTTCCCGGCCATCAATCTGTTCGATCGGGTCGCGTCGCCGGAAGATTTCGAAGCGCTGTACGCGCTCGAAGCGATGACCAACGACCGTCTGCGCACCGAAATCGGCGAACTCGATCTGGTGCCGCGCGAGGAGCGCCGCTTCGGGCCGGGCTACGGGCCGATCATGGCCGCGCTCACGCATTTGAATCCGCTTGGCAGCCGCTTTTCCGACGGCACCTACGGCGTGTTCTATTGCGCGCGTTCACGCGAGACGGCGATCGCCGAAACGCGCTATCACACCGGTCAGTTTCTCAAAGCGACCGCCGAGCCGCCGATGCGTCAGCAGATGCGTCTTTACACGGTAGCCGCGCAAGGCAGCGTGGTCGACTTGCGTCGCGACCCCGAGCTCGACGCAGCCGTGCTATCGCCCGACGACTACGTTGCCGGGCAGGCGCTCGGGCGCGCGGTGCGCGAGGCGAGCGCGCCTGGCATCGTCTATCCGTCGGTGCGCGACAGCGCCGGTGAATGCCTCGCGGCGTTCCGCACGACGCTGCTGCGCGACTGCCATCACGCGGCATACCTCGAATACAACTGGAACGGCACGAGCGTGGATATGGTGTTCGAGTTGAACCAGGTCGGCTGACAGAATAGCAGCGCAGCCGCGTGGCGACTTCAGCCGCTCAAGGCAAGGCCAGTTCCGCCGCGCCTTCCGCGCGAGCGGCTTCGACCGAGATCGACCAGCGGCGCAGCGCCTGCGGCTGCACGATCGTCAGCGTGCCGTCCGGCCCGAACGCGCCGGTATCGATGAACACCTGCGAGCCGATCTGCGTGATGTCGCGCACCGGCGTATGGCCGCAATAGGTCAGCGACAGTCCGCGTTGCCGCAGCGGATCGCCGTGACCGAGCGCGAGCTCGCGGCCCCACAGTAATTGCTGGCGCGTTGCGGCCGAATAATTGCCCGCGTCGAGATCGGCGTCCGAGCCGAAGAATTCGGCGTGCAGAACGTTGAAGCGCGTCTTGCCGCTGCCGACCACGCGCACGAGCGGCAGCGTGCGCAGATGCTCGGCGTAGTAACGCAGACGTTCGTCGGGCACGTTGGCCGCCCACGCGCCGCCGATGCCGTACCACCACTGCCGCCGCAAGCGGCCGTCGGCGACCGCGCACAGCGCGTCTTCGTGATTGCCGAGCACCGCATAGAACCACGGCTTCGCGAGCAGCGCGAGCGCCTGCTCCGAGTGCTCGCCCCGATCCACCAGATCGCCGACCGAAAACAGCCGGTCGCACGTCGGATCGAAGGCGATCTGACGCAGCAGGTAACGCAACGCATCGACGCAGCCGTGCAGATCGCCGACCACGAAATCGCGGCCGGCCTCGTTGGCGTCGTGATGCTGAACGAAGTTGGCGGGGGTGGCATTCATCTCATCATGATAATGCCGCCGACGCGCCCGCGTATGCGGGGTGCCTATCGTAGCGGCGCGCTTCATCGAGCAAGAAAGAGATCGAACGACGCAAAAACGACGCTGAAACGACACGTTCGCGGTATGCGTTACCGGAAATGCACGCTTTCGCGAGTCACTCCTGCCGCGCGCGCGAGTCGCCTCGCGTGCTATTGCAGCGTGCGCAGCTTCGCCACCTGGCCGGTCGTGATCGTCGCCTGCGGATTGCCGAACTGTTTCGTCACGTAGTTGGTGATCGCCGCGATCTGCTCGTCGTCGAGATGGCCGCCGAACGCGGGCATCAGCACGTCCGCGTGCGCGGTCGTGCGGTTCACGCCGTGCAGAATCACCAACGCGAGATTGTTTGTGTCGTTCGCGCCGACCGTCGAGTTGTGAATCAGCGACGGATACGCGCCCGGCGCGCTCGCACCCACGCCCTGCCCGGTCGAGTTATGACAGGTCGCGCAATTGGCGACGAACAGCTGCGCGCCGTTCACGCCGGTGATCGCGGTGCCGCGCAGCGCGGTGACATCGTTGGCGGGATTGCCCCATTGATGACGGGGACGCGCGTCACCGCCGCTCACGGCCGGCACCGAGCGCAAGAACTCGACGACCGAGCGCAGATCCACCGGCGTCAGATACTGCGTGCTATTCGCGACCACCTCGCCCATCGGTCCGGCAGCGTTCGCGCGGCCCGGCGCCGCGCCGGTCGACAGATATGACGTGAGTTCGTCGTCGCGCCAGTCGCCGACGCCGCTCAGTTTGTCCGGCGAGATATTGAACGCATGCCAGCCGGCCTGCACCGCACCGGAGAAACGCGCGCTCGACTGCAGACCCTGCATGAAATTGCGCGGCGTATGGCATTCCTCGCAATGCGCAAGCCCTTCGACCAGATACGCGCCTCGGTTCCATTCGGCGCGCTTTTTCGGGTCCGGCACGAAGCGCCCCTCTGTGAAGTTGAACATGTTCCAGAACACCATCAGCCAGCGCTGATTGAACGGGAACTTGAGACTGTTCGCGGGCGGCGTGTAGTGAATCGGCGTCAGCGTGTTCAGATAAGCGCGAATCGCGAGCACGTCCTCATTGGTCACGCGCGTGTAGGCCGTGTACGGAAACGCCGGATAGAGCCGCTCGCCGCCCTTGCCGATGCCTTCGTGCATCGCGCGCATGAAGTCGGCGTCGCTCCATCGGCCGATGCCGGTGTCGGGATCGGGCGTGATGTTCGGTGTCACGATCGTGCCGAACGGTGTGCTGATCGGCAGGCCGCCCGCGAATGGGCGCGACTTGTCCGCCGTATGGCAGGCCGCGCAATCGGCGGCACGGGTCAGGTATTGGCCGCGCTTCACGAGTTCGCCATTCGTGGCGCTGCCGTTGAGCGTGGCCGGGGCGCCGTCCGTCGCCTGCGCCGCGTCGTCTGCGCGCGCCTGGGTGATCGGCATTTCGTCGGTCGAAACTGCGTCGGGGCCGTGCGACTCGTGCCACGCAATCGACAGCGCGAACAGCGAAAACGCGGCCGCGAGCGCCGCGCCGCCGAAGCGGCGGCGCTGGGCCACGTGCGTCCGCGCAGGATCCGGCTGCACGCGAGAGATGTTCTTCAGCATTTGTGGCTCCCCGGTCAGCGCTCAGATTTCGCGCTTCAGCCTGTCGGCCAGCTTCAGCGACAAGGCCGCGATCGTCAGCGTGCAGTTCACCGACGCGGCGGTAGGCATCACGCCGCTGCTGGCGATGAACAGGTTCGCATGATCGTGCGTGCGGCAGTCGGCGTCGACGACCGAACTCGCCGCATCGCTGCCCATGATCGTCGTGCCCATGATGTGATTGTTCGGCGCGAAGCTGTCGTCGAACGAGACCTCGCTGCCGCCGAATAGCGCTGCGATTTTCGCGTACTGTTCGTGCGTATCGGCGGCGCTCTTCTTCACGTAGTCGTTGATCGAGTAGTAGATCTCGGGCTGCGGAATGCCGAGCGCGTCCTTGTGATCGGCCGACGGCACGATGCGGTTCTGCGGCTCCGGCAAATGTTCGTGAAAGCTGTTGATGCTCAGCGTGCGCGCCGCGCGGTCGCGAATCTGCCGGTCGAGCTCGGCGCCGGTCAGGCCGCTTTTCAGCAGGTCGGCGGTAACGCCCATGGTCGGCACGCCGTTCGACAGATGCAGCTTCTTCGACGCGTAGTCGGAGCGGAACGCGCCGTCGCGAAAGTTGACGATCGAGGTCATCTCCATCGGACCGCGGCCGGGCCACAGCGGTTCGTTGGCGAGAAACGTGACGCCGGTGCCCGGATGGTCCATCAGGTTGCGGCCGACCTGATCGGAGCTGTTGCCGACGCCGTGCGGGAATTTGTCCGAGGTCGACATCAGCATCAGCTTCGGCGTTTCGATGCCGTTCGCCGCGAGCACGAACAGCTTGCCGGTGACGCGTGTGCTATTGCCGTTCGGGTCCTTGTAGTGGACCGCGGTGATGAGCCCTTTGTCGTCCGCTTCGATGCGATACACGACCGCTTCGGGAATCAGCTTGGCGCCGGCCTGCTCGGCCTTCTCCGCATGGATCACGCCGTTGTACATCGCGGCGATCGGGCAGATCGGCATGCAGTTGTTGTTGCCGCAGCAGGTCGGTCGCGCATCGTAGGGCCGGCTGTTGCGCGCGACCGGCTCGGGCACGACCTTGAAGCCCTGGGCATTGAGCACGTCGCTGAAACGCTGATCCATGTACGACAGCGGCAACTGCTGCATCGGATAGGGCTTCGAGCGCGGCGAACCGAGATCGATCGAACTATCCGGACCGGACACGCCGAGCTGCACTTCGGCGGCGACGTACCACGGCTCGAGCGTTTCGTACGGATATGGCCAATCGCGCCCAACGCCATACAGCTTGTGCAACTGGAAGTCCGACGGCAGCAGCCGCCACGCGGCGGCCGCCCAGTGCCACGTCGTGCCGCCGACGAGCCGCACGTATTGTGAGTTGTACGGATAATCGCCCTTCTGGATCAGGTAGTTGTTCGCGGGCGCGTACTCGGGATGCGGCGCGTAAGGCGTCGACGGATACGGCGTCGCGAAGTCGGACTTGGCCGGCGAGTTGCGGAAGTTCTCGACGATCTGCCAGCGTGGAATGCGCGGCCCAGCTTCGAGCAGGATCACCGACGCGCCCGCCAGCGCCAGTTGATGCGCAACCAGACTGCCGGCGACGCCCGAGCCGACCACGACGATATCGGCGGATTGTGTGTTTGCCATCGTTTCTCTCTTCGGTGCCCTGCCTGTTGCGGGCTTTGTTCGTGCGCTGCTGGCGTGGCCCGCTAGCGGGCCCGCGCGGCTCACGCGTGCAGCGGCTTCTGCGTCCAGTAGAACGGCACGTCGCGGCAATAAGAGGGAATCGTAAGCACGTCTTGCACGGGCTCGAACATCAGCGCCTTTTCATACGCGACCACCTGGACGTGCGGCATGTCGCCGACGAGTCCGAGATACCACGCGCGCATGATCGCGCCGACCGCTTTCGCAAGCGCCGGATGGTCGGTCTGCAGCGCCTGCGTGACGGTATCGGACGGCACGCCGCCGTGGCCTTGCAGCCACGTATTCAGCGCCGCGACGTTCTGCGCGAACTGGTTATCGGCCCGCGACAGCGCATCGTAGACACGCTGGCCGAGCACGGTGTCGAAACTGCTACGACCGGTGAGGTGTTGCGACAGCGCGAGGAAGGCATCGAGTCCGCCGCCGGCTGGCGGCGTCGCGGCGAAGACGGGCGCGAGCCACGACAGCGAACGGCTCGCGCCGGCGAACGCGAGCGCCGCGGCCGCCGCGCACGAACCGAGCACCCAGGCCCTGCGCGAAGCGGAAAACGACTGGGATAAACCGGTGAAACGCGTGGCATTGCGATAGGACTTCGCTCCTTGCCGATGCGTCATGTGGGGATGCGCATCGTTATCCTCAGGAACATCTGTCATGGGGGCTCCAGATGATGAGTCGTTCTCGACGAGCCGCACTCGGAAGGCATGATGCCGTTCGCGTGCCGCTTCGTTTGCTCTTCCCCAAACCTGGTCTGACGCCGCTTCCAGCGGTCTCGAATCCGTGCGCGCGATTCACGCGCGCCGCATGTGTGGTGTTGCATGCATGAGCGAAATGGCAACGATTACTGCCGTTTTCTGCCAATCGCCTTTCAACTGAAAGCGGCGCGCAAGGCCGCTGCGGAAGACTATAGCCTGTGACCCACCATTCGACAATCGGTCCTCGTTGCACGCGTAGAATCCGCGACACCGACTGCCCTATACTTCGCCGTACATCTCGACTCATGGCCATCAACTACTATCCGCAGGTTCTTCGCAATCGGCCCCGCACGGTGATCGGCCTCGTGATCGGGATCGTCGTCGCGTTCCTGGTGCCCGTTCATACGAGTCCGATGGCGCGCACACTGATCGGCTGGGACGCGGCCATCTGGAGCTACCTGCTGATGATCTGGGTGCACATGGCTCTCGCCGACGAGCACCGCGTGCGCGAATACGCGATACGCGACGACGAAAACGCGGGCGTCGTACTGATCGTGATCTGCGTCGCGACGATCGCAAGCATCGCCGCGATCGTGCTCGAACTCGCGTCGGCCAAGGGCTCGGGCGGCGCAACGACCTTCTGGCACTACCTGCTGACCGGTCTGACGCTGATCGGCGCATGGTTTCTGATTCCGACGATCTTCACGCTGCACTACGCGCGCCTCTACTACGACACCGACGCCAAAGAGACCGCGTTGAAATTTCCCGATCATCATTTACTGCCGAATTACTGGGACTTCCTGTACTACTCGTTCACGATCGCGGTCGCGTCGCAGACCTCCGACGTGGTGCTGCGCTCGCGCGAAATTCGTCGCGCGACACTCGCGCAATCGGTCCTGTCGTTCTACTTCAACGTCGCGGTGCTCGGCTTGTGCGTGAACATCGCGGCGGGGCTGCTGGGTTCGTGACTCGGCCATTGCGCAGCGCTCGCATGAATTTCATGCAAATGCCACGCGCGTGCCACATGGTTGCCACGTGAGCGTCACCCTGGCATCGCGCGTCCGTCCGTGTAAATCCGACCCGCGTGGTCGCGTTTTACATGCCGCGCCAGCCGCGGCGTGCGTAACAATGCCCGCTTAATCGCACGCGCTCCGTGCGGACGCGCACCTTCGGCACCCGCCATCTCAACGTAACCTCCCCCTTTTCCCGCTAGCGGGTCGCCGCGTTGGCACACGGTTTGCTCCCTTTCCGCCACGAGTGACGACCAGTCCCACCGGACCGGCGTCTGGCGCGAAAGCACCCGCGACTGGCCAGCGGCGTGACGATCTTTGCACTACATTGACCAGTACGTGCCCCCGCTGACGCATCGCGCGGTATCCGGCTCGGGAAGCCCAATGAGCGCTGTGATCGCATGCCAACTGCATCCACACCGCAGCAGGACAACTCTGGAAACGACCGATGGAACCTCCAAACGGGTACGCGCCGCGGATTTACTTTTTTCACTCTCTTCTCGTCGGGCCTCTCGATGCCTGGCCCGCGCAGTTCGCTCACGCGGCCGGGCTCGGCTTCGATCACGCGTTGATCGCCGGGCTGTTCGAGCCGGGCCAGGCGGGCCACGCTCAGGTGGTCGGCAATCACGCGCGGCTGCATCCGGTGTTCGAGGCGCAGCATTCGGTGCCCGACGCCGTACGCATGCTCGCCGATGCCGCGCGCCGCAATAATCTGACGCTGCTGATCGATCTGGTGATCGACCGCGTGGCCGCCGACGGCGTGCTGTACAGCGAACATTCGGACTGGTTTCACGCGCGCGAGTCCGAGCTCGCGCGGCTCGATCCGCGTCACGTGCATCGTGAAGACAACGTCGCCTATGCGAATTTCGACGACCCCGCGACGAGTGCCTCGCTGTGCGTCTGGTGGACCCAGCAACTGCTCGCGCTCGCCGAGGCGGGCGTCGGCGGCTTCCGTTTCGATTCGCCGCACCGCGTGCCGGCTGCCGTATGGCGGCATCTCGGCGATGAAGTGCGCGCGAAGCATCCGCATATGCGCTTTCTCGCGGCAACGCCGGGCCTGTCGCGCGGCGATCTGCCCGGGCTCGAAGCAGCCGGCTTCGACAGCGCGTTTTCGTCCGTGCGCTGGTGGGACTTCCGTTCGAGCTGGATGGCCGAGGAGCATGCGGCGCTCGCGCGCGTCGGTGCGCCGATCGCCTTTCCCGAAGCGCCGTACGGCACGCGCCTCGCCGCCGAGTTGAGCGACGTGCACGATGCGGCGATCGTCGAGCGGGCGTATCGACGCGCGCTGTTCACGTCGGTTGCACTGGGCAGCGGCTGGATGATGCCGATGGGCTTCGAATACGGCATCGCCGAACCGATGTCGCAAACGCGCGGCGACGCCGCGCAGTTCGCGCGCGCCGTGCAGTCACGGCGCTTCGATCTGAGCGCCGCCGTCACCCAGGCGAACGACTTCGCGCGCAATACGCCGACGCTGCATGCGAACGGTGAATTGCGCCAATTGAGCGGACCCGGCGCATCGGCCGCGGTTCTGCTGCGCGCCGACGCGGCCGATCTGCGCGACGCCAGCGAAGCACTCCTGATCGTCGTGAATCCCGAACTCGGCGCGCCAGTGCGGGTCGATCCCGCGCGCTTCCTCGCGGGCGTGCCGGGCAGCTTCACGCGCTTCGTGCCGCTCGATGCGCGCGGCCGGAACGAACCCGCGGCCCTCGCGCCGTTCGCGCTCGCGCCGGGCGCGGTGCGGCTGCTGCGCGCGTTCGCGGAACAGCCAATCTACCTCGCGCCGCCCATCGACAAGTCGAACAGCAAGCGCAGCGGCCACAAGACCGTGCTCGACGCGATCGAAGCGCCGCGCGTCGCAATCGAGAGCGTGTCGCCGTCGGTGGAAAACGGCCGCTTCGCGGCCAAGCGCAGCGTCGGCGAGCGCGCGGAGATTCGCGCGGCGATCTTCGCCGAAGGTCACGACAAGATCGCGGCCGCCGTGCTGTGGCGCGCGGCCGACGAAACCGCGTGGCACGAAGAGCTGATGTCGCCCGCGCCGCCGGCCGGTCTCGACTTGTGGAGCGCGCGGATTCCGCTCGAGCGGATCGGCCGCTATGAATTCACCGTGATCGCGTGGCGCGACGACTTTGCCTCGCTCGTCGAGCACATCCAGAAGAAGCTGAAGGCGAACCAGACCGTCGAGATCGAACTCGACGAAGCCGCGCATCTGTTCGCGCTCGTGCTCGCCGAAGTCGAGACTAGCGAAGGCGCGGACAAGGAGCAGCTCGAACACATCGTGCGCGACTTCCAGAAGGCCGACGCCGAACAGAAGCTCGCGCTGATTCTCGCGCCCGCCACCGCGGCAGCGATGACCGCCGCGCGCCACCGGCCGTTTCTGAGCCGCGATCAGGTGATCTACAAGATCGACGCGGAACGCACCGCGGCCTATTTCGCGAGCTGGTACGAGATCTTCCCGCGTTCGATGAGCGACGACGAATCGCGCCACGGCACGTTCGCGGACGTGACCGCGAAACTGCCGCGCATCCGCGACATGGGCTTCGACGTGCTGTACTTCCCGCCGATTCATCCGATCGGCCTCGCGAACCGCAAGGGCCGCAACAACACGCTGACCGCGCAGCCGGGCGATGTCGGCAGTCCCTATGCGATCGGCGCGGCCGAAGGCGGCCACACCGCCGTGCATCCGCAGCTCGGCACGCTCGACGATTTCAAGGCGATGCTGGCCGCCGCGCATGCGCACGGCCTCGAAATCGCGCTCGACTTCGCGATCCAGTGCTCGCCCGATCACCCGTGGCTGAAGGAGCATCCGACGTGGTTCGCGTGGCGCCCCGACGGCACGCTGCGCTATGCAGAGAATCCACCGAAGAAGTACCAGGACATCGTCAACCCGGACTTCTACGCGCACGATGCGAAGCCCGACCTGTGGCTCGCGTTGCGCGACGTGATCCTGTTCTGGGTCGACGCGGGTGTGCGCATCTTCCGCGTCGACAATCCGCACACCAAGCCGCTGCCGTTCTGGGAATGGATGATCGCCGACGTGCGTGCGCGCCACCCCGATGTCATCTTCCTCGCCGAAGCGTTCACGCGGCCGCGCATGATGAACCGGCTCGGCAAGATCGGCTTCTCGCAGTCGTACACGTACTTCACGTGGCGCGAGTCGAAGCGCGATTTCATCGAGTACATGAGTGAGCTCACGCAGACCGGCGCGCGCGATTTCTACCGGCCGAACTTCTTCGTCAATACCCCGGACATCAACCCGCGCCATCTGCAATCGCAGGGACGCACGGGCTTTCTGATCCGCGCGGCGCTGGCCGCGACACTGGCCGGGCTGTGGGGCGTGTATAGCGGCTTCGAACTGTGCGAGGCCACCGCGCTGCCGAACAGCGAAGAGTACCTGGACTCCGAAAAGTATCAATTGCGCGCGTGGGACTGGCACCGGCCCGGCAATATCGTCGGCGAGATCACCGCGCTGAATCGCATCCGGCGCGCGAATCCCGCGCTGCAGACGCATCTCGGTCTCACGTTCCTCACCGCGCACAACGATCACATCCTGTTCTTCGAGAAAGCGACCGAGTCGCGCGACAACGTGATCGTCGTCGCGATCAATCTCGATCCGTTCAACGAACAGGGCGCGGACATCGAGTTGTCGTGGGACACGTTCCAGCGCTGGCATCTGCACGACCACGCCGCGCTCGAAGTGATCGACCAGATGACCGGCGCACGCTTTGAATGGCACGGACGCTGGCAGCACGTGCGGCTCGGCTCGGGCCAGCCGTTCTCGATCTGGCGCATCGCGCCGCTAGGCGGCCTGCCCGCCGATCGCCCGGAGGACAGCGACCACGAACACGACAGCACTCTTCACGCAGACGCTGTCACCCCAACCTGGATGGAAGGTGGAACATGAAGCGCGACGATCCAGCCCAATCCACGCACGAGGCGCAAACGGCCGCGGCCGTCGGCACCGCGGCGAAGGTACGCACGCGCCGGCGCGGCAAACCCGCGGCGCTCAGCGACGATCCGCTGTGGTACAAGGACGCGATCATCTACCAGGTCCACATCAAGTCGTTTTTCGATGCGAACAACGACGGCGTCGGCGATTTCCCCGGCCTGATCGCCAAGCTCGACTACATCGCCGAGCTCGGCGTCAACGCGATCTGGCTGCTGCCGTTCTATCCGTCGCCACGCCGTGACGACGGCTACGACATCGCCGACTACCGCAACGTGCATCCCGACTACGGTCAGCTCGCGGACGTGCGGCGCTTCATTCAGGAAGCGCACGCGCGCGGCATCCGCGTGATTACGGAGCTCGTCATCAACCACACGTCGGATCAGCACCCGTGGTTCCAGCGCGCGCGGCGTGCGAAGGCCGGCTCGAACTATCGCAACTACTACGTGTGGTCCGATACCGATCAGAAGTACGCGGAGACGCGCATCATCTTCATCGACTCGGAGCCGTCGAACTGGACGCACGATCCGGTTGCGGGCGCGTACTACTGGCACCGCTTCTATTCGCACCAGCCCGATCTGAATTTCGACAATCCGGCGGTGATGCGAGAGGTGCTGCAGGTGATGCGCTTCTGGCTCGACATGGGCATCGACGGGCTGCGGCTCGATGCGGTGCCGTACCTGGTCGAGCGTGAAGGCACCAACAACGAGAACCTGCCGGAAACGCACGAGATCCTGAAGCGGATTCGCGCGACCATCGACGCCGAGTATCCGAACCGGATGCTGCTCGCCGAGGCGAACCAGTGGCCCGAGGACGTGAAGGAGTACTTCGGCAACGAAGACGAATGCCATATGGCGTTCCACTTCCCGCTGATGCCGCGCATCTACATGTCGATCGCGAGCGAGGACCGCTTCCCGATCACCGACATCATGAAGCAGACGCCGGACCTCCCCGATTCGAACCAGTGGGCGATCTTCCTGCGCAATCACGACGAGCTGACGCTCGAAATGGTCACCGATTCCGAGCGCGACTATCTTTGGAACACCTATGCGAGCGATCGCCGCGCACGTCTGAATCTCGGCATTCGCCGCCGTCTCGCGCCGCTGATGGAGCGCGACCGCCGCCGCATCGAGCTGATCAACTCGCTGCTGCTGTCGATGCCCGGTACGCCCGTCATCTACTACGGCGACGAACTCGGCATGGGCGACAACATCCACCTCGGCGACCGCGACGGCGTGCGCACGCCGATGCAGTGGTCGTCGGATCGCAACGGCGGCTTCTCGCGCGCCGACCCCGAGCAACTGGTGCTGCCGCCCGTGATGGGTACGCTGTACGGCTTCGACGCGGTCAACGTCGAAGCGCAGAGCCGCGACCCGCACTCGCTATTGAACTGGACGCGCCGCATGCTGTCGACGCGGCGCTCGAAGCAGACCTTCGGACGCGGCACGATCCGCTTTCTGAAGCCGGAAAACCGCAAGATTCTCGCGTATCTGCGCGAGATGCCCGGCGAGGCGCCGATCCTGTGCGTCGCGAATCTGTCGCGCGCGCCGCAGGCGGTCGAGCTGGACCTGTCCGAATTCAACGGCTTCGTGCCGGTCGAGATGACCGCCGATTCGGTGTTCCCCGCGATCGGCCAACTGACCTATCTGCTGACGTTCCCGCCATACGGCTTCCTGTGGTTCATGCTGTGCGAAGGCGGCGGACGGCCGACGTGGGCGCAGGCGCATTCCGAGCCGCTGCCCGAGTTCGTCACGATCGTGATCCGCGAGGGGCAGACCGGGCCGACACCCGAAAACGTGCGGCTGCTCGAATCCGAAGTGCTGCCGTCGTGGCTGAGCCGGCGCCGCTGGTTCGCGTCGAAGGATCAGAAGATGCATGCGGTGCGGCTCGCCGCGCTGACCACGATTCCGAACGGCGGCTTCGCATTCACCGAAATCGAAGTGGACGTCGGCGATCACACCGAGCGCTACGTGGTGCCGATCGCGCTCACATGGGGCGGTGAAACCACCACGCCGCTGTTCCTGCAGTTGGCATTGGCG
The DNA here is from genome assembly GCF_046543485.1 of Paraburkholderia sp. EG304. Taxonomy (NCBI): domain Bacteria; kingdom Pseudomonadati; phylum Pseudomonadota; class Betaproteobacteria; order Burkholderiales; family Burkholderiaceae; genus Paraburkholderia; species Paraburkholderia sp. EG304. Next base: position 236,335 of record NZ_JBKGUA010000005.1, on the reverse strand, counting down.
CGCGTGCGACGCGGCCGCACCGTCGGCCATCTGACCGACGCGTTCTCGCTGCCGATCTTCGCGCACAACGTGCTGCGCAAGATGCGCGAACACGCAGTCGTGCCGACCGTGCAGAAGAGCGAAATCAAGTTCCTGCCGACCGAGCGCTTCGCCGAACTCGACAATCTCGGCGAGCGGCCCGAGATTCGCTGGCTTGCCGCCGAGCAGAGCAACAGCTCGCTGATCATCGCCGATGCCGCGGTGCTGAAGCTGGTGCGGCGGCTCGTCAGCGGCATCCATCCGGAAGCGGAAATCAGCCGCTATCTGACACAGCTCGGCTATGCGAACACCGCGCCGCTGTATGGCGAAGTGGTGCGCGTCGATCCCGAGGGCGTGCCGCATACGCTCGCGATCCTGCAGGGCTTTATCGACAATCAGGGCGACGCGTGGAACTGGTCGCTCGATTATCTGCGCCGCTCGGTCGACGAGCTGGCAATCGCGGTCGACACTGAAACGCAGACCGCACCCGACCGCACGAACGAGTCGATTCTGCTGGACGGCTACGGTGAACTCGCGGGCATCATCGGCCGACGGCTCGGCGAGCTGCACGTCGCGCTCGCCACGCCGAGCGACGACCCCGCGTTCGCGCCGGAACATGCCAACGCCGAGCAGGTGAAAGCATGGGTCGACGCAACGCAGACGATGCTCGCGAGCGCGCTCGATCTGCTCGCGCCGCGCATCGCGGAGATGAGCGACGCGGACACGAAGGGGCTCGCGCAAAGTCTGATCGATCGGCGCGCCGCGCTGGTCAAGGCGGTCGACAATCTCGTGCCGGGCGACGCGGGGGCGTTGCGCATCCGCATCCACGGCGACTTCCATCTCGGTCAGGTATTGGTCGCGCACGGCGACGCGTATCTGATCGACTTCGAGGGCGAGCCCGCGCGTTCGCTCGAGGAGCGTCGCCAGAAATCGAGCCCGTTGCGTGACGTGGCCGGTCTGGTGCGCTCGCTGTCGTATGCGAGCGCGGCCGCGCAATCGACCACCGAAAGCGCGCCGCAACAGACCGCGGATCGCAAGCGTGCTCTGTTCGAGCGCTTCCGCTCCCACGCGACCACGGCGTTCCTCGCCGAATACCGCGCGGCGGCCGCTCAGTCATCGGAGCCGCTCGTCGCGCCCGAATCCGAAGAGGCGCTGCTCGATCTGTTCCTGATCGAGAAGGCCGCTTACGAGATTCGCTACGAGGCGGCCAACCGGCCGACATGGCTCGGCTTACCGGTACGCGGCCTCGCCGCGCTCACGAGCCGACTGCTGGGCGATACCGGCGCACCGCCGCATTACGATCCATCAACCCGGGTGTCCGGCTCCGCTACGCCGCCCAACCCGGCCGAGGGCGACTATGAGTGAGCATGATCCGGCCGCAGGCCTTCAACCCGTCGATATCGACGCGCTCGTCGAAGCGCGCCACCCCGATCCGTTTTCGCAGCTGGGGCTGCATCAGACCGCCGCGGGTCCGATCGTGCGCGCGCTGCTGCCGAATGCCGGGCACGTCACCGTGATTTCGCGCGCCGATGGCGCGACGCTCGGCGAGCTCGAGCAACTGCGGCCTGGCCTGTTCGCGGGCCGCATCACGTCGGCGATGCCGTATCGGTTGCGCATCGACTGGCATGGCGTCGTGCAGGAAGTGGAAGATACCTATTCATTCGGTCCGGTGCTCGGCGACGAGCCGCTCCAACGTCTTGCGCACGGCGATCCGTACGCGGTGCTCGAATGTCTGGGCGCGCGGCCGGTCGACATCGACGGTGTGCCGGGCGTGCGCTTTGCCGTGTGGGCACCGAATGCGCGGCGCGTGTCGGTGGTCGGCGACTTCAACGCGTGGGACGGCCGCCGCCATCCGATGCGGCTGCGTCACCAGGCGGGCGTGTGGGAGCTGTTCGTGCCGCGCGTCGGCGCCGGCACGCGCTACAAGTACGAGCTGCTGTCGCGCGACGGCCATCCGCTGCCTTTGAAGGCCGATCCGTGCGCGATGCAGACTGAAAAGCCGCCGGGCACCGCGTCGATCGTCGCGCACGTGGACGAGATCGAGCAGTTTCCGTGGACCGATCACGAGTGGATCCAGTCGCGCGCCGGCAAGCAGACCGCGCGCACGCCGATTGCGATCTACGAAGTGCATGCAGAGTCATGGCTGCGCATCGCCGAAGAAGGCCAGCGCGGTCTCGTCTGGGAAGAGCTCGCCGAGCGGCTGATTCCCTACGCGAAGAGCATGGGCTTCACGCACATCGAATTTCTGCCGATCGCCGAGCATCCGTTCGGCGGCTCGTGGGGCTATCAGCCGCTTGGGCAGTTCGCGCCGTCCGCGCGCTTCGGCAAGCCCGAGCAGTTCGCGCGTTTCGTCGATCGCGCGCACGAAGCGGGGCTCGGCGTGATTCTCGACTGGGTGCCCGCGCATTTTCCGAACGACGCGCATGGCCTGATCGATTTCGACGGCACGCCGCTCTACGAACATGCCGATCCGCGCGAGGGCTATCACCAGGACTGGAACACGATGATCTACAACCTCGGCCGCAACGAGGTGAGCGCGTTCCTGATCGCGTCGGGGCTCGCGTGGCTGCAGCGCTATCACGTCGATGGCCTGCGCGTGGACGCGGTCGCGTCGATGCTGTATCGCGACTACTCGCGCGCGGCCGGCGAGTGGGTGCCGAACATCTATGGCGGGCGCGAGAATCTCGAATCGATCGCGTTCCTGAAGCGCTTGAATCATGAAGTCCGCTATGTGCCGGGCGCACCCGGCGCGATCACGGTCGCGGAGGAATCGACCGCATGGCCCGGCGTGACCGCAAGCGTCGCGGACGGCGGTCTCGGCTTCGACTTCAAGTGGAACATGGGCTGGATGCACGACACGCTGCACTACATGCACGAAGACCCGGTGTATCGCCAGTACCACCACCACAACATGACGTTCGGCATGGTCTACGCGTATTCCGAGCGCTTCGTGCTGCCGCTTTCGCACGACGAGGTGGTGCACGGCAAGGGTTCGCTGCTTGGCAAGATGCCCGGCGACCGCTGGCAGCGTTTCGCGAATCTGCGCGCGTACTTCGGTTTCATGTGGACGCACCCGGGCAAGAAGCTGATGTTCATGGGCGGCGAATTCGGCCAGATGGCGGAGTTCGATCATGACGGCTCGCCGCATTGGAATCTTCTCGACGATCCGGCTCACCACGGCGTGCAATTGCTGGTGCGCGACCTGAACCATCTGTACCGCAACGAGCCGGGGCTGCATCTGCTCGACAGCGAACCGGGCGGCTTCGAATGGTTGATCGGCGACGACAGCGCCAACAGCGTGTTCGCCTATCGGCGCACCGACGGCGCGGGCCAGGAGTTCGTCGTGGTGTGCAACATGACGCCGGTGCCGCGGCTCGGCTATCGGCTCGGCATGCCGCGCGGCGGGCGCTGGGTGGAAGTGCTCAATACCGATGCGGCCGTATACGGCGGCTCGAACATGGGCAACGGCGGGCTGATCCATTCCGACCAGGTAACGAGCCACGGCAGGCCGCATTCCGCCGCGCTGACTTTGCCGCCACTCGCAACTATCGTCTTGCGCGCGGACTAAGGAAACGTGCCGCAGCACAGGCGCGCGGCGCGAAGGCAAGCGCCGCGCCCCCGTTGCATGAAGACTCGGACGGACCCGGGCTCTAGCTCGACAATCAGAACAGGAAAGGGAAAACATGTCGCATGCGTTGCCCGACCGGTTGCTGCCCGGCTCACCGTATCCGCTCGGCGCGAGCTGGGACGGGCTGGGCGTCAACTTCGCGGTGTTCTCGGCCAATGCGCAAAAAATCGAGCTGTGCCTGTTCGATTCCACCGGACGCAAGGAGATCCGCCGCTTCGCCATGCCCGAATGCACCGACGAGATCTGGCACGGCTATCTGCCGAACGCGCATCCGGGCACCGCGTACGGCTTTCGCGCGCACGGGCCGTATCAGCCGCATTTCGGGCATCGCTTCAATCCGCACAAGCTGCTGCTCGACCCGTATGCGCGCAAGCTCGTCGGGCAGTTTCGCTGGTCCGACGCGCTGTTCGGCTATCGCGTGCATTCGAATCGCGCGGATCTTTCGATCGACCGGCGCGATTCCGCGCCCGCGATGCCCAAGTGCGTCGTCGTCGACGAGGCGTTCGACTCGTCGCACGACCGGCGTCCGGACGTGCCGTGGGGCGAAACCGTGATCTACGAAACGCACCTGCGCGGCGCGTCGATGCTGCGCTCCGATCTGCGCCAGCATGAACGCGGCACGTTCGCGGCACTCGCGGCGCCGGAGTTCATCGAGCATCTGCTGAAGCTCGGCGTGACCGCGGTCGAGCTGCTGCCCGTGCACGCGTTTCTGAACGACCGCTTCCTCGTGGAGCGCGGCCTGCGCAACTACTGGGGCTACAACACGGCCGCGTTCTTCGCTCCGGAGCCGACCTACCTGAGCACGCACCGGCTCGACGAAATGCGCATCGCCGTGCGGCAACTTCACGCGGCCGGCATCGAGGTGATTCTCGACGTGGTCTACAACCACACCTGCGAAAGCAACGAGATGGGCCCGACCATCTCATGGCGCGGCCTCGACAACGCCAGCTACTACCGGCTGATCCCCGGCGACGAGCGTCACCATATCAACGACACCGGCTGCGGCAACACGGTCAATCTGCCGCATCCGCGCGTGATGCAGATGGTGATGGATTCGCTGCGCTACTGGTCGACCGCGTTCAACATCGACGGCTTCCGTTTCGATCTCGGTGTGACGCTCGGGCGCGAAAGCCACGGCTTCGACCCGGGTTCGGGCCTGTTCGACGCGTTGCGCCAGGACCCGGTGCTGTCGCAACGCAAGCTGATTTCCGAGCCATGGGATATCGGCCCTGGCGGCTATCAGCTAGGCAATCATCCGCCGGGCTTCAGCGAATGGAACGACCGTTTCCGTGACACGGTGCGACGGTTCTGGCGCGGCGACGCCGGCCTGCGGCCCGACCTCGCGGCGCGCCTGACCGGTTCGGCCGATCTGTTCAACCGGCGGCATCGCAAGCCGTGGGCGTCGCTCAACTTCGTCACGTCGCATGACGGCTTCACATTGGCCGATGTCACCGCGTACGAGCAGAAGCACAACGAAGCGAATCAGGAAGACAACAACGACGGCCACAACGAGAATTGCAGCCGCAACTGGGGTGTCGAAGGCGCGACCGACGACCCCGCGATTCTCGCCACGCGCCGCCGCGTGTCGCGCTCGCTGATCGCGACACTGATGATCGCGCTCGGCACGCCGATGCTGCTCGCCGGCGACGAAGCGCTGCGCACCCAACGCGGCAACAACAATGCTTACTGTCAGGATAACGACCTATCGTGGATCGACTGGGACCTTGCGGATTCGCCCGAAGGCCGGCGCATGACCGAGTTCGTCGCGCGCGTGATCGGCTTGCGAAAGCGCCACCCGCTGTTGCGTGAAACGCGCTTTCTGTTCGGCGACCGCGAAGTGCTGCCCGGCCTGTTCGACGTCGGCTGGTTCGACGAACACGGCGATCCGCTGACGATCGAAGCGTGGCAGGACCCGGAGGGACGCGCGTTCACGTTGCGCCGCGCGGGACCGGGCCTGAATGGCGAAACCGAAGTATTGTTATTGATGCTCAACGCTCACGACGAACCGCTGCAGTTCTCGCCTCCCGCGCCGCATCTGGAATGGCATGTGCTGCTGGACACCGCCGATCCGGACCGCGCGCCGCAGAGACTCGCCACGGCCGAACTCGAGGTCGGCGCACACGGCCTCGTGATACTCGCCGCGCAGCCGACCGGCGAAGCGGATTGGCAAGCCGGCTGGGTGGCCGGCGCGCAGCACGGGCCGCGGTTGTTGACCGCGCTGCCGCCCGACCCCGGCGCGCAGACACCAGACGACGATGGCTCGCAATGAACGATGCACTGCGGCGACATAGTTCGAGCGTGGACAAATCGCAACGCGGCCGGGGTGGCAAGAATGTTGCGACGCAATGCTTGCGTTGCGTCACCTTGCTAGCCAGGCGCGTTTGCAGATTCGAATGGTGAAGACATGTCCGATAGTCCGATTGATCCTCACACGCATCATCACGCGCACTGTCTGCCGTTCAGCGCGCAGTTGATCGGCGCGAGCGGCGCGCGACCGCGCACGCGGTTCCGTTTCTGGGCACCGTCGTGCAACAGCGTGCAGGTGGTCATCGAAAGCGACCACGCGCAAGGCACGCACGACATGGCGCCGACCGGCAACGGCTGGTTCGAGACCACCGTGGAGAGCGGTGCGGGCACGCTGTATCGGTTCCAGCTCGACGGCAAGCAGACAGTGCCCGATCCCGCCTCGCGATTCCAGCCGCGGGACGTGCATGGCCCGAGCGAGGTCATCGATCCGCGCGCCTACCATTGGGAACACACCGAATGGCACGGCCGGCCCTGGGAAGAAACGGTACTGTACGAATTGCACGTCGGTGCAATGGGCGGCTATGCGGGCGTGCAAAAACGTCTGCCCGAGTTCGCCGCGCTCGGCGTCACCGCAATCGAACTGATGCCGTTGAACGACTTTCCCGGCCGTCACAACTGGGGTTACGACGGCGTGCTGCCGTACGCGCCCGACTCCGCGTACGGCCGCCCTGAAGAACTGAAGGCGCTGATCGACGCCGCACATGGTATCGGCCTGATGGTGTTTCTCGACGTCGTCTACAACCACTTCGGACCCGACGGCAACTATCTGCATACTTACGCGGAGCCGTTTTTCCGCGCGGGCGTAAAGACGCCATGGGGCCCCGCGATCGACTTCGAGCGCAGCGAAGTCAGCGACTTCTTCACCGACAACGCGGTCTACTGGATCAACGAGTACCGCTTCGACGGCCTGCGCTTCGACGCGGTGCATGCGATCGACAACCCCGCGTGGCTGCGCGAGCTGTCGGACCATATCCGCGCGCGCGTGCAGCATGGCCGCCATGTGCATCTGGTGCTCGAAAACGAGCACAACAGCGCGAGCCTGCTCGACACGCATTTCGACGCGCAATGGAACGACGACGCGCACAACACGCTGCACGTGCTGCTGACCGGCGAAACCGAAGGCTATTACCACGCGTATGCGAACGAACCGATTCGCCGGCTCGCGCGTGTGTTGTCCGAAGGCTTCGCGTATCAGGGCGAGCCGTCGCCGCTGCACGATGGTGCACCGCGTGGCGAAGCGAGTGCGCATCTGCCGCCGACGTCGTTCGTGATGTTTTTGCAGAACCACGATCAGATCGGCAACCGTGCGTTCGGGGAACGTCTACGCAAGCTGACTTCGGACGACGCGCTGCGCGCCGCGACCGCGTTGCTGTTGCTGTCGCCGCAAATTCCGCTGCTGTTCATGGACGAAGAATACGGCTCGACGCAACCGTTCCTGTTTTTCACCGATTACACCGGCGATCTCGCCGACGCGGTGCGCGAAGGGCGACGCCGTGAATTCGCGCGCTTCGCCGCGTTCAGCGACGAGAAAAGCCGCGCGCAGATTCCCGATCCGAACGATGCCCAGACCTTCGCCGCGTCGTCGCCACCCGCGCCCGATGCGAAGCCGACACCGGATCGGCTCGACTGGATGCATTACTACAAGTCCGCGCTCGCGGTGCGCGCGAAGCTGATCACGCCACGCCTGAAACATACGAAGGCGTGCGGCGCGACCGTGCTGCGCGACGCAGGTGGCGGCGACGCGAACGCGCTAGTCGCGCGCTGGAAACTCGGCGATGGCGAGACGCTGTCGATCGCGCTGAATCTGTCGAAACAGAGCGTCGCGTTCGACGACATCCCCGCCGGCAAGATCATTTTCGAAACGCCGCCACGCGCGCGCGAGCAGGCCGACGCGCGGCTATTGCCCGCTGATGCGTGCATCGCATGGCTGACCGGCGACATCAACGAATTCGCCAGCCGCCACGATGCGCGCATCGCATCGCACGAGGAGCAGCGCGCGTGACGACCCGACGCCCCAACGACCGGCTCGTCGCGCTCGCCACCCGTGCAGGCTTCGAGGTGGAGTGGCAGGACGCGCACCACAACGCGCAGCACGTGCCCGAGAAGACGCTTGGCACGCTGCTCGAACGCATGGGTCTGCCGTGCGGCAATGCCACCGATATCCGCCACAGCGCCGCTGCTCTGGAGGCCGAACTATCGGGCCGACGGCTACCGCCGCTGATGACCGCGGTGATCGGGCGTGGCATCGCGCTGCCGGCGGCCGCGGTCAAGTCGGGCAGCCATTACCGGATCGAGTTGGAGAGCGGCGCGATCATCGACGGCCGCTTCACCGCGCCGAAAGGCGAGGGAGCGCTGCTCGCGCCGATCGACGAAGCCGGCTATCACACGCTCGTGATCAACGACCAGCGCATGACGCTCGCGGTCGCGCCGCCGCGCTGCTACACCGTCGCCGACGCGTGGCGCACGCTGCACGGCGGCGAAGGCGATGGCGAACGCGAGGGCGTGCCGCCCATGCCGCCCCTGTGGGGCATCGCCGCGCAGCTGTATGGCTTGCGTCGCGTCGGCGATGGCGGCATCGGCGATTACACGGCGCTCGCGCAGCTTGCGCGGCACGGCGCGCAGCGCGGCGCACACGCACTCGCCGTCAGTCCGACCCACGCGATGTTCAGCGCGCAGCCCGAGCGCTTCAGCCCATACGCACCGTCGTCGCGTTTGTGGCTCAACGTCACGCATATCGATCCGGCCGCGGTGTTCGGCGGGGACGCGTGCGCATCGGCATCGGCGCGGGCCGGCAACGCATCGTCGAAATACGAAGAGCTGCCGCTGATCGACTGGCCGCACGCGACAGCGTTGAAACTCTCGGTATTGCGCGCGCTGTACGAGCAGTTCAACGCGCACGAGCGCCCGCAGCACTCGCCCCGCGCACTCGAATTTCACGGCTTCTGCGAACGCGCGGGGCGCGCGCTCGAAGATCACGCGCGCTTCGAAGCGCTGCAAGCCGCGCAACTCGCGCAAGGCGGCGACGGCCATTGGCGCAACTGGCCCGACGCGTTGCGCGACCCGCGCAGCCCCGAAGTCGACGCGTTCGCCGCCGCGCATCGCAACGAGGTCGACTTTCATCTGTTCCTGCAATGGCTGGCCTCGCGCGGCCTGTTGCACGCGCAGCACACCGCGCGCGAAGCCGGCATGGCGGTCGGCCTGATCGCCGATCTCGCGGTGGGTTGCGACAGCGCCGGCAGCCATGCATGGTCCTATCCCGACGACATGCTTCAGGGCGTGTCGGTCGGCGCGCCGCCCGATCTGTTCAACCAGGCCGGCCAGTCGTGGGGACTCACCACCTTTTCGCCGCGCGCGATGCGCACGCAAGGCTTCGCCGCGTTCATCGACATGCTGCGCGCGGCGTTCGCGCATGCCGGCGGCATCCGCATCGATCACATTCTCGGCTTGCGGCGCCTGTGGCTCGTGCCCGAAGGCGAAAGCGCGCGCAACGGCGCGTATCTGCGCTATCCGCTCGAAGACCTGCTGCGGCTGATCGCGCTCGAATCGTGGCGGCATCGCGCGATCGTGATCGGCGAGGATCTCGGCACCGTGCCGTCCGGTTTTCGCGAGCGGCTCGACGAGCACGGCATCGAAGGGATTCGCGTGCTGTGGTTCGAAGGCGCGCCCGACGGCCACGGTTTCAAGGCGCCCGCCGATTGGGACCGCTACGCGGTCGGCACGACGACCACCCACGATCTGCCGACCGTTGCCGGCTGGTGGCGCGGCAGCGACATCATGTGGCGCAATCGCATCGGCCAGACGATGGCGCGCGCCGACGGGCGCGACCCCGAAGAAGCGGCGCTCGAAGAGCGCGCGCAGCAGCGCGCCGACTTGTGGCGCGCGTTTCAGCGAGCGGGCGTGGCCGCGCCCGACGTCGCGCCGCCGGACGCCGACAACCCGCCAGTCGACGAAGCGCTCGCATTCGTCGCCGCGACGCCCGGGCCGCTCGTCACGTTCCCGCTCGAAGACCTGCTCGCGCTTGCCGAGCAGCCGAACCTGCCGGGCTCGATCGACGAACATCCGAACTGGCGCCGCCGCATGACGCTGCCCGTCGACGCGATGTTCGACGACCCTGTATTCACCGACCGACTGCTGGCCGTCGACGGCGCCCGCCGCGCCGCCGCGCCTTCACCGAACACTTCCGCGGAGCCCGACACGCCATGACCGTCCCACGCTCCACACTGCGCCTCCAGTTCCATCGGGGCTTCACGTTCGACGACGCCGCGCGCCACGTCGAATATTTCGCCGCGCTCGGCATCAGCCATCTGTACGCGTCGCCGATCACGACGGCCGAGCCCGGCTCGATGCACGGCTACGACACCGTCGACTACACCCAGGTCAGCGCCGAATACGGCGGCGAGGCGGGCTTGAGGCGCCTCGTCGACAAGCTGCGCGCGCACGACATGGGGCTCATCGCCGACATCGTGCCGAATCATATGGGCGTCGGCGGTTCGAGCAACGCGTGGTGGCTCGACATCCTCGAATGGGGACGCCACAGCGCGTTTGCGCGTCATTTCGACGTCGACTGGCATTCGCCCGATCCCGCGCTGCGCGGCAAGGTGCTGCTGCCGACGCTCGGCGCGTCGTACGGCGATGAACTGGTGGCGGGCCGCATCGCGCTGCATTTCGCCGCTGACAGCGGACGCTTTTATATCGGCTACGGTCCGCACGTGTTCCCGGTCTGCCCGGTCGATTACGCGGCGATCCTGCAAGGCGCCGACCGCGCCGATCTGAGCGCGCTCGCCAATCGCTTTCACGGACTCACGACGCAGCCCGCCGATCAGCCGCGCGCCGCCGAGGCGCGCGACGCGCTGCGCGAGTTCGTCGCGCGCGAAGGCGCGTCGGCGATCGAGTTCGTGCTGGAGACTTACGCGCCGCAAGATCCGGTCACGCGCGACCGGCTGCATCGGCTGATCGAGCGGCAGCATTTCCGGCTCGCGTGGTGGCGCACCGCCTCCGACGAAGTGAACTGGCGGCGCTTCTTCGACATCTCGACGCTCGCCGCCGTGCGCGTCGAGCGGCCCGAGGTGTTCGAGGCGGTGCATGCTCTGATCTTTCGCCTCTACCGCGAAGGACTCATCGACGGCTTGCGGATCGATCATATCGACGGGCTCGCCGAGCCGCGCGAATACTGCCAGCGTTTGCGCCAGCGGCTCAGCGAGTTGCGCGACACCGCGCCGTACGTGGTGGTCGAGAAAATTCTCGGCCGCGGCGAGCCGTTGCGCGACGACTGGCCCGTCGACGGTACGACCGGCTACGACTTCATGAGCGACGTCGGCGCGCTGCTGCACGATCCGGCCGGCGCCGAACCGCTCGCCAACACCTGGGCCGAGCTGACCGGCCGCAGCGCGCGCTTCGCCGATGAAGCGCACGCGGCACGGCGCAAGATTCTCGCGGAAAACTTCTCGGCGGAACTGGACCGCGCGGCGCGCGCGCTGCATCGGATCGCACGCGATTCGCTCAGCACGCGCGACTTCACGTACCCGGCGCTGCGCCGCGTGCTGACCGAACTGGTCGTGCATTTCCCCGTGTACCGCATGTATCCGCTGGGCGGACTGCGCAGCGCCGCCGACAACGTCTATTTCGAGCAGGCGCTCGCCGGCGCGCGCGCTTCGCTGCCGCGCTCGGACGACGCGACGCTCGAGCGCGTGAATGCGTGGCTCGGCGGCAGCGCCGAAGAGGTGCCCCCCGCGCGGCCCGGCGCGCAGTCGCAGCAGCAGGCGCAAGGCGGCGGGCCGCCGCCGCACGCGGGATCGTCCCGGCGCAGCGCGCAAACGCTGTTTTCGCAGCTGACCGCGCCGCTCGCCGCCAAAGCGATCGAGGACACCGCCTGCTATCGCTACGGGCGTCTGCTGTCGCGCAACGAAGTGGGCTCGGATCCCGGCGAGTTCGCGCTGTCGGTCGAGCAGTTTCATGCGGGCAATCTCGAGCGCGCGCAACGTTTTCCGCATGCGATGCTGGCGACCGCCACGCACGATCACAAGCGCGGTGAAGACGTGCGAGCGCGGCTCGCGGTGTTGAGCGAGATCGCCGACGAATGGGGCGCGACGCTGCGTGCATGGTCGACGTTGAACGCGCCGCAGCGTCGCGCGCTCGACGGCACGCCGATCAGCAGTGTGAGCCAGGACAAGAGCGACGCATGGGCTCCCGGGCCCGCCGCCGAGGATATGCTGTACCAGACGCTAGTGGGCTGTTGGCCGCCCGATCTGCGTGCCGACGACGAAGCCGGCGTCAAGGAGCTGGCCGAACGCGTCGCGCAATGGCAGTTGAAGGAGCTGCGCGAGGCGAAGCTGCAAACCAGCTGGCTCGCCCCCGATGAAGCCTACGAAGCCGGCTGCCGCGAGTTTCTGTTCGGCATCCTCGCGCCGCAGCGGCGCGACGCGTTCCTGAAGGAACTGTCTGCGTTCGTCGAGCGAATCGGTCGCGCGGGCGCGCTCAACAGTCTGCAGCAGACGGTGCTGCGTCTCGCGTCACCTGGAATCCCCGATCTTTACCAAGGCACCGAGCTGTGGGACTTCAGCCTCGTCGATCCGGACAATCGGCGGCCCGTCGATTTCGCGAAACGCGAGGCATGGCTGCCTCAGCCGCAAACGCCGCCGTCGGAATTCCTTGCGGACTGGCGCGACGGGCGCGTGAAGCTCGCGATGATCCAGCGCGTGCTGGCGCTGCGCGCGCATCTGCCGGAGCTGCTGAGTCAGGGCACGTATTTGCCGCTCACGGTGCGCGGCGTGCATGCGTCGAATGTGATCGCGTTCGCGCGGCGCCATGGCAATGCGTGGGCCGTAGTGATCGCCAGCCGGTTGGCCGCGGGCCTGCTTGGCGACGAAGGCGATCTGCCGCTCGTCGAACCGGCGCAATGGGCGGATACGGCCATCGAGATGCCGCCCGATCTGTCGGCGCGCGCGCTGTTCGACTGGCTGAGCCCCGCGGCGCCGAAAGTCGACGATCACGGGCTGCTGTATCTGCGCGACGCGCTCGCCGCGATGCCGGTCGCGGTGTTGGTGGAGGATGGAGTGCCTCGAAGCTGAGGCGGATGAACCGGGTTGAGGCTGCGGGTCGGCTCGGGCCTCAACCGCCCTCGTCGTCGAACACCTTCGGATACACGCGCACCAGCACGATGCGCGGTCCCTTCATCTTCTTGACCACCACGTCGAAGTCTTCGAACTCGACGCGCTGCCCTTCGCCGGGCAAATCGTTGAGCGCCTGGATCACGAGGCCGCCCACGGACTCGGCCTTGCCCTCATCGATGTCGATACCCAGCGCCCGTTCGAGCGACACCACCGGCAAGCTGCCCTTGCCCATCAGCGTGCCGTCGTCCATGCGGGTCCAGTCGGCGTCGCCCTGACGGAACTCGTCGTGGATCTGTCCGACCAGCGCGCCGAGCAGGTTGTCGAGCGTCAGGAAGCCGATCGGCTTCTCGTTCTTGTGGCCGACCAGCGCGAAGTGCGGCGCACCTTTGCGAAAGCGCCGGAACAGTTCCAGCGCCGGCATGTCCGGCTTCACGTACTGCACGGGGCGCACGTAGCGCGACAGGTCTTCGAGCGTGCTGCCCGCCTGGCGCGCGAGCAGCAGATCCTTCAGATGGATCATGCCGGCCACGCGCTCGCCCGCGGCATCCTCGAACAGCGGATAGCGGCTGAAGCGGTGCCGCGCGACCACCTGCATGTTGTCGCGCAGCGGCAGATCGCGCCGCAGACAAACCATTTCATGCGACGGCCGCATCAGGTCCGATACGGTCATACGCGAGAAGTCGAGCGAGTGCGCGATCGTGTTCCATTCGTCCTGGCTGTACGCGCCGCTCGACGAACCGAGTTCGCTCGCGACGTTCGCGCGGCGGCCGCGCAGGATCAGCTTGAGTTCTTCGGTCGAGTAATGCGAGTCGTGGCCGTGGTCGGTATCGAGGCCCGCGGCCTTCAGCACCGCGTTCGCGCTCGTGTTGAGCAGCCAGATGGCCGGGTACATCGCCCAGTAGAACGCGTACAGCGGTGTGGCGGCCCATAGGGAAATTTTCTCCGCCGCGCGGATCGCCAGAGATTTCGGCGCGAGCTCGCCGACCACGATATGCAGGAACGAAATGCACGAAAACGCGAAGAACAGCGAAATGCCGTGGATCAGCTTCTCGGACTCGACGCCGATCAACGAGAAAAGCGGCATCAGCAGTTGCGCGAAAGCCGGTTCGCCGATCCAGCCGAGCCCGAGCGACGCGAGCGTGATGCCGAGCTGACAGGCCGACAGATATGCGTCGAGCTGTCCGTGCACCTTCGCGAGCAGACGGCCGCGCATGCCATGCTGGGCGGCGAGGCTTTGCACGCGGGTCTGCCGCAGTTTGACCAGACCGAATTCGGCTGCGACGAAAAAGCCGTTGAGTGCAACCAGAAACATTGCACCGATGAGGGCGACAACCTGTATCAAAGCGACGGGCTCCGGCAACAAAAGTTGTCAGTATAGGGGCTGAAAGCTCAATGAAATATTTATTGTGCGCAAACGCATTCGCGTGCGACGCTCATTTCGGCACCGCCGCGCTGAACGGCACGCGCAGCACGAGCGTAGCGGGCGTCGCGGTGACGCTGCCCGCTTCCGTCGAATCGCTTTGCTCGAAGCTGCCGCCGTGCGCCTCCGCGACGCGCTTGCACAACGCGAACACCCACGCGATGCGCTTCGCCTCGCGCGGCTCGCCCGCCTGCTTGCGCGCGAACGCTTCGAGCACGTGCGGCAGCGCGGCGTCGTTCAACGCGGCCTCGTTCGGCTCGTACGTGACGCTCGCATGCCATGTGCCGTTGTCCGCGCGCGCGGCCAGTGCGACCTCGGCGCCCCGCGCGCTCGCTTCGACGGCGAACGTCAGCATCAGCCACAGCGCGGCGGCAAGACGAACGCGGTCGCCGTTCAGTTGCTCGGTGGCGATCTGCGAGTCGAGCCGCACGTCGACGCCGCGCGCGCGGGCGAGGCCGGCGCGGACTTCCTCGACGGTTTCGGCAAGCAGCGGATGCAGCGGAAAAGGCTCATACGTGAGCGCGAGCGATTTGGTTTCGGCGCGCGTCGTATCGACGATCGTCTCGAGCAGCTTCACCTGCTGATCGACGCCGCTGCGAATGCCGGTGATCGCGCGCTGCGAGTTGGGATCGTTCGCGTCGAGCTTGCGCTCGAGCACGTAAGCCCAGCTATGAATCGCATTCAACGGACCGCGCAGGTCGTGCGACACCAGCGACAGCACATGATCGCGCATGAACAACGCGGTTTCCGCGCGCAGCAGCGCGCTGCGTTCGGAGATGACGAAGCCGGCCGACGCCGGCTGGGCGCCAGCAGTCCCGGTGGGTGACGTAGTCACGATCGAGTCCTCTCAGGCAGTGCTGGATGATGGGGGGAAGCCTCATTATAGGCATCCCGTTCGGACCGACCAGTGGAGGCCGAACCGCGAGACGCGACGCAATCCGCATGCCATGCGCGAAACCGGACAAGATTCGGCGATCGGCGTCAACGCGCCTACAATGTCGGTTTTACGTTTTTGATCTGAGGAGCAACGCATGTCGACTATGACGACCGAATCCGGCCTGAAGTACGAAGACCTCGTGGAAGGCACCGGCGCCGAAGCCGTCGCCGGCAAGAGCGTGACCGTGCACTACACGGGCTGGCTGACCGACGGCCAGAAGTTCGATTCGAGCAAGGACCGCAATGACCCGTTCGCGTTCGTGCTGGGCGGCGGCATGGTCATCAAGGGCTGGGACGAAGGCGTGCAAGGCATGAAGGTCGGCGGCAAGCGCAAGCTGACCATTCCGCCGCAACTCGGCTACGGCGTGCGCGGCGCGGGCGGCGTGATTCCGCCGAACGCGACGCTCGTGTTCGAAGTCGAACTGCTCGCAGTCTGAGCTGCATCTAAGTACTGTCATGAGTCACGCCGCCGTCACCGCCCCTAACGTTTCGCTGCGCTGCTACGCTGCGATCGAAGCGTCGGACGTGCACGACTTCCACCAAGTCGTGCTGGGGCTCGACGGCGCGATGGTGATGTCGGTGGACGGCGTCGCGGAGCAGATCGACGCCGGCTCCGCATGGCTGATCCCGGCCGGCGCGCGGCACGATTACTCGGGCGTCGGCACGAACCGTCAGCTCGTACTCGATTTGCCCGCGACGTCGCTGGCGGTGCCCGAGCGGCTGTTCGAGCGCGCGCGAGCCGTGGCCGTCGATCCATCGCTCGCACAGCTCGTGCACACGATTGCCGCGCATGCGGCGGGCGGCGCGGCTGAAGCGCAAGATAATGCCGTCGGTCACCGTCGCTTCCATTGGGATGCCGCGGCACGTCTGGGCGCCGCGCTCGTCGTCGATTCCGGGGCACTCGCCGGTGCGCAGAGCGAAGGCGTTCGGCTCGATTTCGCGCGCATCGACCGCTGGCTGCGCGCGCATCTGTCCGAGCCGCTGAAGATCGCGGACCTCGCCGCGCACTGCGGCTTCGGCATGCGGCGTTTTCATCAACTGTTTATCGATGCGTTCGGCGAGACGCCGCATCGCTATTTGCAGCGGCTGCGGCTCGACACGTCGATCACGCTGCTCGCGGACCCGCGTCTTTCGTTGACCGATATTGCGCTTGACATCGGCTTTGCCGATCAGAGCGCTTACACGCACGCATTTACGCGGCGTTTTGGGCTCGCGCCCGGACAGTGGCGCGCGTTGCGGCACTGAGGGCGGCGAAGGTACTGTCAGCGTTCTAATCCACGCTGCAGATCCGCACGGATATCGCCCGCGTTTTCAAGCCCCACCGCAAGCCGGATCAGACCTTCGCTGATGCCCGCCGCCGCGCGCGCTTCGGGCGTGATGCGGCCGTGCGTGGTCGTCGCCGGATGCGTGATCGTCGTGCGCGTGTCGCCCAGGTTGCCGGTGATCGAACAGACCTTCGTGCCGTCGATCACGCGCCATGCGTTCGCGCGCATCTGCTCGGGCGTGTCGCCCTTCAATTCGAACGACACGATCGCGCCGCCCGACTTCTGCTGACGCATCGCGAGCGCATGCTGTGGATGCGATTCGAGCCCCGGATAGAACACGCGATTGATGGCCGGATGCGACTCGAGCCAGCGCGCGATTTCGAGCGCGTTCGCTGACTGCTTTTCGACGCGCAGCGACAGCGTTTCCATGCCTTTCAACAGCACCCACGCGTTGAACGCGGACAGCGTCGGCCCGGCGCTGCGCACGAACGGAAACACCTTTTCCATGATGAATTGCTTCGAACCGACCAGCGCGCCGCCGAGCACGCGGCCCTGGCCATCGAGGAACTTGGTCGCCGAATGCATGACGACATCCGCGCCCAGTTTCAGCGGCTGCTGCAACGCCGGGCTGCAGAAGCAGTTATCGACGACGAACAACGCATTCGCGGCCTTCGCGATCCTGCCGATCGCTTCGATATCCGAAACCTCGGTCAGCGGGTTGGAAGGCGTCTCGAGGAAAAATATCTTCGTTTCGGGACGCACCGCTTCGTTCCACGCGTTCAAATCGGTCGGATCGACGAACGTAGTCGTGATGCCGAACTTGCTGAAGATCTGCGAGAACATGCCTAGTGTCGAGCCGAACAGCGCCCGCGAGCTGACGAGGTGATCACCCGCTTGCAACATCGACATCACGACCGACATGATCGCGGCCATGCCCGACGCGGTCGCGATACAGGCCTCGCCGCCCTCGAGCGCGGCCAGCCGGTCCTGGAACATCGAGACGGTCGGATTCGAGAAGCGCGAGTACGTGAAATAGTCTTCGGAGTTCTTGAAACGCTCAGCGGCTTCCGCGGCGCTCGCGAATACGAAGCTCGAGGTCAGGAAGATCGCTTCCGAGTGCTCGTTGAAGTTGCTTCGCGCGGTGCCCGAGCGGACGGCCAGCGTGTCGAAGTCGAGGTTCAGGGAGTCGTCCATGTTGGGTCTGGTCTCCAGGAGTCCGTCGCGGCTTTGGTGGCTAAATGAGGCAGCAACAAAAAAGCCCGCTTTTGCGTCGGCATAAGCGGGCTTCGTGTGGGGAGGGGCGCGGTGTGTACGCTCAACCCACCGACAGTTGCAGATGCAGCTGCGAACGCGCCGGGCCACCACCGTCGATCGCTTCGCTCGCGGCATCGCGATCCGATTGCGACGACGGCGCGAGACGCGCGCTTTCGATGCGGTCGAGGTACTCGGTCGTGATGTCGCCGGTCACGTAGTTGCCGTCGAAGCACGAAGCCTCGAACGCCCTCAGCGCCGGATTGATATCGCGCACCGCCTGCTTCAGCGCGTCGACGTCCTGATACACGAGGTGATCCGCGCCGATCATGCGCGCGACTTCCTCGTCCGAGCGGCCGTGCGCGACCAGTTCGCCGCGCGTCGGCATATCGATGCCGTAGACGTTCGGGAATTTCACCGGCGGCGCCGCCGACGCGAAAATCACCTTGTTCGCGCCCGCATCGCGCGCCATCTGCACGATTTCATGCGACGTCGTACCGCGCACGATCGAGTCGTCGACGATCAGCACGTTCTTGCCCTTGAACTCGATGTTCATCGCGTTCAGCTTCTGGCGCACCGACTTCTTGCGCACCGCCTGGCCCGGCATGATGAAGGTACGGCCTACATAGCGGTTCTTGAAGAAGCCCTCGCGATACTCGACGCCGAGCTTCTTCGCGACTTGCATCGCGGCCGGGCGCGACGAGTCGGGAATCGGCATCACGACGTCGATCGCAACGTCGGGCAGTTCGCGCTTGATCTTCTCGGCGAGGTAGTCACCCATGCGCAGGCGCACGTTGTAGACCGGCACGCCGTCGAGCACCGAATCCGGACGCGCCAGATACACGAGTTCGAAGATGCAGGGGTTCAGGCTCGGAGCCGTCGCGCACTGTTGCGAATGCAGCTGGCCTTCTGCATCGATGAAAACCGCTTCGCCCGGCTGCACGTCGCGCACGAATTCGAAACCAATGCCTTCGATCGCCACCGATTCCGACGCCAGCATCCACTCGACGCCTTCAGGCGTCTCCAGCTTGCCGAGGCACAGCGGACGGATACCGAACGGATCGCGGACGCCGAGCAGACCGTAACCGGCGATCAGCGCGACGATCGCATACGAACCGCGCACCCGCCGATGCACGCCCGCTACCGCCTTGAACAGCGCGGCCGGATCGAGTTGCAGACCCGAACTCGACAGTTGCAGCTCGTGCGCGAACACGTTGAGCAGCACTTCGGTATCGGAATTGGTGTTCACGTGGCGGCGATCGATGCGGAACATCTCATCTTTCAGCTGCTGCCAGTTGGTCAGGTTGCCGTTGTGCGCGAGGATGATGCCGAACGGCGCGTTCACGTAGAACGGCTGCGCCTCTTCTTCGCTCGACGCCGAACCGGCGGTCGGGTAACGGACCTGGCCGATGCCGGTCGTGCCCGGCAGGCTACGCATGTTGCGCGTGCGGAACACGTCGCGCACCATGCCGTTGGCCTTGTGCATGTGGAAATTGCTGCCGTTCGCCGTCGCGATGCCGGCGGCGTCCTGACCGCGATGCTGCAGCAGCAGCAGGCTGTCATAGATCAGCTGGTTGACCGGGGAGTGGGAAACTACGCCTACGATGCCGCACATGGCATGTCCTTCAAAGGTACAAAATTCGTGATGGCGACCGGTGCCTATGCTCGCGCCCGCGCTTCGATGCGACGGGACGCGCTACGCCGTCAAGGCAGCCGGTATGCGCCGGAGTCCTGTTGCGCGTTGCTCGGGGCGCCCAGATCGTCCACATGGACGTAAGCGGCGAGCGCCTCGGGGAGCAGCGGTTTCATTGCGCGGACGCCCGCAACCGCATACGGACGAAGCAGCGCATTGCGCCAGAATTCCTCTTTGGGCAGTTCGGTCAAGCCTGCGAGGGCGACCAGAATCAGCACCAGAACGACCCCGCGGACGAGGCCGAACATCAAACCGAGCGAGCGGTCCGCACCGCCCAGTCCCGTGACCTGCACGAGGCGGCTGAGCAGCGCGCTCACCACGCTCGTGACCAGCACTACGCCGATCACCACGAGCGAAAAAGCCAGCAGCCACTGCGTCAACGCGCCGCCCGGCCAGGTGGACGGGATATACGGGACCACATAGCCGACGAACTCGCAGGCGACGAAAAACGCCGCGACCCAGCCGATCAAACCAAACACTTCCGACAGCAAACCGCGCCAGGCGCCTCGCAGCGCCGACAAACCGATCACCGCCATTACAGCGTAGTCGAAGGCAGTGAACATCGCTCGCTTACTGTGCGCCGCTGCCGTTCGAGCCCGACACGAGGCCCGCCTCGCGGACCTTCGCGACAGCGGCGGTGGCCGCGGCGCGATCGGCGAACGGGCCCGCACGCAGCAAGGTCAGCGTCGAACCGTCGGCTTGCTTCCTATGCTCGGTATATGTGGGCACGCCCGCCGCTTTCAACTTCGCGGCCCAATTGCGCGCATTCGCTTCGTTCGGGAACGCGCCGAGCTGCACCGCGAAACGGTTGCCCGGCGGCGAAGCCGGCGTGCCGGAATTCGCGTCGGCGCTGGCGGTGGCTGGGTTCGCGTCGTCGTCGGTCGATGCCGACGGTGCGGCGGCAGGTGCTTTCGTCTGTTTGGCGGGCTTCGGCGTCGCGGCGGTAACGCTGCCGGTTGCGACGGACGAGGTCGTGCCCTGTTTCGCTGCGGTCGATTGAGTCGATTGAGTCGATTGAGTCGGTTGCGCTGGTTTCGCGGCAGAGGCCGGGGCCGCCGCCGTAGTCGCGGCGGATGCCGCGGTCGCTGCCGGCGCAAGGCTGGACGCGGCGATGCCGCTGTCGGCGGCCGGCGGATTGTCCGGCGCGACGCCGGCTTGCACGTCTTCGTTGGCGGTGGACCTGGAGAGCCTCGGCGCGGGCCGGCTAGGAATGTCGATCGAGATGTCGTCGGTGACGGGCTTCGGGTGCGAATCCAGCACCATCGGCAGAATGATTACCGCCGCGACGACCAGTGCGATTGCGCCGACGAGCCGGCGGCGCGCGCGCTGCTTTTCCGGCAGCGTGGGGTCGAGCAGCATTGCGTCTGCATCGACGGTGCGCTCGGTGCGGCGGGTACGCCGCTCGACGCGCTCACCCCGGGCGGCCCGATTGGAACTGGTGTTTGCGCCGCGCCTGCTGGGCGCGTCGTCTTTCTTGCCGAACGAGAAAATTCCCATGAATCGCTTGGTTCGAGCCTGGCGCCCGCTCAGTGTTGCTGCGATTTCCGGTAGGCCATCACACCCGCTACCGTATAGAAACTGCCGAAAACCACGATTCTATCATTCTCTGACGCACGTTTTAGCGCGTCCTGGAAAGCCTCTGCCGGCGTCGCGTAACGCGTGACGCTGCTGTCGGCGCTGTCTTCCACGCCCAGCTCGCGCAATGCGGTTTCCAGTTCTAGCGCGGAGGCGGCGCGCGGGGTCGGCAGATCGGTCACGCACCAGTGATCGATCTCCCCTTTCAGATGACTGAGCACGCCGGCGATGTCCTTGTCGCGCATCGCACCGAACACCGCGTACGTGTACGGGAAAAAGCCCATGTTGCCGAGATTCTGCCCGAGCACCGCGGCGGCATGCGGGTTGTGGCCGACGTCGAGCACAATGGACGGCTTGCCCGGCAGCACCTGGAAGCGGCCCGGCAGATCGACGTTGGCGATGCCGAGCCGAATGTCCTGCGCCGACACCGGCAGACGGTCGCGCAACGCTTCGAGCCCGGCCAGCGCCGCCGACGTGTTGATAAGCTGATTCGCACCGCGCAGCGACGGATAGGCGAGCGCCGAGCGGCGCAGCGTCGGACCGACGTAGCTCCACTGCTGGCGCTCACTGCCGGCCTGGCCTTCGTAACGGAAGTCGCGGCCGAACAGCCACAATTGCGCGCCGATCTTTTCCGCGTGATCGATCAGCGATTGCGGCGGCACCGGGTCCGCGCAGATCGCCGGCTTGCCGGGACGGAAGATACCGGCCTTTTCGAAGGCGATTTTCTCGCGTGTATCACCGAGATAGTCGGTGTGATCGATGTCGATGCTCGTGATGATCGCGCAGTCGGTATCGAGGATATTGACCGCGTCGAGACGGCCGCCGAGGCCGACCTCGAAAATCACCGCGTCGAGGCCGCGCGACGCGAACAGGCTCATGATCGCCAGCGTCGTGAATTCGAAGTAGGTCAGCGAGACCGGTTTAGCCA
Organism: Paraburkholderia sp. EG304; assembly: GCF_046543485.1. Classification (NCBI taxonomy): domain Bacteria; kingdom Pseudomonadati; phylum Pseudomonadota; class Betaproteobacteria; order Burkholderiales; family Burkholderiaceae; genus Paraburkholderia; species Paraburkholderia sp. EG304. The sequence continues at coordinate 214,205 of NZ_JBKGUA010000005.1, read as the reverse complement.
GGCTCTGGCGCGCGGCTTCGACCGCTTCGAAGTGCGGCAGCAGATCTGCGTCGCTCGCCATTGCGCCGTTGATGCGCGCGCGCTCGTTGAACGAAAGCAGATGCGGCGACGTGTGGCAACCGACCGTATAGCCCGCGCGCAGCAGAATCGCTTCGAGAATCGCGCAGGTCGACCCTTTGCCGTTCGTGCCGCCGACCGTAATGATCGGGCACGCGAACGACAGCTGCATCGCATCGCGTACCTGGGAGATGCGGCTCAAACCCATGTCGATGCCGACCGGATGCGCGGATTCAAGGTGCGTGAGCCACGCGTCGAGGGTAGGGAATGTCGTCATCGGGTGAATCTTGAGTGAGTCGCGGTAGTTCGGTTCTGCAGTGCTGCGAAGGTGCGGTCAGGCGGTTGCCGTCCGGATCGCGGGTCGCCGGTCATCGGTGGAGATCGGGTTTGTGCGCATAAACCGCGCCACGGCATCGCAGGCGACCGTAATTATCCCGGAAATGACAGCGCGCCGCTTGATTGCTCGCACGGCGCGCTATTTTTGCTTCGGTACCCGGTTCTTACGCGACCGCGTCCGCCGGCTGATGGCTCAACAGCGCCAGCAGTTGCGCGATCTCTTCGCGCAGCTTGCGACGATCGACGATCATGTCGATCGCGCCCTTTTGCAGCAGGAACTCGGCGCGTTGGAACCCTTCCGGCAGTTTCTCGCGCACCGTCTGTTCGATTACGCGCGGGCCGGCAAAGCCGATCAGCGCCTTGGGCTCGGCGATCACGACGTCGCCGAGGAACGCAAAACTCGCGGACACGCCGCCCATCGTCGGGTCGGTCAGCACCGAGATGAACGGCAGCTTGGCTTCGGCCAGCTTCGTGAGCATCGCGGTGGTCTTCGCCATTTGCATCAGCGACAGCAGGCTTTCCTGCATCCGCGCACCGCCCGAAGCGGTGACGCAGATGAACGGCACTTTCTGTTCGAGCGCGTTCTGCGCGCCGCGCGCGAAACGCTCGCCGACCACCGAGCCCATCGAGCCGCCCATGAACGAGAACTCGAAGTTCGCCACGACGACCGGCAGCGTGTGAATCGCGCCGCCCATCACGACCATTGCATCGGTCTCGTCCGTTTCGTCCATCGCCTCTTTGATGCGCTCGGGGTACTTGCGGCTGTCTTTGAACTTCAGCGCGTCGACCGGAACGATTTCCTGGCCGATTTCGTAGCGGCCTTCCGGATCGAGCAGGCTGTCGAGCCGCTCACGCGCGCCGATGCGCATGTGATGGTCGCACTTCGGGCAAACATGCAGATTGGCCTCGACGTCGTTGCGATACAGCACGGCTTCGCACGACGGGCACTTGATCCACAGGCCTTCCGGAATTCCCTTGCGGTTCTTCGGGTCGGTTTGTTTGATTTTTGGCGGCAGCAGCTTATCGAGCCAGCTCATAGGGAATCCTTCTGGGTCAGCAGTCGCGCAAACGGCGGGACGAGCCCGCCGCTCACGTTACCGCGACAAAAATAACTGTTATCGGGCAGTCGCGACGCTATCGAGCGCCTCGCGCACTTCGGCAACGAAACGCTTGAGCGTCTCGGCAGCTGCGTCAGGCGCTGCCTGTTCGAGCAATTGAACGATACGGCTGCCGATTACGACGGCATCGGCCACCTCGCCCACCGCACGCGCCGTTTGCGCGTCGCGAATGCCGAAACCGACGCCCACTGGCAGGGGGACGCGCGACTTGATGGCCGGGATTTTACTCGCGATGCTGGAAACGTCCAGATTTGCGGCGCCGGTGACCCCTTTCAGCGACACATAGTAGACGTACCCGCTGGCGATTCGGCCGACTTCGGCGATACGTTCGTCGGTTGAAGTCGGTGCGAGCAAAAAGATCGGATCGATACCGGCGGATTGCATCTGTTCGGCGAAGTTAGCGCATTCTTCAGGCGGATAATCGACCACCAGCACGCCATCGACACCGGCTTCTTTCGCGGCTTTCGCGAAGGCCGCGGCGCCCATCCGCTCGATCGGGTTCGCGTAGCCCATCAGCACAACAGGGGTTTTGTCGTCACTTTCGCGGAAGCGTTTGACGTCGGCCAGCACGTGGCGCAGGGACACACCCTTCGCGAGCGCGCGTTCGGACGACTGCTGGATCACCGGGCCGTCGGCCATCGGGTCGGAAAACGGCACGCCGAGTTCGATCACATCGGCACCGCCGGCGGCGAGCGCGTGCATGAATTCGACCGTGCGAGCCGGGTCCGGATCGCCAGCGGTCATGAACGGGATCAAGCCTTTCTTCCCTTGGGCGGACAGCGCGGCAAACGTGTTCTTGATACGGGACATGGAAGTATTCTCGAATTAGGGCTACTGCGCGCTCATCGCCGCGCGCCTTTAGGCGAAACTAGCGGCGTATTGCGCGCTTTTCACTGCAGTTCGGTCGACGACTGCACTTTCGGCTTCGCTCGAGTCCGACGCGCCGCTGCAGGCGTAGCAGCGGCGCTGACGCGCTCGCGCGCTATCGCGCAATAGCTCTCGTTGATCTCATAGCCGACGAATTCGCGCTGATGACGGACGCAAGCGACTGCGGTGGTGCCGCTGCCCATGAACGGGTCGAGCACTCGGCCGCCCTTCGGACAACTGGACAACACCATTCGCTCGACGATTTCCAGAGGTTTCTGGGTCGGATGCGCGACGCGCTCCGCATGCTGCCGATGCAGACGCGAGACCGACCAGACATCCTTCGGATTATAGCCAAGCTCCAACCACTTGCTTCCTTCGAACAACTTTCGCGAACGCGCCTTCTTCGTGACTGCATCGTACGGGATGCGGACGGGATCGAGATCGAAGAAATAGTCCTTCGACACCGCGAAAAAACCGATGTTGTCGTGCACCGACGTAAAGCGGCGCGTGGTGCCGCCCATACTCGGCACACGCCGGTCCCAGATGATTTCGTTGACCATCACGAGTTTCGTTTTCAGGAAACTGAAGATTTCCGGTGCGTATTGCCAGGTGCAGAAAATGTAGAGCGAACCCGACGACTTGAGCTTCGGGACAGCCAGCTCGAGCCAGCCACGCGTCCAGACGAGAAATTCCTCGCCAGTGCGCATGTCCGAGTCGTTGCCATAGTCCTTCCCAAGCCCATAAGGCGGATCGCAGACGATCAGGTCGATCGACCCGTCGGGAATGTTCGCTACATCGGTCAGAAAATCGCGGTTCAACAGCTGAATGCCAGCCGGCACTTGCGCAAGCAGCGGTGCAGATGCCGCGGCCGCCGGTACTTCGGCGGCCGGATTCGTGGTTTCAATCGCCGGCTGCGGCTCGTCGAACTCGTCACGCATCGTCGCGGCTCAGAACTGGATACCCGATCGCTCGGCGACCGTGTGCATGTCCTTGTCGCCGCGGCCCGACAGGTTGACCAGCAGAATCTTGTCTTTCGACAAGGTCGGCGCGAGCTTCGTGGCATACGCGAGCGCGTGGCTCGACTCCAGCGCGGGAATAATACCCTCGATGCGGCAGCAGTCGTGGAACGCCTTCAGTGCTTCTTCGTCGGTGATGCCAACATATTGCGCGCGGTTGCTCTCTTTTAGCCACGCGTGCTCGGGACCGACGCCCGGATAGTCGAGGCCTGCCGATACCGAATGCGTCTCGATGATCTGGCCGTCTTCATCCTGCAGCAGATAGGTACGGTTGCCGTGCAACACCCCGGGGCTGCCGCCGATCAGCGAAGCCGCGTGGCGACCCGTTTCGATGCCGTCGCCGGCCGCTTCGACTCCGATCAACTGCACTGATTTGTCGTCGATATATGGGTAAAAGATACCCATTGCATTCGAACCGCCGCCGACACACGCAATGACCGCATCCGGCTGGCGACCGGCGAGTTCGGGCATTTGCACGCGGCATTCGTCGCCGATCACACGCTGGAAATCGCGCACCATCATCGGATACGGATGCGGACCCGCGACCGTGCCGATGATGTAGAACGTGTTTTCGACGTTGGTGACCCAGTCGCGCATCGCTTCATTCAGCGCGTCCTTCAGCGTGCGCGAACCCGATTCGACCGGCACGACGGTCGCGCCGAGCAACTTCATGCGGTACACGTTGGCGGCCTGACGGCGTACGTCCTCGGCGCCCATGTAGACCACGCACTCCATACCGAAGCGCGCGCAGATCGTCGCCGTGGCCACGCCGTGCTGACCGGCACCGGTTTCCGCGATGACGCGCGGTTTGCCCATGCGCTTGGCGAGCAGCGCCTGGCCGATTACGTTGTTGATTTTGTGTGCGCCGGTGTGATTCAGGTCTTCACGCTTCAGATAAACCTGCGCGCCGCCGAGCAATTCGCTCCAGCGCTGTGCGTGATAAATCGGCGACGGGCGACCCACGAAGTACTTCAGTTCGCGCTCGTATCCGGCGACGAATTCCGGGTCTTTCTGATATTTCTGGTACGCTTCGCGCAGCTCGTCGAGTGCAGAAAACAGCGTTTCGGCTACGAACACGCCGCCAAACTGGCCGAAGTGGCCTCTTTCGTCAGGCAAGTTGTACATGGTGATCACTCTTCTCAGAATGGCTCGCGGCTTTCATCGGAAAGCGCCCGCGAGCCTGAATCATTCAGCGTCCGCGGCGCGCACCGCGCGCACGAACGCCGCCATCCGGGCGTGATCTTTCACGCCCCGGGCGCCCGGCACTTCGATGCCGCTCGAGACATCGACCGCGTACGGGCGCACGCGATGGATCGCATCACTGACGTTTTGCGTGTTCAACCCACCACTCAAAACGGCCCGATGCGCGAGCTCTGCTGGAATAAGTGACCAATCGAAAACCTTCCCGCCGCCGCCGTAGCCTTCGACATGAGTGTCGAACAGAAGACCACTGGCTGCTGAATAGTTGAACGCCGATTTTACCAAATCGGCCGATCGAGTATCCGCCGCGACCCGCAGCGCACGCAACCAAGGCAAACCCGCAACGCCGGCGAGCGTCTCGCACTGATCCGGCGTCTCGTCACCGTGGAACTGCAACATTGTCAGGTTCACATTGCTCGCGACCTCTTGGACCCAGTCCGGCGTTGCGTTGACGAACAGGCCGACGACCGACACGAACGGCGGCACATCGTGCACGAGTTCGACCGCTTGGGCGACGCTCACCGAGCGCGCGCTCGGCGGATAGAACACGAGGCCGATCGCGTCGGCACCGAGGTCGATCGCGTGTGCGATGTCGGCGGGCTTGGACAGTCCGCACAGCTTGATGCGCGTGCGATGCGGCACGCTTTGCAAGGCGGTGGCGTCGGCCTGGTTGGCGTGGGTCTCGGCTGCTTTCATGTTTCGGGTTGCTCGGTCCATACGCTGCTCCACGGCACGCTGCCCGTCGCCGGGTCGGGCACGCCGAATTGCTCAGGATAGCCCACTTGCGCGAGATACAGGCCGTCGGGCATGAAGGTCGGCGCCGCGCAGTCGCGGCTTCGGCTCGCGAGCACGTCGGCCATCCACGCGGCCGGGCGGCGGCCGCTGCCGATTTCGATCAGACAGCCCATGACGTTGCGCACCATGTGATGCAGGAACGCGTTCGCGCGAAAGCGGAGATGCACGAAGTTACCTTGTCGTTTGACGTCGATCTGGTACAGATGCTTGAACGGCGTCTTCGACTGACATTGCGACGAACGAAACGCCGAAAAGTCGTGCTCGCCGATCAGGTGCTCGGCGGCCGAGCGCATCGCGTCGACGTCGAGTGGCGTGTGCACCCAGCCGGCGCGCGTCGTGAGCATTGGCGAGCGAACCGGACTGACGTACAGCACGTAGTAATAGGTCCGCTCGAATGCCGAAAATCGCGCGTGAAAATCGTCGGGCATCGGCTTGGCCCATTGCACGCCGATGGTCTTCGGCAGAAACGCGTTCGGGCCGCGCACCCAGGAGATGTCGACGCGATCGAGTTCGGTGTCGAAATGTACGACCTGGCCCAAGCCATGCACGCCGCGGTCGGTGCGGCCGGCGACCACCGTGTGCACGGGCGTGCGCGTGAATTCGCGCAGCGCCCGTTCGAGCTCGTCCTGAACCGTGTTGCCATGCGGCTGCGATTGCCATCCAGCGAACGCCGCGCCGTCGTACTGCACGCCTAATGCGATGCGCTTCACGACAGCGGTGCGAGTGTCGAAAGCAACGCGCGAGCTTCGGTGCGCGTGGCCGGATCGTTCGCTTCGATCACTTCGTTGATCAGCGCGCGGGCGCCCCCCAAATCGCCGAGCTCGATGTACTCGGAGGCCAACTCCAGCTTGTTGCGCGCGATGCGGGCGAGATCGGCCGGCGTGAAGGCCGGCAACGGCTGGGCCGGACTCGGCGGCAGTTCGAGGTCGAAGTCGAGCTTCAGCGCGCCGAAGCCAGCCGCGCCGAGACCCGCAACGGCGCCGTGACCCGCCGTGCCGGCGGCGATCTGGTCGGCGACGTGCGGCGTGTCGTCGTCAGCGCCGTGGACGCCGAAGGCCTGCTGCGCGGTCGTGTCGGGCGATGCAACCGGTTGCGTCGACAGCGACGTGGAAGGCGCTGCTTCGCCGACGGTGGGCACTTCGATGCGGGGCGGCAGCGGCATGTTCAGGCTGCCGAATGCGTCGACGGCGTCGCGCGGGAAGTCGGTCGGCGCGGACGCCGCGGGTTGCACCGGCACGGGGATGTCGCTGAACGGCTGACCGAGCGACGTGGTGGCGCGCGGTTCAGTCTGGTGTTGCGTGAAATCGATCACTGGGGGCGGAACGTTCAAAGGGGACTGCGGTTCGGCCGTCGCGGTGTGCGGTGCGGTCGGGCTTTCTGTGGATTCCTCGTCCCATTGCACGTGATGCGCGTTCTCGTCCTGCGTCGCGCCGATGGTCGGTTCGAGCGGTCCTAGCGGCAACGCGTCGGCGCCGAGTTCTGCCGCGGCGGCCAGATTGGCGGCTGTGCCCGCGGAGCGCAGCGTCTCGTCGGGGGCGGGTGCGTCCGATGGTGGTTCGGTTGACGGCTCGCTTCCGCTGGATAGCGTGCCTGCTTGCTGTGCCGCCTGTTCCTCTGCGGCGCGCTCGGATGCGATGCGTTCTGCCGCTGTGCGTTCCGCTTCTGCATGTTCGGCGGCGACGCGTGCTGCTGCTTGTTCGGCTGCTGCTTGTTCGGCTGCTGCCTGTTCGGCTGCTGCGCGTTCCGCTGCCACGCGTTCCGCCTCGGCATGTTCCTCGGCTGCTGCTCGCTCTGCTGCTGCTCGCTCCCGTTCGACCTGTTCGGCTGCGGCTCTTTCGGCGGCGGCTTGCTCGGCTGCTGCACCTTCTGCCGCCGCGCTTTCTTCCGCTGCCCGCTCGGCTGCCTCACGCTCCGCAGCTGCATGCTCCGCCGCTGCCGCCGCAGCAGCTTGCCGTGCAAGCTCCTGATCTTGCGCGTCCGATGCTTCCGCGACCGCTGTCTGCCCTGCCACCGCGCTGCCATCGCGCGAATCGCCGTCACGCGCCGATCCCGCCACCGCGGCATCAGTCGCCTCGGCAGCCCGCGCCGCAGCCTCCTTTTCGCGCTTGCGGCGCCCCATGCGCAGAGCAGCGAGCAGAACGACCAATGCCGCGCCCACCGCCGCCGCGATGCTCAAATTGCGCTGAGACAGGCCGCCCTCATTCGACGGCGACGTCGCCGCATTCGCGTGCTGCGGCGCCACGGGTACTGTCGCCGCCGAACCTGCCGCTGCCGGCTGCGCAGCGCTCGTCGGCTTCGGGCTCGAAGCGACGGGCGCCCCGCCGATACCGTGCTTCTGCAATTCCATTAGCACACGGTTTTTCAGCGCCAGCAGTTGCTGCAGACTCGACACTTTCTGACGGGGCTGCGAAGCCGCCTGCGCGGCTGCGGCCGCAGGTGCCGCCGCGGGTGCCGCCGCGGTTGCCGCCGACGGCGCTTGTCCAGCAGGCGCGCTCGCCGCCGGTTGAATCGATCCGGTCCATTCCTGCGTGCCACTCGCCGCCGCAGGCGCCGAACCGGCCACTGGCGCGGACGAAGCCAAGCCGCCCGCCGCCGCGCCAGTCGATACCGCCGCGCTGGCCGCGCCAGAGACCTCGGATGCGGCTGGCGTCGTCGCTTGAACTGCGGCGCGGGCCGCACTCGCCATGCTGGCCGCAGCCTCGGCCGGCGCCGCCGTCGACGCGGAAGCGGGCGCAGCCGCCGTCGACTCCGACGCCCCCCCCGCAGCCCCCGTCGACGAAGCCGCCAATGCCCCCGACGCATCGAGCGCCGGCACGATCAACACCGCGCCCACACGCATGCGGCTCGGATCGTGATTCATGAACGCAGCCGGATTCGTGTCGAACAATGCGCGCGTCGCGCGCGCGAGAACCGCGCGGTCATGCGACTGCGTAATAGCGATCGCGACATCGTTGAGCGACTGCCCCGCATGTACCGTGTACTGCGCGCCCGCGGCGACGGCAACGACAGCGGTAGTGGAACTGCCAGCGGAAGCGGTATCCGGCGCGCTCGTGGCACGAGCCGGCGCGGCAAGCGCATTGCCCCCGGCACCGCCGAGCAACGCAATGGCGAAAGCGGCAGCAGCGGCGATCGCCGTCGGACGGCCGCTGAATCGCACCTTCTCGTGACGAATAAACATGGCCCGAAGAGCGGAGCGTCGAAAGTTCATCGGGACTCCTGGCGCGTCAGCGCGCAGCCTTTTTTGCGAGTGGAAAGAAACAAGATGATCGGAGCACAGAATGAAAAAAGCGCCGCGCAAGCGCGACGCTTCTTGAGTTGTCTACGCGTCGTGAGCGCGTAGTTTACTTTACTTGTCGAGCACAATGCGAAGCATACGACGCAACGGTTCAGCCGCGCCCCACAGCAGCTGATCGCCGACGGTGAAGGCCGACAGATATTCGCCACCCATCGCGAGCTTGCGCACGCGGCCGACCGGCACCGTCAGCGTACCGGTGACGACCGCCGGGGACAGATCGCGCATCGACGCTTCGCGCTCGTTCGGCACGACCTTGACCCAGTCGTTGGCCGACGCGAGGATGCCGTTCACTTCGTCGAGCGGCACGTCCTTGTTCAGCTTGATCGTCAGCGCTTGCGAGTGGCAACGCATTGCGCCGATCCGCACGCACAGACCGTCGACCGGAATCGAGCCCGGCGTGCCCATGGCCGGCTTGCCGAGAATCTTGTTGGTTTCCGCGCCGCCCTTCCACTCTTCCTTCGACATGCCGTTACCGAGATCCTTGTCGATCCACGGAATCAGCGAGCCCGCGAGCGGCACGCCGAAATGGTCGGTCGGCATGCTGTCGCTGTTCATCGCTTCGAGCACGCGGCGGTCGATGTCGAGAATCGCCGAAGCCGGGTCAGCCAGTTCGTTCTTCACCGCGCCGTTCAGCGTGCCCATTTGCGACAGCAGTTCGCGCATGTTCTGCGCGCCCGCGCCCGAGGCGGCCTGGTAAGTCATGGCCGTCATCCAGTCGACGAGGTTTTCGCGGAACAAGCCGCCCAGCGCCATCAGCATCAGGCTGACCGTGCAGTTGCCGCCGATGAAGTTCTTCTGACCTTTGACGAGCGCGTTCTTGATCACGTCGAGATTGACCGGATCGAGAATGATGACCGCATCGTCCTTCATGCGCAGCGACGAAGCCGCGTCGATCCAGTAGCCGTTCCAGCCCGCCGCGCGCAGCTTCGGGAACACTTCGTTCGTGTAATCACCACCCTGGCAGGAGATGATCGCGTCGCACTTCTTCAGGTCTTCGATGCTTGTCGCATCTTTGAGCTTGGTCTCGTTTTTGGCGAACGACGGCGCGTTGCCGCCCGCGTTGCTGGTGCTGAAAAACACCGGTTCGATCAAGTCGAAATCGCCTTCCTGCTGCATGCGTTGCATCAGGACGCTGCCGACCATGCCGCGCCAACCTACGAGACCTACGTTCATGACTTCATACCCTTCGAATGGAAACTTCCCCGCATCTTTGCCCGCAGTGACCGCGCGGGGAAGATGGGCGGGCACGACGGACGATCAGCGCTTCGTGATCGTTTTCGGGGTAATGGTTTTGATGGTAATGGCGAACTCGATTGCACGGGCCGTTGCGCCGTGCAATTTTGAAATCGAGGAGATTTGGGAGATCTGAGCCATCGCAACAATATACACGAAAACAGAAAACTGGCGGCGTTCTTCGCCGAATGACGCGCGAATCGGCCTGTTTTAAGGCCGATTCGCGCTTTAATGGTCAGTATTGGTGACCTGACTATTGCGCGCGTTTTACAGCGCGGCCACGACGGCATCGCCCATCGCGGCGGTGCCGACCTGCTTGCAACCCGGCGTGAGAATGTCGCCAGTGCGATAGCCTTGTTCGAGCACTTTCTTCACCGCGGTTTCGATGCGATCGGCCTGCTCGGCCTTGTTCAGCGAATAGCGCAACATCATCGCGGCGGACAGGATCGTAGCGAGCGGATTCGCAATGCCCTTGCCGGCGATGTCCGGTGCGGAACCGTGCGACGGCTCGTACAAGCCCTTGTTGTTCTTGTCGAGGGACGCCGACGGCAGCATGCCGATCGAGCCGGTCAGCATCGCCGCCTCGTCGGACAGGATGTCGCCGAACATGTTGCCGGTCACGATCACGTCGAACGACTTCGGCGCCTTCACGAGCTGCATCGCGGCATTGTCGACGTACATGTGCGACAGCTCGACGTCCGCGTATTCCTTCGACACGTCGATCATCACGTCCTTCCAGAACTGCGACGTTTCGAGCACGTTGGCTTTGTCGACCGAGGTCAGCTTCTTGCCGCGCTTTTGCGCCGCCTGGAACGCGACGTGCGCGATGCGGCGCACTTCCGGTTCCGAATAGCGCATCGTGTCGAAGCCTTCCTTCGCGCCGGCGAACAGGCCGTCCGGCGACGTACGCACGCCGCGCGGCGCGCCGAAGTAGATGTCGCCGTTCAGTTCGCGCACGATCAGGATGTCGAGACCAGAAACGATCTCTTCCTTCAGCGACGAAGCACCCGTCAGTTGCGGGTAGCAGATCGCCGGACGGAAGTTCGCGAACAGTTCCAGGTGCTTGCGCAGACCGAGGATCGCCTGCTCGGGGCGCAGCGCGCGTTCGAGCTTGTCGTATTTCCAGTCGCCGACCGCGCCGAACAGGATCGCGTCGGCTTCCTTCGCCAGTGCGAGCGTCGAATCGGGCAGCGGATGGCCCTTCGCTTCGTAGCCCGCGCCGCCGACCGGCGCTTCTTCGAGTTCGAACGTCTCGCCGAGCACGTTCAGGACCTTGACTGCCTCCTCGACGATTTCGGGACCGATGCCGTCGCCCGGCAATACTGCGATCTTCATGCGAATTCCTTGATGATTTTTTCAGGTGTTTCTCGCGCAAACCGACGCGGGCGCGGACTAGCCGCGCCTACGCTCTCACGGGTTCGCTTAACGGACGAGGCGATTGTTCAGCCACGGTTGCTTCGCGAGACGCTCCGCTTCGAACTGGCGGATCTTGTCCGCGTGACGCAGCGTGAGGCCGATGTCGTCGAAACCGTTCAGCAGGCAGTACTTGCGGAACGCCGCGACTTCGAACGGATATTCGGTGCCGCCGTCGGCCGTACGCACGACTTGCGCTTCGAGGTCGATCGTCAGCTCGAAGCCGTTGAACGCATACGTCTCGTTGAACAGATGATCAACCTGCTGTTCGGTCAGCACGATCGGCAGCACGCCGTTCTTGAAACAATTGTTGTAGAAGATGTCAGCGAAGCTCGGCGCGATCAGCGCGCGAAAGCCGTACTGCTGCAACGCCCAGGGCGCGTGTTCGCGCGAGCTTCCGCAGCCGAAATTCTTGCGCGTGAGCAGCACCGAGGCGCCCTGGTAACGCGGCTGGTTCAGCACGAAGTCCGGGTTCAGCGGACGCTTCGAGTTGTCCTGACCCGGTTCGCCGTGGTCGAGGTAGCGCCATTCGTCGAACGCGTTCGGACCGAAGCCCGTGCGCTTGATCGACTTCAGGAACTGCTTCGGAATGATCGCGTCCGTGTCGACGTTCTCGCGATCGAGCGGCGCCACGACGCCGGTGTGTACGATGAATTTATCCATGACGCTTGCGCCTGTTCAGGAACGGGCGATGCGACCAACGGTTGGAACCCGCCGCGCCGCATCGCCGGCAAAAATCAAAAACCGCTTATTTCTCAGCGTGATTGCTGATCGAATTGCCGAGGTGCGACATGTCCTGGCCGAATCCGTGCACCGTGTTGCATCCGGCCAGGCCGAGCAGAAGCCCGGCGAGCGTGCCGAGTGCGAAGCGGCGCAATAGAGTGATGCGATTCATGTTCTTCATCATGCGATTCATCCAAGCTTGCGAATGTCGACGAAATGCCCTTCGATGGCTGCAGCCGCGGCCATTGCGGGGCTCACCAGGTGCGTGCGGCCACCAGCGCCCTGACGACCTTCGAAGTTCCGGTTCGACGTGGACGCGCAACGCTCGCCCGGCTCGAGCCGGTCGGCGTTCATTGCCAGACACATCGAGCAGCCCGGCTCACGCCATTCGAACCCGGCGTCGGTAAAGACCTTGTCGAGGCCTTCACGCTCCGCCTGCGCCTTCACCAGACCCGAACCCGGCACGACCATCGCCAGACGGATGTTCGGCGCGACGCGGCGGCCGAGCTTCTTCACGACGTAAGCCGCGGCGCGAATGTCTTCGATGCGCGCGTTGGTGCACGACCCGATGAAGATTTTATCCGGCTTGATCGACTCGATCGGCGCGTTCGGCTCGAGCGCCATGTACTTGAGCGCGCGCTCCATCGCGTCGCGCTTGACCGGGTCTTTCTCGCGCTCAGGATCCGGCACGCGGCCGTCGACCGGCGTGACCATTTCCGGCGACGTGCCCCACGTGACCTGCGGCACGATCTCCGCGGCGTTCAACTCGACCACGTGATCGAAATGCGCGCCCTCGTCCGACTTGAACTGCTTCCAGTACTCGACCGCGTGATCCCACTCGGCGCCCTGCGGCGAGAACGGACGGCCTTTCAGGTATTCGACCGTGGTGTCGTCGACGGCGACCATGCCGGCGCGCGCGCCCGCTTCGATCGCCATGTTGCAGACCGTCATGCGGCCTTCCATGGTCAGCGAACGGATCGTCGAGCCGCCGAATTCCATCGCGTAGCCGGTGCCACCCGCGGTGCCGATCTTGCCGATGATCGCGAGCACGATGTCCTTCGCGGTACAGCCGCGCGGCAGTTGGCCCTCGACCTTCACGAGCATGTTCTTGCTCTTCTTCTGCAGCAGCGTTTGGGTGGCCAGCACGTGCTCGACTTCCGAGGTGCCGATGCCGTGCGCGAGCGCGCCGAACGCGCCGTGCGTGGACGTGTGCGAGTCGCCGCAGACGATCGTCATACCCGGCAGCGTAGCGCCCTGTTCCGGCCCGATGATGTGGACGATGCCCTGACGCTGATCGTTCATCTTGAACTGCGTGATGCCGAAGGCGTCGCAGTTCGTGTCGAGCGTGTCGACCTGCAGCTTCGAGACCGGATCGGCGATGCCGTGGCTGCGGTCCGTAGTCGGCACGTTGTGGTCGGACACGGCCAGGTTCGCGCTGATGCGCCACACCGGACGATGAGCCATTTTCAGGCCTTCGAACGCCTGCGGGCTGGTCACTTCATGCAGCAGGTGACGGTCGATGTAGAGAATCGCGGTGCCGTCGTCTTCCGTGTGGACCACGTGCGTGTTCCACAATTTGTCGTAGAGAGTCTGTGCCATGGTATGCGGGGTAGTAATGACTGCGGGCTGACTGTGTCGGTCGATTATGCCACGCGACGCCCCGCGATGGGCTGCTTAAACAGCGAAAAAACCGATAAAAAACATGGAGTTGGCTGGTAGTGCCAATACCTGTATCGGTGTTACCCGGCAAGCATCGGCGAGCGGCGGCGCCAATGCGCCGCATGCGCGGCCCGCGGCGCCGCAGAAACAGAAACGCCCCAACGGCAGATCCGTTGAGGCGTTTTATTTACTCCCATTTCGCGCCTGTGCGCGACACGAATGCCGTGGCCAGGCGCGCGTATCGCGGTTGATCAGCGCTTAGCGCTGTGCGATCGGCTTCGCTTGACGCAGCGTCTCGCCGACGAACAGCTGACGCGGACGACCAATCTTCTGCTCAGGATCAGCGATCATTTCGTTCCACTGCGCGATCCAGCCGACCGTGCGTGCCATCGCGAAGATGCACGTGAACATCGACGTCGGAATGCCCAGCGCGCGCTGCACGATACCCGAGTAGAAGTCGACGTTCGGGTACAGCTTGCGCGACACGAAGTATTCGTCTTCGAGCGCGATCTTTTCGAGTTCCATCGCGAGCTTGAACAGCGGGTCGTCGTGCAGGCCCAGCTCTTCGAGCACTTCGTGGCAGGTTTCGCGCATCAGCTTCGCGCGCGGATCATAGTTCTTATACACACGGTGGCCGAAGCCCATCAGCTTCACGCCCGAGTTCTTGTCCTTCACCTGCTTGATGAACTCGGGAATGTTGTCGACCGAGCCGATTTCTTCCAGCATGTTCAGCGCGGCTTCGTTCGCGCCGCCGTGCGCCGGGCCCCACAGACACGCGATACCGGCCGCGATACATGCGAACGGATTCGCACCCGACGAACCGGCGAGACGCACGGTCGACGTCGACGCGTTCTGCTCATGGTCCGCGTGCAGGATCAGGATACGGTCGAGCGCGCGCACCAGCACGTCGTTGACCACGTACTCTTCGCACGGGTTCGAGAACATCATGCGCATGAAGTTTGCGCTGTACGACAGGTCGTTCTTCGGATACACGAACGGCTGGCCGATGCTGTACTTGTACGCCATCGCGACCAGCGTGGGCAGCTTCGCAATCATGCGGATCGCCGACACTTCGCGGTGACGCGGGTTATTGATGTCGAGCGAGTCGTGATAGAACGCCGACAGCGCGCCGACCGCGGCAACCAGAATCGCCATCGGGTGCGCGTCCCGACGGAAGCCGCGGAAGAAGAACTGCATCTGCTCGTGCACCATCGTGTGCTTGGTGACGGTGCCGACGAATTCGGCCTTCTGCTTTTCGTTCGGCAGCTCGCCGTTCAGCAGCAGGTAGCAGGTTTCCAGGAAGTCGGCGTTCTGCGCGAGGTTGTCGATCGCGTAGCCGCGGTAGAGCAGTTCGCCCTTGTCGCCGTCGATGTAGGTGATCGCCGAATTGCACGCCGCCGTCGACATGAAGCCCGGGTCGTACGTGAATTTGCCGGTCTGGCCGTACAGTTTGCGAATGTCGATTACATCGGGGCCAATCGTGCCCTTGTAAATCGGCATTTCAACGCTCGGCGAATTGTCGCTGAACGATAGCGTGGCTTTAACATCTGACGGGGTCATAGCACATCCTCAATCGAAGTATGGATACAGGGTTTCGATAATTGCACGCCTGGAACAACGGACTGGCGGCGCTCAAGCATTGCGCAGCAACTCCAGAACCCGGACCACGTCCGGGTCGGCTAGATCGCCTTCTGGTTCCTTGCGTGCGAGCAGCAAGTCCATCAGGTCGTTATCGCTCAGCTCGAGCAGGCGCGTGAGTGCGCCAACGTCGGCATCGCTGAGGTCATGCTCATATCGGCTGAAAAAACGCTCGAAAATCAGGTCGTTTTCCAGCAGGCCCCGCCGTGCGCGCCAGCGAAGACGCGCGCGGCGGAGAGGGTCGGACTGATGCGATGTATCGGTCATGTCGGTACACCCCGCGCCGCGCCCAAGCGCACTGACTGCCCTCTCGGGGACAGCACGCGCCAGGGAGCGCGGGGCTCATTGATACTAGACAGCGCGGCGAACCATCAATTCCTTGATCTTGCCGATTGCCTTCGTCGGGTTCAGGCCCTTCGGGCAAACGTCGACGCAGTTCATGATCGTGTGGCAACGGAACAGACGATACGGGTCTTCCAGGTTGTCGAGGCGCTCGCCGGTTGCCTGGTCGCGGCTATCCGCGATGAAGCGGTAGGCTTGCAGCAGACCGGCCGGGCCGACGAACTTGTCCGGATTCCACCAGAAGCTCGGGCACGACGTCGAACAGCTCGCGCACAGGATACATTCGTACAGGCCGTCGAGCTCGTCGCGTTCTTCCGGCGACTGCAGACGTTCCTTTTCCGGCGGCGGCGTATCGTTGATCAGGTACGGCTTGATCGAGTGATACTGGTTGAAGAACTGCGTGAAGTCGCAGATCAGGTCACGCACGACGGGCAGGCCCGGCAGCGGACGCAGCACGATCTTCTGCGGCAGGTCGTTCAGGTTCGTCAGGCACGCGAGGCCGTTCTTGCCGTTGATGTTCATTGCGTCCGAACCGCACACGCCTTCGCGGCACGAACGACGGAACGACAGGGTTTCGTCGAGCGCCTTCAGCTTGACGAGCGCGTCGAGCAGCATGCGTTCGTGCGAGTCGATTTCGATCTCGTACGTTTGCATGCGCGGAGCGGCGTCCTTGTCCGGATCGTAGCGGTAAATTTCAAATGTACGCTTGGCCATTTCTCTGAATTCCTTTGACTTGTGCCTTAGAAGGTACGCGCTTTCGGCGGAACCGATTCGACGGTCAGCGGTTGCATGTGAACCGGCTTGTAGTCGAGGCGATCGCCTTCGCTGAACCACAACGTATGGCGCAGCCAGTTTTCGTCGTCGCGATGTTCGAAGTCGTTTTGCGCGTGCGCGCCACGGCTTTCCTTGCGCGCTTCGGCGGAGACCATCGTGGCGCGTGCCACTTCGATCAGATTCGCCACTTCCAGCGCTTCGACGCGGGCCGTGTTGAAGACCTTCGACTTGTCCTTCAGATGGATGTTGTCGACGCGTGCCGCCACTTCGCGGATGGCTTCGACACCTTCGGCCAGCAGCGCCGAGGTACGGAACACGCCAGCGTGCTTCTGCATCGTGCCGCGGATGTCGTTCGCGACCGACTGTGCGTACTCGCCCGACGACGAGCTATCGAGCTTCGCCAGACGCGACAGCGCGAAGTCGGCTGCATCTGCCGGCAGCGGCTTGTGTTCCTTCAGTTCCTTCACGTGCTTGACGATGTGGTTGCCGGCAGCACGGCCGAACACCACGAGGTCGAGCAGCGAGTTCGTGCCGAGACGGTTCGCACCGTGCACCGACACGCACGAGCATTCGCCCACTGCGTAGAAGCCGTTGACGACTTCTTCGTGGCCCTTCGGCGTACCGACGACCTGACCGTTGATGTTCGTCGGGATACCGCCCATCTGGTAGTGGATGGTCGGCACGACCGGGATCGGCTCCTTGATGCAGTCGACGTTCGCGAACTTCAGCGCGATTTCGCGGATCGACGGCAGACGCTTCATGATGGTCTCGGCGCCGATGTGCGACAGGTCGAGCAGCACGTGATCCTTGTTCGGACCCACGCCGCGGCCTTCCTTGATTTCCTGGTCCATCGAACGCGAAACGAAGTCGCGCGGCGCCAGATCCTTCAGCGTCGGTGCGTAGCGTTCCATGAAACGCTCGCCGTTCGAGTTACGCAGAATACCGCCTTCGCCGCGCACACCTTCGGTAATCAGCACGCCCGCGCCGGCCACGCCGGTCGGGTGGAATTGCCAGAATTCCATGTCCTGCAGCGCGATGCCCGAACGGGCCGCCATGCCGAGGCCGTCACCGGTGTTGATGAACGCGTTGGTCGATGCCGCGAAGATCCGGCCTGCGCCGCCCGTGGCGAACAGCGTGGTCTTGCCTTCGAGGATGTAGACGTCGCCGGTTTCCATTTCCAGCGCGGTCACGCCGAGCACGTCGCCGTCGGCGTCGCGGATCAGGTCCAGCGCCATCCACTCGACGAAGAATTGCGTCTTGGCAGCAACGTTCTGCTGATACAGCGTGTGCAGCAGCGCGTGACCGGTACGGTCAGCCGCCGCGCAGGCGCGTTGCACCGGCTTTTCGCCGTAGTTCGCGGTGTGGCCGCCGAACGGGCGCTGATAGATCGTGCCGTCGGCGTTACGGTCGAACGGCATGCCGAAGTGTTCGAGTTCGTAGACGGCGTTCGGTGCTTCACGGCACATGAACTCGATCGCGTCCTGGTCGCCGAGCCAGTCGGAGCCCTTGATCGTGTCGTAGAAGTGGTAGTGCCAGTTGTCTTCGCTCATGTTGCCGAGCGAAGCGCCGATGCCGCCCTGGGCAGCGACCGTGTGCGAACGCGTCGGAAACACTTTGGACAGCACGCAGACCGATAGACCGGCGCGTGCCAGTTGCAGCGACGCGCGCATCCCCGAGCCGCCCGCGCCGACGATAACCACGTCAAACTTGCGACGCGGCAGAGAATTCTTGATTGCAACCATGCTTTTATACTCTCCAGAGAATCTGCGCAGCGTAGCCCGCACATGCGAGCAGCCAGAGGATCGTCAGCGCCTGCAGGACGAGACGCGTGCCAACGGGCTTCACGTAATCCATCCAGATGTCGCGCACACCCACCCACGCGTGGTAGAACAGCGAGAGAAGCGTGACGAACGTGGCGAGCTTCATCCACTGCGTCGCGAAGATCGACGCCCAGCCGTCGTACGAAAAGTCGCGCGCGAGGAAGAACCACGCGAGCAGAATCACCGTGTACACCGCCATCACGACGGCGGTGACACGTTGCGCGAGCCAGTCGCGCAGGCCGTAATGCGCGCCGACGACGAGACGCTTCGAACCGATTCGGTTATTGGCTGCCATTTTTTAGAATGCTCCGAACAGTTTTGCCGCGAATGCGATGGTGAGCAGCGACGACACGACAAACACGACGATAGAAGTCGACTTGCCCTTTTCCTTCGACACGGCATCGTGATTCGTATCCATCAGGAGGTGACGGATGCCGGCGCAGAAATGGAACAGGAAAGCCCACGCGAGAACCAGCGTGATCAGCTTGACGAGGATGTTGGAGAGGAAGCCCTTGAAGACTTCGAAGCTCAGTTCGGAAGTCAGGCTCTGATCGAAGAGGAACAGCAGGAACGGAAGGAAAAGAAACAACAAGGCACCGCTCACGCGATGCAGAATCGACACGCGCCCCGCCAGCGGGAGACGGTATGCCGTCAATATTTGCCCAATACCGATGTTCCGGAATTCCGGCCTCGGTTTCTTTACCGCTTCTGCCATGCTAGACCCCTACTATGTAGTCACACTAATCCGCAATTTTAGCGCCTTTTTATAACGCGCTGCAGCGAAAACCACCCTAGGTCCTTTGCTGCGCGCGCAATGAAAGCGCCTTCCGATCGGCACGCGTGTGGGACGCCGCGCCTCGTTTCAGCCCGATTCAGCTCAGATCGTTCTGATAGTAATACCCGGTTGTGACATACCAACCTCGCCGGACTTCAACCGGCCGATCCCCATAGGTATAGGACACGCGCTCGACCGAGAGCAAAGGAAAACCCGCCGGCACCTGCAGCAGGTCCGCCACGGAAGGCTCCGCCGCGACCGCGCGGATTTTTTCCGTGGCGCGAATCATGCGTGTGCCGAATTCGGTCTCGAACATCGCGTAGAGGGGACCTTTGTATTCCGAAAGCCGCTCGAGCGTGAGCCCGCGGAACACGGCGCCTGGTAGCCAGATCTCGTCGAGCACGGTGACTTCGCCGTCGAACTGCAGCAAACGCTTGATCAACACGACCGGATCGGCCGGCTTCAGATCGAGTTGCCGCGCGATTTCCGCCGATGCGCGCAGCCGCCGGCATTCGAGCAGACGACTGACGTGCGGATGCTCGGCGCCGTCGTCGGCGAGCAATCTCAGGAAACGGAACTGCGCGCGTTCTTCGTTGTGCGTCGCAACGAAGGTGCCCTTGCCCTGACGGCGCACCAGCAGGTTGTCGGCGGCGAGTTCGTCGATCGCCTTGCGCACCGTACCCTGACTCACCTTGAAACGCGCGGCCAGTTCGACTTCACTAGGAATGATCTCGCCCGGCTTCCATTCGCCGCTTTCGAGGCTCTGCGTAATCAAACCCTTGATCTGCTGATACAAAGGGCTGAATGTAGGCGACGCAGCAGCGGAAACAGCGGATACACCTTCGCCCGCGGCCCCCTGGCCATTCGGGTTCACAGGATTCGCCGGGTTCGAATTCATGCGCGCATTTCATCATAAAGCGCCCGGGCACGTCTAGGGTTTTCCCTTCGATAGATGTGTCTTATATAAGACATAAGATACTGTTGACTTTGTCGGTTTCGACTCCTACACTCCTTGTCGAGCAAGGGTTTGCGGGATTTTGCGGCAGCTGTTTGATGCAGTGCCGCGACGCTCCGGCCGCCACTCTGCACCATGCCGTCCCCTACGCAGTCCAGGTTTCGATTCGCCGCCATCCGTTGCATTCGCGTGCTGTATCCGTGTTGCAGCCGCTGGCCCGACACTCGCCGAAACGCGCTGTTTGCAGGAGCCCGCACCGTGCAATCGCGGCCCGGCCCGGCGTCAGCCCTGGACCATCCCGTCCCGCTCGGTAGTACGGATTTCCGGCACGGCGGTCTTGCCGCAACGCGCCGCCCGGTCTCGGCACATTCCGAGCCCGCACGCGAACAGTGAATTCCGCCGTGTTTCATAACGCTTCGCTGAACGCGCATATAGAATGGCGTTTTCCCTAGCGTCTAACGCATCGTCCTGGAGATTTCTCAATGGCTAAGCCCGCAAAGCGCGTTGCCGTCACCGGCGCCGCAGGTCAAATCGCTTACTCCCTGCTGTTCCGCATCGCCAATGGCGACCTGCTCGGCAAGGACCAGCCGGTGATCCTGCAACTGCTCGATCTGCCGCAAGCGCAAGCCGCCGTCAAAGGCGTCGTGATGGAACTGGATGATTGCGCATTCCCGCTGCTGTCGGGCGTCGTGATCACGGACGACCCGAAGGTCGCGTTCAAGGACGCCGACATTGCACTGCTCGTCGGCGCGCGTCCGCGTTCGAAAGGCATGGAGCGTAAGGATCTGCTGTCGGCCAACGCCGAAATCTTCACGGTTCAGGGCAAGGCGCTGAACGAAGTCGCCAGCCGCGACGTGAAGGTTCTGGTGGTCGGCAACCCGGCCAACACGAACGCGTACATCGCAATGAAGTCGGCGCCGGATCTGCCGAAGAAGAACTTCACCGCGATGCTGCGTCTGGACCACAACCGCGCGCTGTCGCAACTGGCGGCCAAGTCGGGCAAGCCGGTCGCGTCGATCGAAAAGCTCGCAGTGTGGGGCAACCACTCGCCGACCATGTACCCGGACTTCCGCGTCGCAACGGCTGAAGGTCAAGACCTGACCAAGCTGATCAACGACGAAGAATGGAACCGCAACACGTTCATCCCGACTGTCGGCAAGCGCGGCGCGGCGATCATCGAAGCGCGCGGCCTGTCGTCGGCGGCATCGGCGGCCAACGCTGCGATCGACCACGTGCGTGACTGGGTGCTCGGCACCAACGGCAAGTGGGTCACGATGGGCATCCCGTCGGACGGCTCGTACGGCATCCCCGAAGACATCATCTACGGCGTGCCCGTGACCTGCGAAAACGGCGAGTACAAGCGCGTCGAAGGTCTGGCAATCGACGCGTTCTCGCGCGAAAAGATGGACGCCACGCTGCAGGAACTGCTGGAAGAGCGCGACGGCGTTCAGCACCTGCTCGGCTAAGCATCTGATCTGATGCCGATGAACCGGAACTCCGAAGCGTCAGCGCGGCGGGTTCCGGTTTTTTTCGTGCGAATGGCGCTGCGATCGTCGCCATTCGTCTCTGATTCGAACGTGCTTTGCCGTCGCCCGACTATGCTCGCGCAGAGCGCGCCCGAATCCGACATTCCCAATCCTCACCACGCCCCACACGCCGAAGATGCGCGTTCTCACACCCGCCGAAGTGCTGTTTGAGGGCGAAGCGCCGCCCGCTGTGCTGCCTGCCTGCGACCACTACGCGGGAAGCGAAAAGCTGATGCTGAAGTCGCTCGCGTTACAGCAGCAACTCGGCCCGGTGTTCGATATCACGCTCGATTGCGAAGACGGCGCACAGGTCGGCCGCGAGGCCGAGCACGCGGAACTGGTCGCATCGCTGCTGGGCAGCGAGCACGACCGCTTCGGCCGCGTCGGCGTGCGCATCCACGACTTCGCTCACGCGCACTGGCGCGACGACGTGCGCCTGATTCTGCGCGCCGCAAAGCGTGCACCCGCTTACATCACGCTACCGAAAATCCGCAACGTCCACGATGCCGCCGAAATGCTCGCGTTCATCGAGGCGACGCGGCGCGAGCTCGGCATCGCGCAGCCGGTGCCGGTGCAGTTGCTGGTCGAAACCCACGGCGCGCTCACGCGCGTGTTCGAACTGGCCGCGCTGCCGGGCGTCGAGGCGCTGAGCTTCGGCCTGATGGACTTCGTCTCCGCGCACGACGGCGCGATCCCCGATACCGCGATGCGCTCGCCGGGCCAATTCGATCATCCGCTCGTGCGGCGCGCGAAGCTCGAGATTTCGGCGGCCTGCCATGCGTATGGCAAGGTGCCGTCGCACAACGTCAGCACCGAAGTGCGCGACATGAGCGTGGTCGCGAACGACGCGCAGCGCGCCCGCAATGAATTCGGCTACACGCGCATGTGGAGCATTCATCCGGCGCAGATCGAGTCGATCGTCGCCGCGTTCGCGCCGCGCGACGAAGAAATCACGACCGCCACCGAAATCCTGCTGGCTGCGCAGTCCGCGCATTGGGGCCCGACACGTCACGGTGATACGCTGCACGACCGCGCGAGCTACCGCTATTACTGGTCGGTGCTGCGCCGCGCGCAGAGCACCGGCCGCGCTGTTCCGCAAGAAGCGGCGCCGCTCTTTGCGCGAGTGGGCGCTAACGGACAGTCAGTGGTATAAGCGACGCGTTTTTCAAACGGCAGCAGCGATGAGCCGGCACACAGGAGAAGGCGGAACATGAGCGAGACGACGCAAGCCGCTGACGCAACAGGCGGCAACGAAACGCAAAGCGGCTTCAAACCGAAAAAATCCGTCGCGCTGTCGGGCGTGACCGCGGGCAACACCGCGCTGTGCACGGTCGGCAAGACCGGCAACGATCTGCACTATCGCGGCTACGACATTCTCGACATCGCCGAGGCGTGCGAATTCGAAGAGATCGCTTACCTGCTGGTTCACGGCAAGCTGCCGACCCAGTCCGAACTGACCGCCTACAAGACCAGGCTGAAGTCGATGCGCGGCCTGCCCGCCAACGTGAAGGCCGCGCTCGAATGGATTCCGGCCGCCGCGCATCCGATGGACGTGATGCGCACCGGCGTGTCGGTGCTCGGCACGGTGCTGCCCGAGAAGGACGATCACAACCTGTCCGGCGCGCGCGACATCGCCGACAAGCTGATGGCCTCGCTCGGCTCGATGCTGCTGTACTGGTATCACTACTCGCACAACGGCAAGCGCATCGAGGTCGAAACCGACGACGATTCGATCGGCGGCCACTTCCTGCATCTGCTGCATGGCGTCGAGCCGTCGAAGGCGTGGGTCGATGCGATGCACGTATCGCTGAACCTGTACGCGGAGCACGAGTTCAACGCATCGACCTTCACGGGCCGCGTGATCGCGGGCACGGGCTCGGACATGTATTCGGCGATCACCGGCGCGATCGGCGCGCTGCGCGGCCCGAAGCACGGCGGCGCCAACGAAGCCGCGTTCGACATCCAGTCGCGCTACCAGACGCCCGACGAAGCCGAAGCCGACATCCGCCGCCGCGTCGAGAACAAGGAAGTGGTGATCGGCTTCGGGCATCCGGTCTACACGATCTCGGACCCGCGTAACAAGGTCATCAAGGACGTCGCGAAGAAGCTGTCGAAGGAAGCGGGCAACATGAAGCTGTTCTCGATCGCCGAGCGCCTCGAATCGGTGATGTGGGAAGTGAAGAAGATGTTCCCGAACCTCGACTGGTTCAGCGCGGTGTCGTATCACATGATGGGCGTGCCGACCGCGATGTTCACGCCGCTGTTCGTGATCTCGCGTACGGCCGGCTGGAGCGCGCACATCATCGAACAGCGCGTCGACAACAAGATCATCCGGCCGAGCGCAAATTACACCGGACCCGAGAATTTAAAGTACGTGCCGCTAAATAGGAGAAAATAGCGGTCGCTGTGCGCTCCACAGCGCGTGCAGTTCAGCCCGCGCGGCCGCCGGACCGGTCGTCCGCGCACTGTTTAACTGATTTTGATAGAAAGGTTTTCTCCATGAAAAAGCTGATGATCGCCGCCATGATTGGCGCCCTGTCTACGACGATGCTGACCGTCGCGACTGACGCCGCTGCTGCGGACACGGCCACCACCACCACCACGAAGAAGGCCGTCGCCAAGCGCCCGGAGCCGCGCCGCCTGGTCAAACGCAAGGCAAATCCGGTGAAGGAAGCGAAGGTCGATCCGATCCCGGAAGGGTCGGAAAAGTGGTCGTGCAAGGACGGTCTGGCTTTCGAAATGAAAGGCGACATGAAGCGTGACCAGATCGTCACGGTTCACTGGGCGAACAAAAACTACAACCTGCCGCGCGAAGCGACCACGACGGGCGCCGATCGCTTCCACGACGCAGCAACCGGTATGGACCTCGTCGTGATCCCGACGAAGGCCATGCTGTTCCAGGACAAGGACAGCTCGCGTCTCGCCGACGAGTGCAAGACGGTCGCGATGGAACAGGGCGCGCCGGCTGCAACGCAATCGAACGCGATCAACAAGACCGGCAACTGATTTTCGCCGCCACGGAAGCCTCCGATGTCCGCCCCGATCTCCAACGTACGACCCGCCCCGGACGCCGTCCTGGTCGATATCGTCGACTACGTGCTGGATTACCGGATCGACAGCGCGCTCGCGCTGGAAACTGCGCGTCATTGCCTGATCGACACGCTCGGTTGCGGACTCGAGGCGCTTACCTACCCGGCCTGCACCAAGCTGATGGGACCGATCGTGGCAGGCACGATCGTCCCCAACGGCGCGAAGGTGCCGGGCACGTCGTTCCAGCTGGACCCGGTTCAGGCTGCCTTCAACATCGGCGCGATGATCCGCTGGCTCGATTTCAACGACACCTGGCTCGCGGCCGAATGGGGCCATCCGTCCGATAACCTCGGCGGCATTCTCGCGACGGCCGACTGGCTCTCGCGTACCGCCATCGCAGCCGGCAAAGCGCCGCTGACGATGAAAGACGTCCTGATCGCAATGATCAAGGCGCACGAAATTCAAGGCTGCATCGCGCTCGAGAACTCGTTCAACAAGGTCGGGCTCGATCATGTGCTGCTCGTCAAGCTCGCGTCGACCGCGGTGGTCGGCCAGCTGATCGGCCTCACGCGCGACGAGCTGATCAACGCGGTATCGCAGGCGCTCGTCGATGGGCACGCGCTGCGCACCTACCGCCATGCGCCGAACACCGGTTCGCGCAAATCGTGGGCCGCTGGCGACGCCACCTCGCGCGCCGTGCGCCTCGCGCTGATCTCGAAGACCGGCGAGATGGGCTATCCGTCGGTGCTCAGCGCAAAAACGTGGGGCTTCTACGACGTGCTGTTCAACGGCAACGCGTTCCGGTTCCAGCGTCCGTACGGCTCGTACGTGATGGAAAACGTGCTGTTCAAGATCTCGTTTCCGGCCGAGTTCCACGCGCAAACCGCCGCGGAAGCCGCGCTCGCGCTGCATGCGCAGCTCGCGCGCCAAGGCCGGCGCGTCGAAGACATTCGCCGCGTGACGATCCGCACGCACGAAGCCGCGATTCGCATCATCGATAAAAAAGGCCCGCTGAACAATCCGGCCGACCGTGATCATTGCATCCAGTACATGATCGCGGTGCCGCTGATTTTCGGCCGTCTGACTGCCGCCGATTACGAAGATTCAGTGGCGCAGGACTCGCGTATCGATGCGTTGCGCGCGAAAATGGAATGCGTGGAAGATCCACAGTTCACGAAGGATTATCACGACCCGGAGAAGCGTTCGATCGCCAATGCACTGACGATCGAATTCAACGACGGGTCGAAGTTCGGGGAAGTCGTAGTCGAATACCCGATCGGTCATAAGCGCCGCCGCGAGGACGGTATTCCGTTGCTGGTCGAGAAGTTCAAGACCAACCTCGCGCGGCGCTTTCCGGTCAAGCAACAACTGGCGATTCTCGACGCATCGCTCGACCAGGCCAGGCTCGAAGCGATGCCGGTCAATGAATACGTCGATCTTTACGTCATCTAGGCTGAGTACTGTAGTTCCGCGATCCAAACCAAGGAAAACACCATGGCCCACAACCTCCACAAAACGCTCAAGGAATTCGAAAGCGGTTCCGGCAAAGGCAAGTTCTACTCCCTGCCGCAACTCGGCAAGGCTCTGAACCTCAAAATCGACCGTCTGCCGGTCTCGATCCGTATCGTGCTGGAATCGGTGCTGCGCAACTACGACGGCAAGAAAATCGCCGAAGAACATGTCACGCAACTCGCGAACTGGAAGCCGAACGCGGCGCGCGTCGATGAAATTCCGTTCGTCGTGTCGCGCGTCGTGCTGCAGGACTTCACCGGCGTGCCGCTGCTCGCCGACATCGCCGCGATGCGCGGCGTCGCGAAGGCCGTGGGCAAGAATCCGAAGTCGATCGAGCCGCTGGTGCCGGTGGACCTCGTCGTCGACCACTCGGTGCAGATCGACCACTTCCGCGAGAAGAACGCGCTCGACCTGAACATGAAGCTGGAATTCCAGCGTAACAACGAGCGCTACCAGTTCATGAAGTGGGGCATGCAGGCGTTCGACACGTTCAAGGTCGTGCCCCCGGGCGTCGGCATCGTTCACCAGGTGAACCTCGAATACCTCGCACGCGGCGTGCACAAGAAGGCCGACGGCGCGGACACCGTGTACTACCCGGATTCGCTGGTCGGCACGGATAGCCACACCACGATGATCAACGGCATCGGCGTGGTCGGCTGGGGCGTGGGCGGTATCGAAGCCGAAGCCGGCATGCTCGGCCAGCCGGTGTACTTCCTGACGCCGGACGTCGTCGGTGTGCACCTGAAGGGCAAGCTGATCGAAGGCGTGACCGCAACCGACCTCGTGCTGACGATCACCGAACTGCTGCGTAAGGAGAAGGTCGTCGGCAAGTTCGTCGAGTTCTTCGGTGAAGGCACGCGCTCGCTGTCGGTGCCGGACCGCGCGACGATCGGCAACATGGCGCCGGAATACGGCGCGACGATGGGCTTCTTCCCGGTCGACGAAAAGACCATCGAGTTCTTCCACGGCACGGGCCGCACGGACGCGGAAATCTCGGCGTTCGAAAACTACTTCAAGGCGCAGGAGCTGTTCGGCATTCCGGCCGATGGCGACATCGACTACACGAAGGTCGTCACGCTGGATCTCGCCACGGTCGCGCCGTCGCTGGCAGGCCCGAAGCGTCCGCAGGACCGCATCGAGATCGGCCACGTGAAGTCGACCTTCACCGACCTGTTCTCGAAGCCGGTCTCTGAAAACGGCTTCGCGAAAAAGGCCGCCGATCTCGACGCGCAATACACGACGAGCAACGGCGTCGACGTGAAGAACGGCGACGTGCTGATCGCCGCGATCACGTCGTGCACGAACACGTCGAACCCGAGCGTGCTGCTCGCCGCCGGTCTGCTCGCGAAGAAGGCTGTCGAGGCTGGCCTGACGGTTGCGCCGCACATCAAGACGTCGCTGGCGCCGGGATCGCGCATCGTCACCGAGTATCTGACGAAGACCGACCTGCTGAAGTACCTCGACAAGCTCGGCTTCACGCTGGCCGCATACGGCTGCACGACGTGCATCGGCAACGCGGGCGACCTGACGCCGGAACTGAACGAGGCAATCACGAAGAACGACATCGTCGCGGCAGCGGTGCTGTCTGGCAACCGTAACTTCGAAGCGCGTATCCACCCGAATATCCGCGCGAACTTCCTCGCGTCGCCGCCGCTCGTCGTCGCATACGCGATCGCCGGCAACATCACGCGCGACCTGATGACCGAGCCGGTCGGCAAGGGCAAGGGCGGCAAGGACATCTACCTCGGCGACATTTGGCCGACCAGCGACGAAGTCAACGCGCTGCTGAAGTACGCGATGGATGCCGACGCGTTCCGCAAGAACTACTCGCAGCTCACGAAGAAGGGCGACCTGTGGAGCAAGATCGAGGGCGAAGAAGGTCAGGTCTACGACTGGCCGAAGTCGACCTACATCGCCGAGCCGCCGTTCTTCGGCAAGGACTTCTCGATGACGCCGGCTTCCAGCATCGCGCCGGTCAAGGGCGCACGCGCGCTGGGCATCTTCGGTGACTCGGTCACGACCGACCACATCAGCCCGGCAGGCTCGATCAAGGAAGACTCGCCGGCAGGCCGCTGGCTGAAGGAAAACGGCGTGCAGAAGGCCGACTTCAACAGCTACGGCTCGCGTCGCGGCAACCACGACGTGATGATGCGCGGCACGTTCGCGAACGTCCGTATCAAGAACCTGATGATCCCGGCGAAGGCGGACGGCACGCGCGTCGAAGGCGGCCTGACGATTCATCAGCCGAGCGGCGAACAGCTGTCGATCTACGACGCGGCGATGAAGTACATCGACGCCGGCACGCCGACCATCGTCTTCGCGGGCGAAGAATACGGCACGGGTTCGTCGCGCGACTGGGCGGCCAAGGGCACGCAGCTGCTGGGCGTGAAGGCCGTGGTCGCACGCAGCTTCGAGCGGATCCACCGTTCGAACCTCGTCGGCATGGGCGTTCTGCCGCTGCAGTTCAAGGGCTCGGATAGCGTACAGTCGCTCGGCATCACCGGCGAAGAAACGTACGACATCGAAGGCCTCGGTGACGACTTCAAGCCGCAACAGGAAGTCACGCTCGTGATCCACGGCAAGGACGGCGACAAGCGCGTTCCGGTGCTGCTGCGTATCGACACGCCGATCGAAGTGGATTACTACAAGCACGGCGGGATTCTGCCGTTCGTGCTGCGCTCGCTGCTGGCTGCTTAAACCCCGCGGCAACGAATATAGCCTCGCTGTTTTGCAGGGGCTGCGTCCTGTGGAGGGCGCAGCCGACTTTGGAGCCCGACCTCAGGTCGGGCTTTTTTTTTTGGTTCTTCGCAGCGTGCCAAGCAGGATGCGGAAGGGACTCGAACCTGACGCGAAGTTCGGCATCACGACAACATGCCGCGCGACAACCTGCCCAATTTCTTCTTCGCGGGAAATACCTTACATTTTCCTTGAGGCGGCAAACAGTTGAAGTAGTTGGAGTAGCCGCCGAGGGCGTCTTCGATCATGAGAAGACGTGTGTGGGATGCGTCTCACCCCCGGGCGTCAGCGCCGCGCTCGTGCACAGCGCACATATGACGGCCGCACGCTGTCCCCTGGCTGCGGCGCCCCGTGAGACGTGTCCTCCTGATATAACGCAAGCTGAATGCTATGCTCAACTTCACCTTGGAGGGAATGCCTTTGAATACTGACTCTGACCACTGCTATGTAAGCCGCTCGCGTGGCTTCGGTAAGAGCCAGCGAGCATCCCGCAGGACTGAACGGTCCTGATAGATACGTCTGAAGACGTGTTCTGTATGAAACGCGCCGGTACGCAATGTCCGGCGCGTTTGTTTTTCTGGTGCCCAACTCGACGGGAACGCACCTAGTCCGCGATGGACGTGCAGGGTTCGGTGACCGCCACCATCACTTCAAGCCGAAATCGACCCGCGTGGTCGCACCCTTGTCCTTGATATCGTCGGCATTCATCTTCGGAGCGACGATAAACACGCGGCTGCTGTCGATCTTGCCCTCCAGGTACTGTTGCACGCTCTGCGCGCGCTGCTGCGCAAGCTGCCGCAGGCTCGCGTCGTCGATCGGCGCGTTGGCCGCGAGCGCGCTCTTCATGTCGTCGTCGGGCAGCGTCTTCGTCATGCCGATGAAGTTGCGCGGTTTCTTGAAGTCGGAGGACTTGTAGGCCTTGGTCAGATACTTGTCATAGTCTTTCTGATCGACCGTGACCGTCGACGGATCGACGCTCTCGCCGTTACCCACCGTATCCTTGATCTTCTGCCGCTTGACCATCTGATCGACGTATCGCGTGCGCAGCGCCGGCTCGTCGACCTTCGGATCGACGCGGCCAATCAGGTCCATGCGGATCGACGGCTTGTCGGTGAGTGCCTTCACGATCGTGTCCAGTTTCTGCTTGTCGGCGTCGGTGAGCGTGGCCGAGCCGGCCTCGAATTCGACATAGCCGAGGTCCTCGCCACTGCCGCCGAACGCATGCGCAATCAACGAGAATGGCGCGGTCACCGCCTTCTCGAGCAGATTCAGCACCGCATGCCAGATCAGCCCGCCGATGCTGAACTCGGGGTTCGACAGCGAGCCCGACACCGGCAGGTTCACGTCGATCTCGCCACGCGAGTTCTTCAGCAGCGAGATCGCGAAACGCACCGGCAGTTTGGTCGCGGTGTCGTTGTCAATGTGATCGCCGAAGGTCAGCTGATCGATGAACAGGTGGTTGTTCGCGTTCAACTGGTCGTTCGCAAGCTGATAGTGCAGATCGACGTTGAGCTTGCCCTTCGTGATCGGATAGCCCGCGTATTTCGCCGAATACGGCGTCAGGTTGGTCAGCTCGATGTCGTGCGCGGTCGCGGTCAGATCGAGCGCCGGTTTCGCGATCAGCGGATTGACGGTGCCGCGAATCGTCAGCGGACCGTTGGCCGCGAGTTTCGCGGCGACATCGACCGGCGCGGGCGTGGTCGATTCCGTACCGAACGCGCCGATGGTGCCCTGAATGTCGACGAGGTTCGCCGTGTAGTTCGGCTTGATGAAGTTGTCGGTGTAAGTCACGCGGCCCTGTTGCAACACCAGTTGCCCGAAGTGCATCTTGAGCGGATTTTGTGGCGGCGTCGCGGCCGTGGCGGTGGCCACAGGCGTGGTGGTTGCCTTGCCCGCCGCTACAGCCGATGCTGCCGCGACCGGCGCCGGCGCCGACGCCGCGACGGCTTCGGACACCGCCTCGGGCGTCAGCGGAATCGGGTGGGAGCCGCTCTTGCTGCGCGTCAGCGACTGCGTCGTACCGCCCTCGTGCGCGACCACATCCTTCAGGTTCAGCTTGCCTTGGGCGTCGAGCAGCACGCGGCCATAAAACTTCGAGAACGTCACACGCCCCGCGTCGACCACGGTCCCTCCGTGCTCGTCGTAATCGGCCTTCAGGTTCGTCAGCGCAAGCGAGCCCCAGCCCGCGAACAGGTCGGATGTCGCCTTGTCGATCAGCCGTACGGCGACGAGCGCCATGTCGCCGCGATAGTTCGCCTTCAGCGACTTCGCCTGGCTGACCGAGAGATCGCCATTCGCATTCAGCAGCGCGCTCGCGAGCGACGCGTTCAGCTTGCTGCCGAAGTACGGCTCGAACGCGGCCGCGTCGAGCTGGTTCGCGTTGAGCTTGACGGCCAGCTTCAGCGGCGTCGCGGTGACGTCGCCCTTTACGCCGAGCGTGCCCTTTTTGTTCAACGTCGCCTGCAGGTCGACGGGCAGCGGTCGGCTCAGGTCGTCGCTGATCTGCTGCACCTTCAGCTGCACCGGCGTAAAGCTCAGTTTGACTGGCTGCGGCGTCGTGTTGTCGGTGAACTCGGCGGTCGCGTCTTTGAGCGTCAATTCGCCGATTTTGTAGCGCCATGCCGGGCCCTCGGCCTGCGCTTTTTTCGCCGCGTGAATCGCCGTGCGCTCCGTCGCCTGTAGATGCGCCCCGGCGAGCGCGTTCAGATTGATGGTGCCGTCCTTCAGGCGTTGCGCGTCGACCGCGAGGCCAGTTGCGTCGACGCTCGTCACGTCGGCCGTGCGCGCCGCGACGTCGACCTGCTTGACCACCACGTTGCCCTGCGCGAGCGAGATCAGCGGCGTTTTGTCGCCGCGCGCCGCGAGCTTCACCTTCTGCATGTCCAGCTTCGTGTCCGCGACCGTCAGCGCCATGGGCGACTTCGACCAGTTCGCGTCGATATTCGTCGTCGCGGACAACGCACCGTCGAGCACCTGCGCGGACGTCGCGGTGTCGAGATATGGCTGCAGCGGCGGCAGCTTCAGCGACTTCAGATCGAGCTTCGCGCTCGCCGTCTTCGCCGCGAGGCCGACCGTGCCGTCGGCGGCGAGCGAACCGCCGCCGTCCTTCAGGTTCGTGTTCAGCGTGTAATGCGCGGGCGCCGACGCGAGCGTCGAGAAATCGGTCAGCGTGACCGCGAGATTTTGCAGACCGGCTTCGACCGGACGGGACGCGGCCTCGTCGTGTACGTTCACAGTGCCGTCGTTGAGTGTGAAACGTTTGATCGCGACGTCGAACGGCGGGGCCGCTTTTTCGGCGGCGGCGGCTTTGGGCTTGGCATTGGTGTCCGCGGTTTCCTTTGCCGCCGGTTTGCCCGGCGCGGGCGCAAACATATGCTCGACGCTCAACACACCGTTCTTGTCGCGCGCGAGACTCGCGCTCGGCGCGTCGATGCGGATATCGTCGAAGTGATAGACGCTCTTCAACGGCTCGAGCGATGCCGCCGCCACATGCACCGCGCGCGCCGCGAAGAACGGGGCCTTGCCCTGATCCTGCACGTCGACGCCGTTCAGGTCGACGGTGCCGGCCACGCGCAGCGACGGCGTGTCGTTCGCCATCACAAAGTTCAGCTTCAGGTCGGTGGACAGCTTGCCCGACTGCACGATCACCGGCAGCTTCGACGGCGCGTAGGACACCAGCTTCGGCACGTCAAGATCGTCGAAGCGCAGCGACACTTCCGACTCGCGCGACGCAGCGAACGGCTTGGTCCTGCCGTCGATCGCGAGCTGACTGTCGCCGTCGATGCGCGCGCGCAGTAGCGGTTCGACGAAGATATCGGTCTTCGACGGCAGCGTCGCGATGAACGGAATGCCGAGCTTCCATTCATCGATTACGTGACTCGTGCCGAGCACGCGGTCGTCGAACTTGACCTGGCCGTTTTCGACGCGAATGTTGGACACCGAGAACTGCGTCGGCTTGCTGTTCGGTTTTGCCGGCTGATTCGCGAACTTCTCGATCAGGTCGCTGAAATTGAAATGCTGTGCATCGAGGCGAACGAGATGAAAGCGCGGTGAATCGACCTGCACTTCGTCGACGATCGGCGCGCCGCGAAACAGCGAACTCCACGACGGCTTCACGATGAGCCGCGAAATATCGACGAAGTCACCCGCGCCGCCGCGCTCGCCGATATGCACGTTGTCGGCCTCGAAACGCAGGGTGTACGGATTGAGTGCGATGCGGCCGATCGACGCCGGCCGGTCGAGCTGCTTGCTCAGTTGCTGGCTCGCGATATGGCGAATCAGCGGCGGCGCCGCGAAAAAGCCGAGCAGGCCGAACACGACGACGAAGATCAACAAACCGACGAGAATTCGCCGCGTACGGTGCGACTGCGCGACTGCGCGCACAGTCTGAATGGAGGAGGCTAACGATGCTTTATTGAGGCTTGCCATGCTCGATGTGGAAGAAGGCGGCGGCAAGCCCGCCGCGAAAAACAGAGATCCCGCAAGCGGCAGTATAAGTCTTGAATCAATGGTTAGACAGGAATGTCAGGCCCACCTTGACGAATCGTGCTGATGACCGACCGGTTTTCCCGCGCAGAAATTATCGCGAGCGTTAGATAACGACACCGGACGGCGGCGCGCGGTTTGCCCGCGCGCCGTTCACATCATTGCCGCACGACCGGCGGCGGCTGCCAGCTGCCGTCGGTGGCTTGCGGCTTCGGCGCATAGAGGCGCAGCACCAGTTGCATGTCCGCGCGCGGTGCGGGCAGCCAGTTGCCGGTGCGGCTGCGCGTCGACGACACGACCACATCGAGCGAACCATCGCGATTGCGGCGCGCGCCATTGCGATCGCCAACCGCGAGCCGCGCCGGCGCGTTCTCGCTCAGCGCGCCATCCTTCGTGTACGCGGTGATCGTCCAGAATCCGCGCACCGGCGGCAACTGGTTCGCCGCGAAGTGGATCACGTAGCGATTCGCGCCGTTCAGCGTGTTGCCGTCGCTGTCCTGCGTGACGACCGCGCGTACTTCGTCATCCTTCGTGCCGATCCCCAACTGCGCGCTCGCCGCATACGCGCGCAATGCGTAGTCGGGACCATAGTTGCCGACGCCGTCGCCGAGCCAGCTCCAGCCATTCGCGCTCAGCAGATTCGACGGCGGTGTCGCGACGCGCTCGCGACCCTCGGCGAGACCGGCCGCGAGCACAGCCGATGACTTCGGCAGCTTCACGGGATCGCCCGGCGTCACGCCGAGGTCGGAGAGGAACTTGAGCGCGTGCGGATCGGCCGGTGTCGGCGGATTGTCAGGCAACGCATCGGCAAGACGGCCGAAGAAGCCGCTTGCGTCGAGCGCGGCGACCTGCTGCGCCGGCGTGCCGCTCGGGCCCGCCACGCTGCTTGCGTAACTGCGCGGCGGCACCGCCGGCTCCGCGTCGCCGACAAACACGCTCAACGGCTCCAGACGGATCGCGCGCTGCAGCTTGCGCACCGCGTTCAGATCGCGCGCACCGCTCGACTGGATGCGCACGCTGATCCAGGCGTTGCGGGTCGGCACCTCGACGCGCGTCGCGCCCTTCGGCAGCTCGCCCTTCCAGCCCGGCGCGACGAACGCGATCGTCTGCGCGCGCAGGCCCTTCGCAGTGCCCGTGCCCGTGGCGAACTGCGGCCCGGTCGACCACGCGACGTTGGTCCACATGTCGAGCACGCGCGCATCGACGTAACGGCCATGCGAATCAGGTAGCGCCAGGATCACCGGCTCGGCTGCAAGGTCGAGCCAGCCGGTCGAGTCGAGCGTGTCGAGGCTCGGCTGCGGCGGGTTGGTCGCGCCGATCGGCGGCAGCGCCTGCGCGTGACGCAGCGTGTTGAACGGCGCCTGGCCCGGCTCTGTGCCGACCGCCGCATCGCGCGCGGCGCTCATCAGCACGAGCGGATAGCCGAATACGTACGAGTCGGCGACTTCGTCCTTGACCCAGCCGTTGCTTTGTTGCGTCGCGATGGGGGTCGACGCGCAGCTGGCCAGCAGTGCGAGACCCGCGAGCGAAACACAGGTTCGTTGCAGCAAAAACAGTTCTCGGAGATTTTTTATCATTCGTTCAGAGTGCGGAGCGTGCAGTCCTATAGGAGATGCCGGTGTGCAGCGCCACGTGCATGCGCGGTTCTCCCGAAACACTGCGCAGCGAGTCCGCGGATTGCGATTCCGACAACCTCGCGTTGTATCGTATCCTTGCTAGCCAGGCAAGCACAAAGCAGGGAATTGCAGCTAGCGGCGCACAGGCGGCTACCAGAGGGAGCATCCAGCGTCGCTGCCACATTATGTTCCCGCGCCAACGGCTCGCGCGAACGCGCGACGCTTTTTTGATTCGCGAATCCGTCGATCCGCCTTTTTGCCGATTGCCCCTACTCTTTCGTCGTCCTGCATTCGGAGCGTTTCAATGTACATGCCCGCCCATTTCGAAGAGAACCGTCCAGAGGTTCTTCACCGCCTGATCGCCGAGCACTCTTTCGGCGCGCTGATTACGCACGGCCCCAATGGGCTCGACGCGAATCATTTGCCGTTCGAGGCGCAGGCGGACGCGGCGGATTCGTCACGGCTGGTACTGCGCGCGCACGTCGCGCGGGCGAACCCGGTCTGGCAGGAAGCCGCGACTCATCCCGAAGCGCTCGTAATCTTCCAGGGGCCCACCGCCTATATTTCGCCGAGCTGGTACCCGAGCAAACACGAAACGCACAAGCAGGTGCCGACCTACAACTATATGGTCGTACATGCACATGGCAGGATCGTGGTGCATGACGATGAATCGTTCCTGCGGGGCCTCGTCGCGCGACTCACGCGCAAGATGGAAGCCGGCGAGCCGGTGCCGTGGAAGATGGGCGACGCGCCGGCCGACTACATCGCGCAGATGCTCGGCGCGATAGTCGGTATCGAAATCGAGGTGACGCGGCTCGTCGGCAAATGGAAGCTCGGCCAGAACAAGGCGGCCGAAGACCGGCGCGGCGCAGCGCAAACGCTGCTCGCGCGCGACGGCGATCAACAGAAAGCGGTCGGACAGGCGATGCTCGACGCGCCGCCGGCGTTTTGACGGCGAGCGCATAATCCGGCCTTGACCTTCCCATCATGGGAAGGTCGATACTGGCTTCACCATGCGGCCCGATGCCGCCACGAGCCTTGCCTGCCATGACCGGACTTGCCAACCCGCAGCGCCCCGCCGACGCTGCCGCTTCCCCTTCACTTACGCGCGTCGTCGAACTCGACATCGGCGGGATGACTTGCGCGTCGTGCGCGAGCCGCGTCGAAAAAGCGCTGACCAAGCTGCCGGGGGTGGCGCGCGCATCGGTGAATCTCGCGACCGAGCGCGCCCGGGTGGAAAGCGACGCGACGCTCGCGCCTCAGCAACTGGCCGATGCCGTGCGCAAGGCCGGATATGAAGCAACGCCGGTCGCTAACCCCGATGTCGCCGAACAGACAATCGCGCCGCTTGCCGCGGCACCCGCCGACACGCCGCCAACCACTGAACTGGAGATTGGCGGCATGACCTGCGCCGCCTGCGCGTTGCGCGTCGAAAAGGCGCTCGCGAAGGTGCCTGGCGTCGTGCGCGCGTCGGTCAATCTGGCGACCGAAACCGCCACCGTTCATCCGCAAGGCACCGCATCCGCCGATGCCGCCGCGCTGATCGCCGCCGTCAGGAAAGCCGGCTACGAAGCGACGCTGAGCGCGCCGCCTGCTGCTGTCGCTCCGGCCGAGCCGACGGCAGCGACGGCCGCCTCGACTGGCGACGTCAGCGAGATCCTCGACACGACGCACGCCCCGGCCGTCGACCGCAAGCAGATTCAAATCCGCCGCGACCTCGCGAGCGTGGTCGCGTCCGCGTTGCTGACGCTGCCGCTCGTCGCGCCGATGTTCGGCGAATGGTTCGGCCTGCACGCAATGCTGCCGGCGTGGCCGCAGTTCGTGCTCGCGTCGATCGTGCAGTTCGTGTTCGGCGCGCGCTTCTATCGCGCCGCCTGGCACGCGGTGCGCGCCGGCGCGGGCAACATGGACCTGCTGGTCGCGCTCGGCACGTCGGCGGCGTACGGCATCAGCGTCTACGAACTCGCTCTGCATCGGGGCGACACGATGCATCTGTACTTCGAGGCATCGGCGGTCGTGATCACGCTGGTGCGCTTCGGCAAATGGCTCGAGGCGCGCGCGAAGCGCCAGACCACCGACGCGATCCGCGCGCTCAACGCGCTGCGCCCCGAGCGCGCGCGCATCCGCGACGGCGCCGGCGAACGCGAGGTACCGCTCGCGCAGGTGCGGGTCGGCACCATCGTGATCGTCCGGCCGGGCGAGCGCGTGCCGGTCGACGGCGCAGTGCTCGAAGGCCGCACGCATATCGACGAAGCGCTGATCACCGGCGAAAGCCTGCCGGTGCCGAAGCAGACCGGCGACGCCGTCACGGCCGGCTCGATCAACGGCGAAGGCGCGCTCGTGGTGACGACCACCGCGATCGGCGCGGAGACGACGCTCGCGCGCATCATCCGGCTCGTCGAAAGCGCGCAGGCCGAGAAGGCGCCGATCCAGCGCCTAGTCGACCGCGTCAGCGAAATCTTCGTGCCGGCCATTCTCGCGCTCGCCGCGCTGACCCTCATCGGCTGGCTGATCGCCGGCGCGGGCGCGGAAACCGCGATCCTGAACGCGGTCGCGGTGCTGGTGATCGCCTGCCCGTGCGCGCTTGGACTCGCGACACCCGCCGCGATCATGGCCGGCACCGGCGTCGCCGCGCGCCACGGCGTGCTGATCAAGGACGCGGAAGCGCTGGAAGTCGCGCATCGCGTGTCGATCGTCGCGTTCGATAAAACCGGCACGCTGACGCTCGGCCAGCCATCAGTGACGGCGTTCGAGCCGGTCGGCAGCACGAGCCGCGACGAAGCGCTCGCGCTCGCGGCGGCGGTGCAGCGGCATAGCGATCATCCGCTGGCGCGGGCGGTGGTGCGCGCGTACGAGGCTCAACTCGGGCGAATCGCTGGCGAACCCGGCGGGCCAACCGCCAGCGCCGCTCGCGCCGTCGCCGGCCGGGGCGTCGAAGCCGACGTCGACGGCCGCACCCTCGCGCTCGGCAGCACGCGCTGGCTGCGCGAGCTCGACATCGCATTGCCGGCCGCGCTCACCGCGCGCGCGCAGGAACTCGAAGCGGCGGACAACACGGTGTCGTGGCTGATGACGCGTGCGCCGGACTCCCCCGAAGCGCTCGCGCTGATCGCGTTCGGCGACACGGTGAAGCCGACCGCGCGCGCGGCCGTCGCGCGGCTCGCGCAAATGGGCATCCGCAGCGTACTCGTGACCGGCGATAACCACGGCAGTGCGGCGAGCGTCGCGCGGGCGCTCGGCATCGACGAATTTCACGCCGAGGTGCTGCCCGACGACAAGGCCCGGGTGATCCGCGACCTGAAGATGCGCCACGCCGGCATCGTCGCGATGGCTGGCGACGGCATCAACGACGCGCCCGCACTCGCCGCCGCTGACATCGGCATTGCGATGGCGACCGGCACCGACGTCGCCATGCACGCGGCCGGCATCACGCTGATGCGCGGTGACCCGGCGCTGGTCGCCGATGCGATCGACATCTCGCGCCGAACCTGGCGCAAGATCCAGCAGAACCTGTTCTGGGCATTCGTGTACAACCTGATCGGCATTCCGCTGGCCGCGTTCGGCTTACTCAATCCGATGCTGGCGGGCGCGGCGATGGCGTTTTCGAGCGTCAGCGTCGTCACCAATGCGCTGCTGCTGCGGACGTGGCGCACAGCGCGCGGTCGCACCGTCGATCAGGCGCGTTGAGTAGCGAAGAACACCCTTCCCGCCTTCCGTCTCGTCCTTTTTGGGGCCCGCTGCGGCCCCTTTCGACCTGTTACGGCCGGCTTACATTCACCCTCAAGCCCGCCCTCTCCGAGCCGTAAACAAGTCAATCGATGCCCGATCGCGGCCACGCCCGACGAGCATCGCCTAATCCCCATTTCACGCCTGCCCATGAACTCACTCTTCTCGCGCCGCGCCAGCGTCGGCGCCCGGCTTGCCGTGCTCTCGTGCGTGCTGGTCGCGGTAATTTTCAGCACCTTCGCGTGGGCGCTCGCACGCGCCGCCGGCGACCAGGTGCGCGACCAGGTGCTCGCGCGCATCGCCGAAAAAGACCGCTCGATCGCCGCGATGATCGCGCTGTTCGACCAGGCGCTGTCGGCCGAGGTCGATCGGTCGATGGCGCTATTCGCGAGCTTCCTGCCCGCCGACTTCTCGCTCGACGACACGCAGAAAGTCGACATCGGCGGCACCGCGACGCCGACTTTCAAAGCCGGCGACAAGGTGCTGAACCTCGACTTCACGATTCCCGACCAGTTCCTCCAACGCAGCGGCGCGATCGCGACCATTTTTGCGCGCAGCGGCGACGATTTCGTGCGCGTGACGACGTCGCTGAAGAAGCAGGACGGCACCCGCGCGATCGGCACGCTGCTCGACCGCAAGGGGCCCGCGTATGCGCCTCTGCTCGCGAACCGCACGTACACCGGCCTCGCCCCGCTGTTCGGCAAGCGCATGATCACGCAGTACAAGCCGATCACCGACGCGAGCGGCCGGGTGATCGGCGCGCTGTTCGTCGGCGTCGACGTGGACAAGGAGATCCAGTCGGTCCAGGACGGCATCCGCGCGCTGAAGATCGGCACGAGCGGCTATTACTTCGTGCTCGATGCGTCGAGCGGCGCGGAGCGCGGCAAGCTGCTCGTGCATCCGGCCGCCGCAGGCCAGAAAGCCGACGACGCGAACGCACCGTATCAGCGCATGCTCGACATGAAGCAGGGCGAGCTCGACTACCGCTCGGCCGACGCGACGCTCGGCGAGAGCGACGCGCGCGACAAGTTCGTGTCGTTCGTCACGGTGCCGGAGTGGCAGTGGCTCGTCGGCGGCGTCGCGCCGCGCGACGAAGTGATGGCCGACGTCGTGCGCACCCGCAACGCGTTCCTGCTGGTCGGCCTCGCGCTGGTAGGCCTGTTCGCGATCGTGTTCCTCATCGCGGTGCGGCGGCTCGTCAGCCGTCCGCTCGACGAAGCTGCGCGGGCGTCCGAGCGTCTTGCCGCGGGCGATCTGAGCGTGCGCCTCGCACACGGCCGCGCGCGCGCCGACGAGATCGGCCGTCTGATGCAGGCGATCGACGGCATCGGCGAAGGCCTCGCGCGCATCGTCGCGCAGGTGCGCAACGCGTCGGCCGACATGTCGGCGGGCACCGAGAAAATCGCCGCCGGCAGCGGCAACATCGCGATGCGCATCGCGACCCAGGCAAGCAGCCTCGAGGAAACTGCCGCGAGCATGGAGCAGATCACATCGACCGTGCAGCAGAACGCTGATAACGCGACCGAAGCGAACACGCTCGTCACGCAAGCCGCCGACGCCGCGCTCGAAGGCGGCCGCGCGGTCGAACGCGTGGTGTCGACGATGGGCGAGATCGGCCGCTCGTCGCAGAAAATCGCCGAGATCACGACGGTGATCGAGGGCATCGCCTTCCAGACCAACATCCTCGCGCTGAACGCGGCCGTCGAGGCGGCGCGCGCGGGCGAGCACGGCAAGGGTTTCGCGGTCGTGGCGTCGGAAGTGCGCGCGCTCGCGCAGCGCAGCGCGGCCGCGGTGAAGGAGATCGAGGGGGTGATCGCGGCGTCGGGCGCGAACGTCGACAGCGGTTTTCGCATCGCCGAAGAAGCGAGCGCGACGATGCAGGGAATCGTCACTCAGGTCGGTCAGGTCCGCGCGATCATGAGCGAGATCAACGTCGCGTCGCGCGAGCAGTCGGGCGGCATCGAGCAGGTCAACCGGGCGGTCACGCAGATCGGCGAGGCGACGCAGCAGAATGCGACGATCGTCGTCGATGCGGAAACGGCGGCGGCCGAGTTGCGCGAGCAGGCTGCGCGGCTCGCCCAACTGGTCAGCGTGTTCAAGCTAGAAGGCGAGCGCGGCTAACGGATCTGCTTGCTGCGGGCGCCGGCGCACGACGCCCGCAGCGCTCAGAACTCCACGTCCAGTTCGTCGATCTCCTCGACCTCCTGCCGCGCGAGCGCGATCCACTCGCGCATTTCGGGCAGCGCCATGATGTGCTGCCCGTATTCGACGATATCCGGATCGAGTTGCACGTCATAGGTCACGAAACGTGTGACCACCGGCGCGTACATCGCGTCCGCCGCGGTCCGCTCGCCGAACAGGAACGGGCCGCCGTACTCCTTCAGGCATTCACGCCAGATCGTCACGATCCGCTCGATATCCGACTGCGCGCGCGCCCAGACCTTGAAGCCCGGGAAATGCGCCTTCAGGTTCATCGGCAGCGCCGAGCGCAACGACGCAAACCCGGAATGCATCTCGCCGCAGATCGAGCGGCAATGCGCGCGGGCGCGGACCTCGTGCGGCAACAGCGCGGCTTGCGGCTTCAGCTCGTTCAGATATTCGGCGATCGCCAGCGTGTCCCAGACCTTGACGCCGTCGTGCACGAGGCATGGCACCAGAATCGACGGCGATAGCAGCAGTAGTTCGGCGCGCGTCGCGGGGTCGTCGATCGGCACGACGAGCTCTTCGAACGGCAAGCCGCTGAACTTCGTCAGCAGCCAGCCGCGCAGCGACCAGGACGAATAGTTCCTGCTGCTAATCGTGAGCGTAGTATTTCCCATGCGTGTGTCCTCCAGATCCGGTATCGCGCCGCGCGTGCCTGCACTCATGCACGCCACGGTGCGCGCGCGCACCAAAGCGCGGCAAGGCCGGCCCGTTTCGCCTACGCATGCAAGTGATATGCCGACGCACGCAGACATGCCGCGACATAGCTCGGCACACCGGGCGACGCGCGCCAGCGCCTGGCGCACCGCTTGCTTTTATTCGGGTTCCTGTTTTTCTGGCGCATTCGAGTGAAAGTATGAATCTGTTCGCCTATCCCGCCTATCAGGCCTGCGCCGACATGCTGCTGCCGCTGCGACACGGCGCGGCGCTGGCGAACCACTCGCTCGGTGCGTGGCCCGCATTCGCGGCTACGCCCCACGGACGCTCGCTGCGCGCGACCTGCGAACTGCTGATACTCGGCGGACTCACGCCGACGCGGCCGCCGTTCGGCATCGACAGCGTCGTCACCGAAGGCGAGCCGGTCGCGGTGATCGAGGAAGTCGTCGCGCGCACGCCGTTCTGCTCGCTGCTGCACTTTCGCAAGGACGCCGTGCTTTCAACGCCGCAGCCGCGCGTGCTGATGATTGCGCCGATGTCGGGACACTTCGCGACGCTGCTGCGCGCAACCGTGCGCACGATGCTGCCCGAGCACGACGTCTATATCACCGACTGGCACAATCCGCGCGACGTGCCGCTCGGCGAGGGCCGCTTCGGCTTCGACGAATTCGTGCGCCACGTGATCGACTTCACCGCGACGATCGGGTCCGGCACGCATCTGCTCGCTGTCTGCCAGCCGACCGTCGCGGCGCTAGCCGCCGTCGCGCTGATGGCCGCCGACGACCATCCCGCGCAGCCGGCCAGCATGACGCTGATGGCCGGCCCGATCGACACGCGCATCAACCCGACGCGCGTCAACGAACTGGCGAGGAGCCGGCCGATCGAGTGGTTCGAGCGCAACCTGATCAGCGCGGTGCCGTTCGGTTTTGCCGGCGCGCAGCGTCGCGTGTATCCGGGTTTCGTGCAATTGGCCGCGTTCATGGCGATGAATCCGGGCCGCCACGCCGAGTCGTTCGAAACGATGTACTACGAGCGCGGCAAGGGCGATCCACAAAAGGCCGACACGATTCGCACGTTCTACGAAGAGTACTTCGCGACGATGGATCTGACCGCCGACTTCTATCTGGAAACCGTCGACACGGTTTTTCAGCAGCATGCGCTGCCGTTGCGCGCGCTCGAAGTCGAGGGGCGTCTGGTCGAGCCATCGAAGATTCGCCGCACCGCATTGCTGACCGTGGAAGGGGAAAAGGACGATATCTGCGCAGTCGGTCAGACGCTCGCCGCGCAGGACATGTGCGATCGTCTGCGGCCGTATCTGAAGACGCATTACGTGCAAACGGGCGTCGGCCACTACGGTGTGTTCAGCGGACGTCGCTGGGAGCGGCACATTTATCCGCGCGTGCGGGCCGTGATTTACGACAACGAACCGCGCGCGGTGCTCGTCAGTTCGCGCGCGCGTCCGATCCAGCCGGTGCCCGCGGCGACCGCGGCGGAAGTCGCGGCGGCCGCGCCGGTCGCGGCCTCCGTTGTCGGGGTGGAGGTGGATGCGCCCGTAGGCGGAAGCGGGAGCGGCAACTGCGATTCGTCGGCCCAATCGTCCGGGCAGTCGTCGCGCAAACCGCCGTCCGCGACGTCCTGAGCGTTCAGGCCGTGGGCCGGATCATCTGGAACATCTCGCCGATCTGCGCATAGTCGGCGCGATAACCCGCGCGCATGATCGGCTGTGCGGCATGCGTGTCGAACAGGCCGTCCTTCAGATACGCCTCGTCGATGTGCACGCCGACCACCTGGCCGAGCGACAGATAGTTGTCCATCGGCTTGCCGTCGACATCATGCAGACGCACGATCTGCAGCAGCTTGCATTCGAGCGCAGCGGGCGATTCGGCCACGTGCGGCACCGCCACGTTGCGGCCCGGCGCCGGCGTGAGCCCGGCCAGTGCGAACTCGTCGACGTGGGGCGCGACCGGCGCCGACGAGCGGTTCATCTGCTCGGCGAGCGGCCGGGTGGCGAGATTCCACACGAATTCGCCGGTCGCCTCGATGTTGGCGAGACTGTCCTTGCGGCCCTCGCTGCTAAAACCGATGATCGGCGGAAAGGTCGCGAACGCGCCGAAAAAGCTGTACGGCGCGAGGTTGAGCGAGCCTTCGGCATCGCGTGACGAAATCCAGCCGATCAGCCGCGGCGCGACGATCGCCTTGAAAGGATCGTGCGGCAGGCCGTGACCGGCGGCGGGGTCGTAAAAGTAGTGAGGCATGAATTGAGACTTGAGTGATAGTCAGCGCAAAAAAGGGGAGCAGAAGCAGGTCCGGAACGGCTATTTATAACAGCACTAGCCGCGCCCGATCACGCGCTTGCGCCCCTCCTTGACCCGCGCGATGCGCTCCTCGTCCCAATCATGAAAACCCGCGCCGCTGCGCACGCCGAGCCGCCCGGCGTCGACCTGCGCGCGCAGCAGATCGATCACGTCCTCATCCTTTGCGAGTTGCGGCATCAGATGCGACGCGATGTCGACGAAGGTGTCGAGCCCGCCCATATCCGCGCTTTCGAACGGTCCGACGATGCCCCAGCGGCGTCCGAGTGAAGCCTTCATCACGCGATCGACAACTTCGGGCGTTGCTGCCCCCGAACGCACGATATGCAAGGCCTCGCGCAGCACCGCGAACTGCAGCCGATTGCCGACGAAACCAGGAATCGCCTTCGCGAGCACGACCGGTTCCATGCCGATCGCGCTCATCAGCGCAGCGGTTTGTTGCACGACTTCGGGGGCGGTCTCGGTGCCCGGCACGACCTCGACGAGCGGGATCATGTGCGGCGGGTTCCAGAAATGCGCGATCACGAAACGTTCTTTCGCGCGCAGCGGGGTGGCGAGCTGGTCGGGCGGGAAGCCGCTGGTGTTGCTCGCGAGGATCGCATCGTCGGCGAGCAGGCCGGTCAGTGTCGTGTAAAGGCGATGCTTGAGTTCGAGCACCTCGGGAATCGCCTCGATCACGAAGCGCGCTTGCGCGACCGCATCGAGCTGCGCATGCGTTTCGATGCGCGCGAGCGCTGCCTGTTTGGCGGCATCATCGATCCGGCCCGCGTCGATCAGCTCGTCGAGCACCGCTTGCGCTTTCGGCGCGACGCTCGCGAGCCTGGCCGGATCGACGTCGTGAACGATCGTCCGGTATCCATGCAGCGCGGCCTGCGTCGCAATGCCGACACCCATCAGTCCCGTGCCCACCACCCCTATCGCTACATCCTGCGTCGTCTTGTCCACCCGCACTCCCACCACCGTCGATCAAAGTCCCGAA
The DNA here is from genome assembly GCF_046543485.1 of Paraburkholderia sp. EG304. Lineage (NCBI taxonomy): Bacteria > Pseudomonadati > Pseudomonadota > Betaproteobacteria > Burkholderiales > Burkholderiaceae > Paraburkholderia > Paraburkholderia sp. EG304. Next base: position 169,408 of record NZ_JBKGUA010000005.1, on the reverse strand, counting down.
GCATAGCGCAGCACGCAGCAATACCCCGGTCGGACCTGCAAGCCCAAATGCGACGAAGCCGGCCTTCCCGCGGAGAGAAGGCCGGCTTCGTGGACGCGCGCCGCCTGTTGCGGCGCGGTCAGGTCCGCATTAGTAGCGCGGGGGCGGCGGGCGGTGATCGTCGTGATAGCCGCCGCGATGGTGCGGATCGTAGTCGTGCGGATGACGGCGCATCCAGTCGTCGTGCGCCCAGTAGCGGTGGCCGTCCCAGTAACGATCGCCGTGCCAGCCGATGTTGATCGACAAGCCCACCGGCATCGTGTGCGGTTGACCGTACACGACCGGCGCCGGGCCGTGCTCGACGATCACGCGGTCTTGCGCGAATGCGCTACCAGCCGCGACGAGTGCGCCGCCCGCGAGCAGCGTTGCGATCAGTGAGCGCGATGCCTTGCCAAAGGTTTTCATAATGACCTCCCGTCAAAGTTTTATTCCAGGCCAGCGTCCGTGTTTGTCCGGATCGTTCGATTCGCTTCCGAACCAGACGCCGTACGCTTGAGACCCACTTTAGCGGCCAGGATCGCGTAGAGACGTTAGCACTTGTAAGCGTGCATTTCATAGTTGGCGGCGGATGATCGAAGCTCGATTTCGCCTTCTCACTGCATTGAACAAGGCTTACGCGGCGGCACCGTCGTTCGACCCGCTGAACCGGCATGAAAGCCGGTTACATTCATTTCGGCCCCGAAATATTTCGCAAGGAATCGGACGAGTGCAGCAGGCCTGGTGCGGGCAAGGCCAGCCTCGTCGCGCAATGGTGCATCGCGGTAACAGAATCCCCAAAGACAAAGAGCCACGATCCGCATTTCGCGAATAGTGGCTCGATGAATAATGCACCCGAAGTGCGCGCCCCAGCGCGTCGTGTCGCGCTCAGGACGGTTACGGCTGGACCTAGTCCGTCAGCTTGATGCCGAACAGCGTGGACTGCGCGCGGCGCAGACGCTCCGCTTCGCGGGCACGCGCCGCATACGAATAGTCCGAATCCAGCGGCAGATGAGGCGACGCAAAGAGGTCGCTGATCTTTTGGAACAGTGCAAAGATGAAGCTCATGGCGACTCCCGGTTAGTGACTGCATTGCTAGGGTTTTCCCTTAGCCATGATTATAGGGGTTTCCCCTAGGAAAAAGCTAGTGCAATGCAGCAAAATTTCGGTGGGGTGGGTTGTCGCGATGCCATTGGGCCGGGAGGTGTTGCATCGCGACAACATCCCCGATTCATCGCCCGGGCGGGTGGCCGTGCTGAGCACGAGTGCGTCTCGCGTGCGTCGGCGTAGCGCTGGACTGTACGGGCGCGTTTGGGGGCGCCGCGGTGGGCGTCGTGACGGCGGCGGGCGCGGACGCCGAATTCGCCGTCGCGGCCATCGCCGTATGCGCGTCGAGCAGGCTAACCATCGCCGCTTGCTGGTTCTGCATCATCTGTTCGATGCGCTGTTGCTGGGCCGTCGTTTCGTGCGTGAGGCGCATCAGCAGCAGCGTCTGCGCGATGCCGATCGCCACCGTCACCAGCAGCGCACCGACCACGACCGACAGCATCCATTTCACGCGCCGCGAATGATCGGTCGCGGCGCGGCGCTGATCGGCGATCACGCCATAGAGCGCATCGACCGTATCGGCGAATGCGGTGGCACGCGCGTGGTCGAGTTCCGGTTCCGAGCGTAGCGCGGCGGCGGCCGCGTCGGTGCGGCGCGCGTCACGCCATGACGTGGCGAATCCGGTGTGGTTATCTGCGGACGCGGGCCGCGGTGTCGTCAACGGCGCGTTGGTCGAGGGCTTGTGGTCCGGCTTCGCCGTTACAGCCTCTGGCGAGGCGGACTGCGTGCGCGTCGCGGACTCGATGGTGGACTGGCTCGCGCTACTGTCGTCGGTCGTGGCGGACGTTGCGAACGACGCTGGAATCGCAGCCGCAGTCGCATCGCGCGATGCCGTCGCGGCTCTCGCAAAGGTCGCGGCGAAACGCTGCTGCGGCTTGCCCGCGCCCGCCGTCGCTGCCGACTCCGCTTCAGCCGCCTGACGCAATGCGGTCACGCTGCGCGCGACGGTCGCGGCGGCCATCGCCGAACTCAGCGGCGCGGATGACTCACGCGAAAGCGGGGTGGGTTTGTCGTCGGTGTTGGCTTCGGCGTTCGGCGTTGCTACATCCGGGCCGCCGTTCGCGAGCTTGCTGGCGGGCGCATCCGCAGCCGCCATCGACGGCTCGACGTCAAACCCGCTCAACTGCTCGTTCACCGGCATCGGTACATCCAGCTTCGCCGCACGCGGTGCGCGGCGCGTTGTCTTGTCGAGCGCAATGTGTTCATCGAATGCGCCGACCGCCTGCAGCACCACGTCCGGCAATTCGAAGCCGTGCAGCGTGCCCTGACGGACGTCGATGTTCATCGCCTCGAGCGTCGCGCGGGTTGGATCGTCAGGGAACAGGTCGAGCGTGCTGTCGTCGCGGGCGACGCCGCTCAATTGCGCGAGGCGTTGCGCCGAGCGCGCCGCGCGCGCCAGTTTGTTTTCGGTTTCAGTGGAGACGGCGCCCTGCCGCTGCTTCTTCGAAGCGACGCGCCGGGGCCTGGACTGCGGGGATGCTGCGGAATCTGCCATAGAGGAAAAAGCGGTCGTCGCCAGGAACGGGCGCCGGATGCCGCTCGTCATTGCCGTTGGAATATTTTAGAGCCAGCATTGTCGCATGGCGCTCCGCCCGCGCCGAAGCCTTTCCCCGACGATTTGCGCGCTTGCGAGCCCCTCGCGCGTGTCACGACCTCGCGTCGTCGCCGCGGAATTCCCGCACGCCAGGCAATTGCCGAAGGCGCGCGCAGATCGACTCGTATTCCGCGTTCGACACACGGTGCAGCGTGATGATCACTTCGTCGCACTCGTTCGCCTCGTCACTTTGCTGCATCACGAATTGCTTGACGCGGGGACTCGCGGCGCCGAGTTCGTCGTGCAGCGAATGGAACGTCAGCGCGCCGCGCTCGACCACCCGCTCGCGGCGGTCGTGAGCCCGCGCACGATTTCGCCGCGCAGCAGGATCGAGCCCGCCCCCAAGAAAGCCGATGCCCGACACGACCAGGGCGGCCATCCGCGACGGATCGAGGATCACGTGCTCGCCAAGCACCGCGGCGAAGCCATACGCGGACACGATCATGACGAGCGCCGAGCCCACGCAGACCAGCATGCGCGTGCGCAAGCCCGCCGCCCACGACAGCCGCTCCCGCTCGTAGCCGATCACGCTGCCGAGCACCGCGGCCAGCACCAGACGGGAGATCAGTTCGAGATCACTGAGTATCGTTGTTCCTCCTTATGTGAAATGAGCTGCAGCGAGGGCACAGCGCACGTCACGCCTCGTAGTCGTCGAGCATTCCGGACGCTTGACTCGAGGTGTCAGCGCGAGGCGTTTGCTTTATGCTAGGCCGCAGACCATAGCGACCTGGCCGAGCGGAACCCTGAGCCGCCACCCTGAGCGCCGCCTCGATACACTGCGCACGTTACGCGCCCGAACCAACCGACCATGCCAAGCACGACCCCTCCCCCTGCTTCGACGACCACCACCGCGAACGCGCTGCGCGAGCACTTCGCGAACGTGGTGCTGCCGATGTGGCGCGGGCCCGGCTTCAACCACGCGCTGCAGCTGCCCTACGAAGCGCTCGACGCCACCGGAGGCGAGCCGCTGCCCGCGCAACGCTATCGGGCGATGGCGTGCGCGCGGCAGTTGTTCACGTTTGCGCAAGCGGGCGATATGGAACACGCGCGCGTGCTGTTCGATTCGCTGACGCGCACCTTTCGGGACGCCGACCACGGCGGATGGTTTTACAGCGTCGACGCGCTCGGCGTACCGCTCGACACGACCAAGGACCTCTACACGCACGCGTTCGTCGTGTTCGCTTGCGCGGAATACGCGCGGCGCTCCGCCAACCTCGACGCGCTGAAGCTCGTGCACAGCACGACCGCGCTGATCCAGTCGAACTTCGCGGCCGACGGCGATCTGTTCAACGCCGCGCTGAACGCCGACTTTTCGAAGGTCACCGCCACGCCGCTGCAGAATCCGCTGATGCACCTGACCGAAGCGTGGCTCGCCGCCTGCCAGGCGACGCGCGACAACGTCTTCGGCGCCGCGGTGCGCCGGCTCGCCGGCGCGGTCGCGCGACACTTCGTGCATGCGCCGAGCGGCTGCATCGCGGAATTGCCGATCGGTGCGAGCGACAACCGTCTTGAGCCGGGACATCAGTTCGAGTGGTATTGGCTGGTCAGGCAGGGGGGCGCGCTGTTCGACGGTACCGGGCTAATCGAAGCGCTGGCGCGCGCCTTCGCTTTCGCGCAGCAGCATGGCGTGGACGCGAACAACGGCGGGGTGTGCGCATCGCTCGACGAGGCTGGCAACGTCAACGACGCGACGCAGCGGATCTGGGCGCAGACTGAATACCTGCGCGCGCTCGCCTGTCACGACGATCCGGCCGTGCGTGCGGCGCTGCCGCAACAGATCGCACGTTTTCAGCGATGCTTTTTGCATGACCATGGCTGGTTCGAATGCAAGACGTCGAGCGGGGAAGTTGCGCGCGACGACATGCCGTCAACCACGCCCTATCACCTGGCCACCGCCTATGCAGCACTGCCCGCGGGTGACGAATCGGGAGCGGGAACTTAGGCGAATTTGGACATCGATAGATGAAATTGGACGCTTGATCGTCTCAATAAAGAGCGCATGCCCGGACGGAGATCCGCTGCCGCTTCGCAAGGAAAATTTGATGCCGCTGGTAAACCCTGGCGCAAAAAAGTTCTCGCCAGACGTTCTCAAGGCGCGAAAAAACATCAAAACCGGGAATACCCGGATGCATGTTGATTGGCGTCTGTCATAAAGACGTGATACAACTCTCCCCTCGCGCTCGCTTTGCATTCGAGCAATGCGGTCGCGATGCAATACACAACATTTATTTGGATTAAAAATGGCAACAGGTACTGTTAAGTGGTTTAACGATGCAAAGGGCTTTGGCTTCATCACCCCGGACGACGGCGGCGAAGACCTGTTTGCACACTTCTCGGAAATCCAGGCATCGGGCTTCAAGTCCCTGCAGGAAAACCAGAAGGTGTCGTTCGAAGTCAAGCAAGGCCCGAAGGGCAAGCAGGCTGCAAACATCCAGTCGATCTAAGTACCTTCAGGTACTTTGAGGCAGACTTGGACGTCACGATAGGCGCCTCCATAGGCCCTTGCGTCTAATGCAAATGGCTCGCAATATGCGAGCCATTTTCTATTTCTGCGTCGTTTTCAAGCGTCGCCGCTTTAAAGGGCATGCGTCGCGGTTAATGCGTATTCAGCATTGGCGGCGGAGATTGCTCCGCGCTGTTGCGTGCGCAACACACTTTCAGAAATTTCGAATACCGAAACGGCCTGTTTCAACTGCTCGGTTTGCTGATGCAGCGAAGCCGCCGCCGCCGCAGCCTGCTCGACGAGCGCCGCGTTCTGCTGCGTCATCTCGTCCATCTGCACGACCGCCTGGTTCACCTGCTCGATACCTGTGCTCTGCTCGAGCGACGACGCGCTGATTTCGGCCATCATCTGCGTGACGCGCGAGATCGACGCCGACACATGGCTCATCGCTTCGCCGGCGCGCTCGACCAGCGCCGAGCCGCCCTGAATCTCCGCGACCGATTCGCTGATCAGCGTCTTGATTTCCTTCGCCGATTGCGCGCTGCGTTGCGCGAGACCGCGCACTTCGCCGGCCACGACCGCGAAGCCGCGGCCCTGCTCGCCGGCACGCGCCGCCTCGACGGCGGCATTGAGCGCGAGGATGTTGGTCTGGAACGCGATACCGTCGATCACCGAAATGATCTCGGCGATCTTATCCGAGCTCTGCGCGATGCCGCGCATCTTGTCGACCACCTGGCTGACGACTTCGCTGCCGCGCGACGTTGCATCGAGCGCGGTCTCGGCGAGCGCGTTGGCTTCGCGCGCGTGATCGGCGTTCTGGCGCACGGTCGCCGTCAGTTCCTCCATGCTCGACGCCGTTTCCTCGAGCGATGCCGCCTGGTCTTCGGTGCGCGCGGACAGATCGGCGTTGCCGGTCGCGATTTCGTTGGCGCCGAGATGGATCGAGTCGGCCGATTCGCGCACGCTCCTGACGGTGCGTGCGACGCTCGCCTGCATGGTGGCAAGGCCCGAGAACAGCCGGCCGATTTCGTTGCTGCCGCGCGCGGCAATCGGTTGATCGAGACGGCCTTGCGCGATGCGCTCGAAGTGGCGGCCCGCCTCCTCGAGCGGTGCCACGACGCCGCGGCGCAGCGCCATATAGACGGCGAGCGTGCCGGCGACCAGCACGAGCAGAATCACCACGCTGACGATGCGAAACGCCGCCACGCGCGCATCGATCGAAGCGAGCGACGCGCGGCTCGCGGCGTCGCCGAATTGCTCGAAGTTGTGCACTTCCGCCAGATAGGCGTCCTGAAACGATTGCGTGGGTTGATCGAGGAAGGCCTGAATGTTGTTCGAGTCGAGATACTGCACGAGCTCCGCGAGCGCGCCGTGCAGCGCCTTGTAGCGTTCGGCGAGCGCGGTGGCGCGCGCGCTGTCTTCGTCGCTGGTCTTCTGGGCGCTCATGAAGCCCGCGAAAGACTGATCGGCGGCGGCGAGCTGTTCGCGAGCGTGCTGCACGATGTCCGTCGGCTCGGCGCCGCCGCGCACCATGCGCGTGCCGGCGCGCGACAGGTTGATGCGCGCGTCCATCAGGCGCTGCGTCGTCTGGTTGACCGCGTCGACCTGCTTCAGCGCGATGCTCGCCAGATCGCCGACGTCGTCGTGCGTGCGCGTCAGCGACCAGAAGCCCAACCCTACCGTGACGAGTTGGAAGACGCAGAACGCGGCCAGAACACATAGCAGGCCGGATGCGACCTTGATCTTGCTGAACATCGGGGACACCTGGGAACAAAGGATGACGGAGGCTACACCAGGGTTAACGGCAGGCCGATTGGCGGCTTGAGGCCAATTCCCGCAAAAAGCGCTCTACGTGCCGGTTTCATCGTCGATCGTCGCGATTGAGGTTGTTTTGCGCAACAATGCGCTACTCATCGCGAGGATTCACCTTGCGCAGCGCAGCGGCACTTCCTAGAGTGGGTAGGGACCGCGTGGTGCTCGCCGCGCGGATGCTCCGTTGCACCGATGCACCACCCCGACCCTGCACGAAGGAACCACGATGACCGACCTACTCGACCGGGCGCGCGGCGCACTGCACGCCCAGCCGTTCAGCATGCTGCTAGGCGCGGAGTTGATGCACGCCAGCAGCGAAGAGCTCACCCTGTGTCTGCCGATTCGCGATGAACTGCGGCAGCAGCATGGTTTCGTGCATGGCGGCGTCATCAGCTATCTCGCCGACAATGCGTTGACGTTCGCGGGCGCGCTGTCGCTGGGTCCGAGAGTCGTGACCGGTGAATACAAGATCAACTACCTGCGCCCGGCCGTGAAGGGCACGCTGATCGCGCGCGCTAGCGTCGTCTATGCGGGCAGGCATCAGGCGACCTGCCAGTGCAGCGTGTTCGTGATGGAAGGGAACCGCGAGAAGCTGGTCGCGGTTGCGCAGGGGACCGTGAATCGGATTGGGGAGAATGGCGAGCAGGAGGCGGGGAGTTAAAGCCGCGCGGCATGGAAAAGGCCGCTCCTGCGCGTAACAGGAACGGCCTTGCATTTCACAGCGACAACACAGGAAGAGAGAGCGCGTTACTCCGCCGCGTAAGTCTTCTGCGTCTGCTCGCCCAGCCCTTCGATACCCAGACGCACCGTCTGCCCCGGCTTCAGGAATACCGGATTCGGCTTTACGCCCATGCCGACGCCCGGCGGCGTGCCGGTCGAGATCACGTCGCCCGGCTGCAGGCTCATGCACTGCGACACATACGACACCAGCTTTGCGACACTGAAGATCATCGTCTTCGTGCTGCCGTTCTGGTAGCGATGGCCGTCCACTTCGAGCCACATGCTCAGGTTCTGCGGATCGGCGACTTCATCGCGCGTGACGACCCACGGGCCGATCGGGCCGAACGTGTCGAAGCCCTTGCCCTTGTCCCAAGTGCCGCCGCGCTCGATCTGCCATTCGCGCTCCGACACGTCGTTGATCACGCAGTAGCCGGCCACGTGCTCGAGCGCGTTCGCTTCGTCGACGTACTTCGCCGCCTTGCCGATCACGACGCCGAGTTCGACTTCCCAGTCGGTCTTCTTCGAGCCGCGCGGGATTTCGATGTCGTCGTTCGGGCCGCTGATCGCGCTCGTCCACTTGTTGAAGATGACCGGTTCGGCCGGCACCGGCAGATTCGATTCCGCCGCGTGATCCGCGTAGTTCAGGCCGATGCAGATGAACTTGCCGATCTTGCCGACGCACGGGCCCACGCGCGGATTGCCTTCGACGACCGGCAGCGTTGCCGGGTCGAGTGCGCGCAGTTTCGCGAGGCTTTCGTCGCCGAGCACAGCGCCGTCGATATCGCCCACCACCTTCGACAGATCGCGAATCTTGCCTTGCGCGTCCAGCAGGCCCGGCTTTTCCTGGCCCTTCGGCCCATAACGAAGCAGTTTCATCGTTGCACTTTCCTTTACGTTCAGTAGTGTTCGGTTCGTCAATCAATCAGAATCAGTTCGACCATCCGCCGTCGATCACATGGAGCTGGCCCGTCGTGAACGACGACTCATCGGATGCGAGATACAGCGCGAGCGCGGCGATCTCCTCCGGCTTGCCGATGCGGCCCATCGGCTGACGCGCGACGAACGCGGCCTGCACCGCGTCGACGGACGCGCCCTGCGCCTGCGCCTGCGCGGCGATCCGCTGTTCGAGCGACGGCGAGGACACCGTGCCCGGGCAAATCGCGTTACAGCGTACACCACGCGTGACGAAATCCGCGGCGACGGACTTCGTCAGCCCGACCACCGCGGCTTTCGACGCACCGTACGCGAAGCGGTTCGGCACGCCCTTCACGCTCGACGCCGCCGACGACATGTTGATGATCGAGCCGCCGCCCTTCTCCAGCATGGCCGGCAAAAACGCGCGAATCATACGGTACATCGCCTTCGCGTTGAGGTCGAACGCGAAATCCCAGTCCTCCTCGCTGCACTCGAGGATATTGCCCGCATGCACGTAGCCCGCGCAGTTGAACAGCACGTCGATCGTGCCGACTTCCGCGGCAAGCGCCTTGATGGCCGCGCCGTCGAGCACGTCGAGCTTGCGCGCCTCGACCGGCTTGCCGGCGAGTCCGTCGATGCGGATATCGGTGGCGATCACGCGGGCGCCTTCGCGCGCGAAAAGTTCGGCGGTGGCGAGACCGATACCTTGTCCTGCCGCGGTGATCAGGGCCGTTTTGCCGGCCAGTCTTTGTGTCATCTACGACTCCAGTTGAATGGGCTGCTAACGAAATCAAAGCCGGTAAAACGCGGCGGCATTCTCGCCGAACACGGCGTCGCGCTCGGCGTCGCTCAACGACGCGAGCAGCGTGGTCGCCACCGAATGCCACAGCAGATAGTCGCCGTTCAGTTCGAGCACGGGCCAGTCGCTGCCCCACATCAGCCGCGCGGGGCCGAACGTGTTCAGCAGATGCTCGACGTAGGGCCGCAGCGTGTCCTCGGTCCAGCCGGGCGACGCCTCGGTCGCGAGACCCGACAGCTTGCAGTGCACTTGCGGGAATGCGGCGAGCCGGGCAATCGCATCGCGCCACACCTCGTAGCCCGCCTGGCCGAAGCGGATCGGCGGCTTCGCGCCATGATCGACCACCATGCGCAACGCCGGAAAACGCTGCGCGAATATCTCGAAGTACTGCACGTGGCGCGCGTAGATCAGCGCATCGAACGCGAGGTCGTGCGCGATCAGCGCGTCGATCGCCGGCGTGAGGTCGGGGTTCGCGATCCAGCCGTCGTCGGGCAGGTCCTGCAGCATCGGCCGCACGCCCTTGAACTTCGGCTCGCGCGCGAGCGCCTCGATCAGATCGGGCGCGTTCGGCAACAGCAGCGGCACCCAGCCGACCACGCCCGCGATCGACGGCTCGTGCCGCGCGATGTCGAGCAGGTAGCGGGTTTCGTCCAGCGTCGGTGCGGCCTGCACGACCACGGTCCGCTCGATGCCGGCCTGTTCGCGCAACGGCTTCAGATCATCAGGCCCGAACGGCCGGTAGAGGATTTTCAGCTCCGGCGTCAGCCACTCGTAGTCGCCCCGCGCGGGGTCCCAGTAGTGCTGGTGAGCGTCGATCGGCATGGTCGATTCAGTCCTCGGGCGCGGGCGCGCGCGGGTCGAGCAGGCCCGCGTCGCGCAATGCGGACCACAAGGCCGCGGGGATCGGCTGCTCGAACGACGCGACGTTCTCGCGCAGTTCGTCGGCACTGCGCGCGCCGGTCAGCACGGTGGCGACCGCCGGATGCGCATACGGAAACTGCAACGCGGCGGCGGCGAGCGGCACATTGTGCGCGCGGCACACCGCCTCCAGACGCGCGACGCGCTCGATCACCTCGGGCGGCGCCGCGCCGTAATTGAACTTCAGATCGCCTTCGACGCCGCGCGCCAGAATGCCCGAATTGAACGCGCCGCCGAGCAGGATGCTGACGCCGCGCGCCTCGCAGGCGGGCAGCAGGTCGTCGAGGGTGGTCTGCTCGAGCAGCGTATAACGCCCCGCGAGCAACGCGCAATCGATATCGCATTCGGCCATCGCGTCGAGAATCACCGCGCCTTCGTTGACGCCGAGGCCGATCGCCTTGATCGCGCCGGTCGAGCGCAGGCGCTCCAGCGCGCGGACGCCGCCGCCTTCGGTCAGTTGCCGCCAGTAGTGCGGATGCTGGTCGCCATGCGTGACGCGGCCGATGTCATGCACGAGCAGGATGTCGATATCGACGATGCCGAGCCGCTGCTGGCTGTCCTCGAACGAACGCAGAATGCCGTCGTGCGTGTAGTCGTAGATCGCTTCGAACGGCAGCGGATTCTGCCAGCCTTCGCGGTCGTCGAATGGCGACGTGCGCGGCACGAAGCGGCGGCCAACCTTGGTCGACAGCACATATTCGCCGCGCGGATAGTGGCGCAGCGCCGCGCCAAGCCGATGCTCGGCCTTGGTGTTGCCGTAGTGCGGCGCGGTGTCGAAGTAGCGCACGCCCGCGTCCCAGGCGGCGGCGATGGTCGCATGGGCCTCCTCGTCGGACAGGTCGCGATACAGGCCGCCGAGCGGCGCCGTGCCGAGCCCTAGTCCGCTCACCTGCAACGAGCTGCGGCCGATCCTGCGCCGTTGCCCGATCTTCGATAGGATCGATGCCGACATGAGCGTGTCTCCCTATTTGTGGTGTTTTTTACCATGCGACGGGCCCAATGCGCAGCCAGAAAAGGCGCGCCCCGCTCACGGGTGCATTTGTTCACCAATGAACGTATTATTCATATCCGAATTTTTCCAAGTCAAGAAAACTGCGCGACGCGATGCCCGGGGTTTTCCCTGGACAGCAGACATTCAGTTCGCGAAACGCTGTGCGCGCGCCAGATAATAAGAACTCCGGACGAGATCCCCGACCCTCACGATGGACGCCGAAGACAAAGACGACGACCGCTACCGCGCCCCCGCGCTGGACAAAGGCCTCGACATCCTCGAGCTGCTGTCCGAGCAGAAGGAAGGACTCACGCGCGCCGAAATCACGCGGCAGCTGGGCCGCAATGCGAGCGAGATGTACCGGATGCTCGAACGCCTCGTCGCGCGCCAATACGTGGTGCGCTCGGCGGCCGGCGACCGCTACTCGCTGAGCCTGAAGCTGTTCGCGCTCGCGCACCGTCATCCGCCGATGAACCGGCTGATCGCCGAAGCGCTGCCGCTAATGCAGCGCTTCGCCGACGCGGCGGAGCAGTCGTGCCACCTGGTGGTCTACGACCGCGGCAACCTGCTGGTGATCGCCCAGGTCGACGGGCCGGGCACGTGGGGCATGTCGGTGCGGCTCGGCTCGCGGGTCGGACTGATCGACACCGGCTCGGGGCGCGTGATGCTCGCATTCCAGAGCGTCGAGCAGCGTCAGCAGATGCTTGCCGAGCACACCAAGGTGAAGGGTGAAGTGACGCTCGATCGCGACGCGCTGGAGGAGGCCTGCGAGCGCATCCGCGCGGCGGGCTTCTGGCAGAAGGACAGCCAGCAGACCTTCGGCGTCACCGACGTGACCTTCCCGATCCTCGCGCCGTCGGGACAGGCGATCGCGGTGCTCACCTGTCCGTATCTGCGGCGGATCGACGAATACGTCGCGCCGACGCTCGAAGCGGCCACCACCCTGCTGCGCGACACGGTGCAGGCGCTGTCGATGTTCCGCGAGCAGGCCGCGTGACTGGCAAGGTGCGCGGTAAGTTGCGCGGCGACGGTTCGCACGGCGGCGCACACGCGCACTTGGTTTAGAATGGCGGCCCTTCCAAAATAACGCCGCATGACCGGCTCATGCGCGCGCATCGATTGAGCAATGGCCAAACTTCTGACCGATTCCGAATTCCAGCGTTTTTCCGAACTCCAGCAGAAGCAGTCGAGCTTCACGATCACCGCGGCAGAAGCCGACGAACTGCGCGACATCGTCGCTCACGCGCAGAGGCGCCGCGACGACCGCGCCGCCGCGATGCAAAGCATCGAGACCTTCATCCAGCAATTCGACATCACGCCCGACGAGTTGTTTTCGCCCGAACAGATCGGCGAAGCGGCGCGCACCTACGGCCTGATTCCGGCCGCGCGCAAGGAGCGCGTGCTGCCGCCGTCGCTGACGTTCAACGGCAAGCCGTACCAATGGACCACCCGCCCGCTGCCCGATGAAATTCGCGTGCCGCTGTTCGACGCGTTCAAGGGCGGCGAGTCGGTGAAATCGTTCATTTCCACGCTGAAGGACGCGAACCGCTGCGCGGCGACGATCGCGCGGCTCGAGCGCGAAACCGGCGCGGTGTATGCGCAGGCGTGGCTCGACGAGCTGTCGGTGACGCGCGCGCAGGTCGATGAGGCGGCGCAGAAGCTGGCGGCTTAAGGCGATGAAACCGTGCGTTGAGCGGGTCGCAACGTAAGCCGCTCAACGCCCCGGCTGGTTCTGCGCGGCGGACTTCGGGTCCGCCCCCGCGGTTTCGTCGAGCGCCATCCGGAAGCCGACCACGCCGGGGTCCTCGGTTCGCGTGATCGTGAAGCCGCTGGCCTTCGCCAGCGCGATCATCGCGGTGTTCTCGCGCAGCGCTTCACCGATCAGCCAGTGCGTATCGCGCGCCCGCGCGTACGCGATGATCCGCTGCATCAGCAACTGGCCGAGGCGCCGCCCCTTCTGGTCCGAGCGCACGGTCACCGCGAATTCGGCCGTCTCGTTGTCGGGATCGGCCACCGCGCGCACCACGCCGAGCGTCTGCGCGACGCCGTCTTCGTTGTCGACCGTCGCGATCAGCGCCATTTCCCGGTCGTAATCGATCTGCGTCATGCGCGCGAGTTGCGAGTGCTCGAAACTGCCGACCGCGCCAAAAAAACGCAGCCGCAGGTCTTCCGGCGTCATCGCGTTCACGAACTCGCGATGCGCGTTTTCGTCTTCCGGGCGAATCGGCCGCACCGTTATACGCATCCCCTGCCAGTCGATCGTTTCCTCGAAGCGGCGCGGATACGGCACGATCGCGAGGCGGCTGCGCTTTCCGCCGACCCGCAACACGGGATCGACCACCGTCACGCGGTCCCGGTAGACCCTCAGCTTCAACGACAGGCCGACGATCTCGCGCACGTCGCAAACCGCTTGCGACAATGCCGTCAACGCGGCGAGCGTCGGCTCCGGCGCGACCAGCCTCGCGTAGTGCGAACGCGTGACGATATCGCGCGCGAGCATCGGATTGAGCGGCGGCAGGCCGTACACGTGCAGTCCACTGGAGACGCCGTCGATCGGCGGCGCGGCGAAGCGGAATACGGGGCCGAAGTTGTCGTCGTCGTGCAGTTCGACGGCGACGTCGACGATGGGTTTTGTCGCGCTGTCGGCATCGGCGTCCGGCGCAGCGGCGTTCCCTTCTTCCACACCCTCCACCTGCAACCCGAATCGCGTCAGAAACCGCGCCGCCGCGTCCCCGGCGAGTTCGCTTTTGCCCGCCGCCAACGCTTCTCGAGCCTGCGCCTGAGCGGCGTCGATCGACTCGGGAATCTGCGCGGGCAGGCCTTCCGGCGTTTGCATCAGCAATTCGCGCCCCAGCCGGTAATCGACCAGACGGGCGAACGCGCGCGCGAGCCGCTGCGGCGTCGTGTGCACCGGGATGCCCTGCGCATGCAGCGCGTCGCGCCTCGCCGCATCGACGCCGCCGAAGAAGCAAGCGAGCAGCCCGCGATACGCAAAGCGCTGATGCTCGATCAGCGCCTGCGCGACATCGTCGACGGGTGCGCCATGCGTCGATGCGTGCACCACGACGGCGGTGCCGGTCTCGCGATGCTCGCCCAGCAGCTTCAGCGCGGTGCCGAAGTGCTCAGGACGCGCGCCGTCGCCGAGCAGCAGCGGATTGCCGCCGACCGCGAGCGGCAGCGCCTCGCGCAGCGCGTCCGACGCCGCGGCCGGCCACGGCGCGAGCAGGCCGCCGGCGGCGCTGAACGCGTCGCGCGCGAGCGTCGCGAGACCGCGGTCACTGGTGATCAGCGTTGCGGTGGCGCCCGCCGCCACGCGGCCGACGCCGAGCGTTTCGATTTCGTCGAGTAGATCGTCGAGCGCGTCGACGCGCACGAGGCCCGCGCGCCGGAACGCCGCTGTATAGAGACCGTCGGCGGGATCGTCGCGCCCCGAGCGCAGCGCGAGCACCGGCTTGTTGCGCGCCGCCGCGCGCGCGGCCGACATGAACTTACGCGCCTCCCGCACGCTGTCTAGTTCGATCAGGATCGCGCGGGTGCCGGGGTCGCTCGCAAGGTAATCCAGCACGTCGCCGGCATCGACGTCGGCCTCCGCCCCGAGCGCCACCGCATGCGAAAAACCGAGCCCGCGCGCGCGCGCCCAGCCGAGCACCGCGTTGGTCAGCGCGTTCGACTGCGACACCCACGCGACGCCGCCCGCCTTGACCGTGCAGGACGGCGCGCCCAGATGCGCGCCCAGCGCCGGCGACACCACACCGAGACTACCCGGCCCGACGATGCGCAACAGATGCGGCCGCGCCGCCGACAGCGCGTGCCGCAGCTCGAGCCGGTCTTCATCGCTGCGCACCTCGCCGACGATGATCACGGCGCGCGTGCCCATGCCGCCGAGCTTGTGAATCAACGAGGGCCACGTCGGGGGCGGCGTGCAGATCACCGCGACGGTGGGCGCCTGCGGCAAATCGCTGACGTCGTGGATCACCGGGTGGACGCCGAGCGTCGCGTGCTTCGGATTGACGGGCCAAAGCGGACCGTCGAAGCCGCCTTCGAGCACGCGCGCCCAGACCATCGCGCCGATGCTGCCCGGTCGCTCGGACGCGCCGATCACGGCGACGGATTTCGGGCGAAACAATGCGTCAAGGTTGCGAACGGTCACGGGCGCTCCATGCGGTTGGACAGGAATTGGAGCCGGCTTCGCGGCGGGTGGGTGGTTCCGTCAGCATAGGCGAAGTCGCGCGCCGGCGCGGGGCGTTGTTGCGGCGGAAAAGAAAAAGCCGCGTCGAACGACGCGGCTTTTCAGTTTCGAAACCAGCGGACTCGCGGCTTTACATCGCCTTCCGGAACGGCGCGCCCGAGTGCTCGCGCAACTCGTTGAACACGATCTTGGGCCACGCCTTCTGCGCGACTTCGATCTCCGATACGTGCGAGGCCAGATAGGTCGGCGCATCGGACGCATCGAGCGCGATGCGCGCCGAGTACGAATCGGTGAAGCGGCGCAGCTCGGCCGGATCGTCGCAGGTCACCCAGCGCGACAGCCGGTAGCGCGCCGGCGCCATCCGCACGTCGACCTTGTATTCAGTCGACAGACGGTGCGACACCACTTCGAACTGCAGCTGCCCGACCGCGCCGAGAATCATCAGGCCGCCCGCTTCGGGACGGAACACCTGGATCGCGCCTTCCTCGCCGAGCTGCTTCAGCGCTTCGCCGAGCTGCTTCGCGCGCATCGGATCGACCACTTCGACGGTCTGGAAAATTTCCGGTGCGAAGAACGGCAGGCCGACGAACTGCAGTTGCTCGCCTTCGGTCAGCGTATCGCCGAGACTCAGCGTACCGTGATTCGGAATACCGATGATGTCGCCCGGATACGCCTCGCTCACCGTCTCGCGACGCTGCGACAGGAACGTGACCACGTTGTTCGCGCGGAACGTCTTGTTCGAGCGCGTGACCTTCACCGCCATGCCGCGCTCGAAACGCCCCGAGCACACGCGGATGAACGCGACGCGGTCGCGGTGCGCGAGGTCCATGTTCGCCTGCACCTTGAACACGACGCCGGTGAACTTCGACTCTTCCGGCTGCACCGGACGCTGCACGGTCATGCGCATCGACGGCGGCGGCGCGAGGTCGACCAGCGCGTCGAGAATCTCCTTCACGCCGAAGTTGTTGATCGCCGAGCCGAACAGCACCGGCGACTGCTGGCCGGCGAGGAATTGCTCACGGTCGAATTCGGGCGTCGCGCCGCTGATCAGATCGATCTCTTCCTTCGCACGCACCCACGCGTGGCCGAAACGGCGCTCGCCTTCCTCGTCGCTCAGTGCCTGCAGCGTTTCGACCGCGCCGCCGGCCGTATCCTGACCGGCGCGGAACACCCGCACCTGATCGCGCTGGACGTCGTAGACGCCCTGAAAATCCTTGCCCATGCCGATCGGCCATGTGAACGGCACCGCCGCCACGCCGAGGTGCTGCTCGATTTCGTCGAGTAGTTCGAGCGGCTCGCGCACTTCGCGGTCGAGCTTGTTGATGAACGTGACGATCGGCGTCTTCCGGCTGCGGCAGACTTCGAGCAGCTTCAGCGTCTGCGCTTCGACGCCGTTCGCGCCATCGATCACCATCACGGCGGCGTCGACCGCGGTCAGCACGCGGTAGGTGTCCTCGGAAAAGTCCTCGTGGCCCGGGGTGTCGAGCAGGTTGATCACGCAATCGCCGTACTCGAACTGCATCACCGAGCTCGCGACCGAAATGCCGCGTTGCTTTTCGATTTCCATCCAGTCGGACGTCGCATAGCGGTTGCTCTTGCGGCCCTTCACCGTACCGGCGATCTGGATCGCGCCCGAGAACAGCAGCAGCTTTTCGGTGAGCGTGGTTTTACCCGCGTCCGGGTGGGAAATGACCGCGAACGTGCGGCGGCGTTTGAGTTCGGAGACTGACATCGGGTCTGGCGGTCACGGAAAGGGGTTCGGGCGGTTCCCGGCGGCTTTGGGCGGCCGGTATGCCGCGCGTGGCGCGGCGGCGTCGAGCTGCGGGAGTCGGGCGCGGGCCGGAATCGGCCGGCGCTGGTTCGACAATGCGGGAATCGCTGGCGCAAAAACGGCGCAAGGTGCGAATGATACACGTCTGGCGCGACGGCCGGGGGAAAGGGCTGCGGCGCCGGACGGGCGACGGCGCGAGCGTCCGCGCGCCGCGCATGCTCGCGGCCAAAGGTGAGCGTTTTCGGGACTTGCGGCGGCGAATATCGATTCGCGGTCAAAGGTGAGGATCGCGAAGCGCATGCGCGCACCTGCCACGGCGCACGCACCACGACCGCGATGTGCGGAAAAACCGCGGTAAAGCGTCGCAACGCTACGAACAGGCTCCGGCTCGACGCCTGGAAACGCCCGCCAGCAAAGGCTGGCGCGGGTTTGCGACAAGCGATGCGCGGCGGCGCGACACCACGGCGATTCGCACCCGCGGCGGTGCGTTGCGCGTCAAAGCCTGGCTCACCGAAGCATCCCGCTAGCTCCGAACGCATCGGTGAATTTCGCTGTACACGTTCAGGCGTCACGCAAAGGTGAGCGTTTTCGGGACCTCCGCAGCGGTGCGGAAACAATCAAGCGACGCATCACTTCAGAGAACACGGACGCATCGGCATCCAAGGCGGAGTTCAACCTTCGATCAGAAACCGCTCGCGATTCTTGCCGACGAGCCAGCCCGGCGAGCGTCCACGGCCGCTCCAGGTTTCGCCGGTCCTCGGATTGCGGTACTTGGCGACCGCCGTCGCCGACGACTTGCGGCGCGGCTTCGCTGCGGCGCTCGTGAAGCCGAGTTCTTCGGCAGTCAGGTCGTATTCGGCAATCTTCTGCTTGATATCGGCGATAGCTTGCGCGACTTCTTTGTCGCGCGCGGCTGCGACTTCCTTGTGGAGTTTTTCGAGTTGCGCAGTCAACTGTTTGTAAGAGGCCATGCCGGTGTTCCCCCCTCGGTTAGACGCACTGCGATGAATTGCGATGAATGGTTGGCGGACACTATCAGACGAATAAATCACAGGATAGTGAATCACGCGGCCGAGCGCAGGCGCGGCGGCCGCGCTCAATCGTCGATCGCATCGTAGACGCGGCGTTCGAAGTCGATGGCCATCGGGAACGGGTCGATCGAGCGGCGCTGGATCAGCATCAGGCCGATCATGTTTTCGACCGGATCGGCGAACCAGCTCGTGCCGTACGCGCCGGGCCAACCGAACGAGCCGAGCGAGCGATAGCCGAGCGGCAATTGCTGCGCCGGATCATCGACGATCGACAGGCCGAGGCCGAAACCCTGCCCCGCCCAGATCACGTGACCGAAGGCAGGCAGGCGGCGCTGATCGCGGCTCAGGAAATTGCTGCGCATCAGATCGACCGAGCGATGCGACAGCAGCCGCGTATCGCCGACGCGGCCGCGCCCGAGCAGCAGTTGCGCGAATTGCAGATAGTCCAGGGCGGTCGAGACCAACCCGCCGCCACCGCTCTGAAAGCGCCGCGGATTGGCCCAGCGGCTCGCGGCCGCATGATCCTCGACCACGCGACGCCGCGTGCCGGGATCGATGTTGTACGCGGTGGCGAGGCGTGCAAGCTGCGTGTCGGGCACCCAGAACGCGGTGTCGCGCATGCCGAGCGGCTCGAAAATGCGCGTGCGGAAAAACTCGCCGAGCGGCATGCCGCTCACGCGTTCGATCAGCACGCCGAGCACGTCGGTCGCCACACCGTAGTGCCAGCGCGAGCCCGGCTGGAACATCAGCGGCAGTGCGGCGATGCGCGCGAGCCACGCGCTGTTGCCGCCGCTCGCCTCGAAGCCGTTGAACGCGGCAGCATAGGCTTCGGCGAGGTGCCCCGTCGCCGTGAAGTGATACGCGAAGCCCGCGCGATGCGTGAGCAGGTCGAGCACCGTAATCGGCGCGCGAATCGGATCGGCCTGGTCGAGCGGTCCGGTCGGATCACGCAGCACGCGCGGCGCCGCAAGCTCGGGCAGCCACTGCGAAACGGGCGCATCGAGCGCGAGGCGGTCTTCCTCGATCAGCATCATGATCGCGGCACTCGTCACCGGCTTGGTCATCGACGCGATGCGAAACAGCGTGTCGCGCTCCATCGGCAATTGCGCGGCTTCGTCGCGTAGGCCTATCGGTTCGAAGTAGCCAATTTCGCCGCGCCGCCATACGAGCGACACCACCCCCGCCACTTCGCCGCGCTCCACGTAGCCCTGCAGCGTGGTGGTCAACTTCGCGAGCCGGGTCGCGGCAAGCCCTGCTATCTGCATGTTCGTCCTGTGTCGGTAATAAGAAAGCGTGCATGCGCCCATATCACTTTGGCGATCAACCGAAAGATATAGCTGGTCCGGTGAAAACGCACACGACGGCTTTCCTGATTGCCGATTCCGATTGGCGGACTCAGTGACGACACTCAGGCTTTCTGCCGTTTTTCCAATGCGCAAAGCGCGGCATCGAGGCGTTTGACGCGGGTTGCCTGCGCCGGCACGATAACCGCGCCGGAAACGTGCTGGAGGCGGTTTCGCCAATAAGACAACGGAATGCGGTCTTCTGCGGAAATATGGGAAATGATCTGTTCGAGATGCTCGATATCTTTTTCGAGTTGCTGATGATTCATTGCTTTCCCCGGATTCTATTGAATTAGTGTTGAAGCAAAAAAATCGAAAGCATAAGTCGCGTTGGCCCGCGCGACCCGAACTAATGCCCGCCAGTAGCGGGAAAATCTTCCTTTTCGTTTTCTGCGCCGGAAAAAACCGGCAGTTTCTTCTCGCCGGGGTTAAATTCCCAACGGTTTAAAAAGAATACTGCTGCCAAATTTCACGTTCCGTTGCCTGCCGCACTGAACTTCGTTGGACACCCCGAAGCTAAAGATAAATGGTGATCGGGCCGCAAAGGATAATCGGTGTGCGGCGACTCGACGTTGTAAAAATGCCGCGCGCGGCTTACTTAACCCAATTCGCATCCAATCGTGGATCGGACGCACATTAGGCGCATCAATTTATGACAACCATGTGGTAACCGCGAGCGTATCGGGACTTGGCAGGAAATTACCGGCAACGGGTGAAAAAACCAATGCCACCTCCGAATCGAACTGCCGCGCTCGCCGGTGTTGTACCGGCACGGCTTCCGGTGCTTACTTCGCGGACGCGCGGCACGCGTAGATCAGGCTCAACGTGCCGCTCTGGCTCGACTGCCGCACGACGTCGAACGCGCCATTGCAACTGGCGGCCGCCTGTTGCGAGCACGAGTCGGAACCCACCGGGCATTGCACCAGCGTGGTTGAGCGGCCGTCCGGGAGGAACAGCGGCGCGCTGCTGCTACACCCGCCAAGCGCGACGATCGCGCCCACGGCCAGCATGACGCTCGAGCGGCGCGCGAAGAAGAAAAGGCGTTTCATGGAGACCCCGGTCACGTCTTGTTTTTCGATCTCGCGATTGTGCCACGCTGCCTTCGTGCTGCGTCAGTTCGTGCCGCGCGGCCTGGCAGGTGCGGCGCGTCAAACGTCGATGCCGTGCGCGGCGATCTTTTTGTACAGCGTCGCGCGGCCCATGCCGATCTGTTTCGCAGTGTCGATGACGCGGCCGCCGTTCGCGCGCAACGCGTCGCACAGAAAGCGCTTTTCGAACGCGGCCATCGCGTCGCTCCACGAAGTGGGTTCGGCGGTGGCCGCAACTTCCACGCCGGCGGCCGCGACAGACGGGGTCCGCGCCGGCGCCGCTGCGCCGCCCTGCCCCGAGCCGATGAACGGCGCAAGCACGCGCGCATCGATGCGTTCGCTGTCGGACAGCATCACCGCGCGCTCCAACGTGTTGCGCAGCTCGCGCACGTTGCCGGGCCAGTCGTACGCGCACAGCAGACGCAATGCGTCGTCGTGCAATTCGAAGTGGCTGCCGCCGCCCGCCTGCGCGGCCAGATCCTCGAGCATCGCGTAGGCGAGCGCCTCGATGTCGGACGGACGCTCGCGCAGCGCGGGCGCAAGGATCGTCAGCACGTTGAGCCGGTAGTAAAGGTCCGCGCGAAAACGTCCGGCCGCGACGAGCGCGGGCAGATCGGCCGAGGTCGCCGCGATGATCCGCACATCCGCGCTCACGACGCGGTTCGAGCCGAGCGGCTCGAACTCCTTGTCCTGCAGCACGCGCAGCAGCTTGCCCTGCAATGGCAGCGGCATGTCGCCGATTTCGTCGAGAAACAGCGTGCCGCCGTTGGCGAGCTCGAACTTGCCGACCCGCCCCTTGCGATCCGCACCGGTATATGCGCCGGGCGCGGCGCCGAAGAATTCGACTTCGAGCAGCGTGTCGGGAATCGCAGCGACGTTGACGCTGACGAGCGGCTTATGCGCGCGCGCCGAGCCGCCGTGGATCGCATGCGCGAGCAGTTCCTTGCCGGTGCCGGTTTCGCCGAGCAGCAGCACCGGCGCTTCGAGTTGCGCCGCGCGCCGCGCCTGGCGCTTCACTTCGAGCGACGCCGGGCTCGTGCCGACGAAGCTGCCGAACGTATAGCGCGCGCGGCGCGCCTGCGCGAGCGACTCGCGGGTCGCGATCAGCTCCTGCTGCAGCCGCGAGTACTGTGAAAACAGCGGCGACAGCGCTTTCAGCTCATCGAACAGCGCGAAGCCGACCGCGCCGATCGTCGCGCCGGCATCGTCCTTCAGCGGCAGACGCGTGACGACGAGCGGCTCGCGATCCGTCTCCATGATGTCGAGCAGGATCGGCTTGCCGGTGTTGACGACCTCGCGCATCAGACTGTTCGGGATCACCGCTTCGCAATCGCGGCCGATCGCCTGTTGCGGGTCCGAAAAGCCGAAGCGCGCCGCATACCGTTTATTGATCCAGACAACGCGCGCTTGCCCGTCTACGATGAAAGTGCCTTCACTGAAGTTTTCGAACGTGCGAAACAGCGATTCCATCGCCCGACGAAGCACGTCGTCGTAGGTGGCGGGCAGGCCCGTCCAGTCGGTCATCATGCTGTCGTTGTCTCCGCTTATCGTTTTGCTTGCAATCGATCTCAATTGCTAGACAAATTTATCTCCAGATAGAGACAGGCGACAGGCCTTATGCATCATGACTTACCCTGGTTTCCGGTGATCTTGATCGGATTGGAGTCCCGTTACGGAGACACCCGGGTACAATCCGCCCACGATGCTTTGGGCCACCGCTGCACGCCCGCGCCAGGCGCCACAGCGCTTCAGCGGACAAACGCCGGGCATGGCATGGAATCTGCATTTCGACCGCGCCGCGCCGTCGCTCGATCAGGACGGCAAAAAAGGTAGAACAACCAGGCTATGGAGACTCAATGACCTTTCTCATCGTTATCGCCGCGCTGGCGTTTCTGATGTTGGCCGCGTATCGCGGCTACAGCGTAATCCTGTTCGCGCCGATCGCGGCGCTCGCCGCCGTCCTGCTCACCGAGCCCGCCGCCGTCGCGCCGGTCTTCACAAGCATCTTCATGGACAAGATGGTCGGCTTCGTGAAGCTGTATTTCCCGGTGTTTCTGCTCGGCGCCGTGTTCGGCAAGGTGATCGAGCTGTCAGGCTTCTCCGAGTCGATCGTCGCGGCCGCAATCCGCTATATCGGCCGCTCGCGCGCGAACGCGGTGATCGTCGCGGTGTGCGCGCTGCTCACCTACGGCGGCGTATCGCTGTTCGTCGTCGTGTTCGCGGTCTATCCGTTCGCGGCCGAGCTGTATCGCCAGAGCAATATTCCGAAGCGGCTGATGCCCGGTGCGATCGCGCTCGGCGCGTTCTCATTCACGATGGACTCGCTTCCGGGTACGCCGCAGATCCAGAACATCATCCCGACGACGTTCTTCAAGACCACCTCGTGGGCCGCGCCGACGCTCGGCGTGATCGGCTCGCTGTTCATCATCGTGGTCGGTCTGACGTATCTGGAATGGCGCCGCCGCAGCGCGATGGCGACCGGCGAGGGTTACGGCACCGAACTCGTCAACGAGCCGGAGCGCGTCGAATCGAAAGAGCTGCCGCATCCGCTGCTGGCGATCGCGCCGCTCATCGTGGTCGGCGTCGCGAACTTCTTCCTGACGCGCTGGATTCCGACCTGGTACGGCCCGTCCTTCACGGTCACGCCGGAGATCCTGCCGGGCCTGCATGCACCGGTCGAAACGAGCGTCAAGGCTCTGGTGGGGATTTGGGCCGTGCTGGGCGCGCTGCTGCTCGGCATCATCATGGTCATCGTGACGGCGTTCGGCCGGGTGAGCCACCGCTTTGCGGTCGGCACCAAGGCAGCGGTGGCGGGCGCGCTGCTGGCGTCGCTCAATACCGCGTCGGAATACGGCTTCGGCGGTGTGATCGCGGCGCTGCCGGGCTTTCTCGTCGTCAGCAATGCGCTGAAAAGCATTCCGAATCCGCTCGTCAACGCGGCGGTGTCGGTCAGCACGCTGGCGGGTATCACGGGTTCGGCATCGGGCGGTATGAGCATTGCGCTCGCCGCGATGTCCGATACGTTCATCAAGGGCGCGCAGGCCGCGAATATTCCGCTCGAAGTGCTGCATCGGGTGGTCGCGATGGCGAGCGGCGGCATGGATACGCTGCCGCACAACGGCGCGGTGATTACGCTGCTCGCGGTGACGGGTCTCACGCACCGGCAGTCGTATCGCGACATCTTCGCGGTCACGGTGATCAAGACTCTCGCGGTGTTCTTCGTAATCCTGGTGTATTACACGACCGGCCTCGTGTGAACGTCGAATCGGAAACCAGCACTTTGATCTGATAGATCCGCATTAGTCCCACCTCGACAGCCCGCCGACGAAGCACGAGGATGGAGTCGTCAGCGCCCAATGTTGCAAGGGCAGGCTGACCCGAGTAACAACGGCGTTTAACGGCCCGTCCCTATCCGGACGGGCTATTTTTTTCAGCGCGCGATTCGTGCGCGAAAGGTGAGGAAATCCGGGAGCGACGCCAACCACAGCGAGAGTGTCGCCGGACGCCGCCTAGCCCGCGCCCGCGTCACCCGCATGACAAGAGCCGAACCCAAGCCGCGCCGCCGAGGGGCATGAAAAATGCAGCCGTCGCAACGAGGAGTCGCGTTAAACTGGTTGCTCGCTCCGCAATCGCGAATGCGCTAAAACCGGGGCGAGATAGAGACAAAGGCAGACGCAACACGGCACGACGAGGCGGCAGACGGCACGCCATCCGCCCCGTACAATGGTTCCATCACCAACGCAACAAGGACAACTTCGATGCGCATTACCGGGTCCTCCGGGTCAATGGCCCTGCTCACCGAATACGACGACGCAACGGCGCGCGAACTCCGCTCGCTGCGCCTCGAATCGACCGAAGACGGCAAAGGCATCCTGCTGATCGAGGTCGATGAGCGCAAGCCGGGCATACATCGTGAAGTGCGCTACGAAATCACGCCCGCGGAACTGATCGCCGCGATCCGCGCGCATGGCGCCGAGTTGCCGGGCGAACAGCACAACCATCGTCAGTGAAGCAGGCGCGCGGCGAATTACTGTCGCGTGACTCGTCAGTCT
This sequence comes from Paraburkholderia sp. EG304, assembly GCF_046543485.1. Taxonomy (NCBI): domain Bacteria; kingdom Pseudomonadati; phylum Pseudomonadota; class Betaproteobacteria; order Burkholderiales; family Burkholderiaceae; genus Paraburkholderia; species Paraburkholderia sp. EG304. The sequence goes on along the minus strand of NZ_JBKGUA010000005.1, from coordinate 144,620 downwards.
CCTTGCGCCGATGGCGTCGCGCTTCGACGCGTCAGCGCAGAATTGTTCGCATTGGGCGCGCCCGCGCGCGCCGCCTTGCTTCCGTTTGTTTCGCTCGAACCGCCAATCCCCGCTTTCCTACGGGTTTTTGCAAGCGCTTTCGCGCGTCTCGTTGAGCATGCTTACCCGGCCTTCAATCACTTGTCACAAGCGGTCGCCACGCTTGTGTAGCGGGACATGCGACCATATATGCAGGCCTGATCGCAGCCAGAACACGGGCCGATTTCCAGGTCGGTTGCACGTCTTGAAAATACGTCCATAATCCTTGCATTCCCCTTTGCGTTCCTTACCGCGCTGCGCCCGCAAGGGCCGCGGATGTTAAACCGATGCTACATGACCTCGTCGCGCAATATGGACCTGCGCTCGTCTTCGCAAATGTGCTGGCCGCCGCGCTCGGGCTGCCGGTGCCCGCCATGCCGTCGCTCGTGCTGTTCGGCGCGATGGCCGCGATGCACCCCGGCTCCGTCGGCTCGCAGTTGCTGCCGGTCCTCGTGCTGTCGATCTTCGCGACGCTGATCGGCGACAGCGTGTGGTACGTCGCGGGCCGCATCTACGGCGGTAATACGCTGAAGACGATCTGCCGGCTGTCGCTGTCGCGCGACACCTGCGTGAAAAAGACCGAGCGCTTCTTCGGCCGCTGGGGCGTGCGCGTGCTCGCGGTCGCGAAATTCGTGCCGGGGCTGTCGATCGTATCGATCCCGATGGCCGGCGCGATGGGCACGCGCTACCGCACCTTCCTCACCTACGACGGCGTCGGCGCCGCGCTGTGGTCCGGCACCGGGCTGATCCTCGGTGCGTTGTTCGCGCGGCAGATCGATATGCTGTTCGCGATCGCCGGGCGGCTTGGGCGCACGGCGGCGGTGGTCGTCGTCGCGTTGCTGGCGCTGTACGCGGCGTACCGGTGGATCCGCCGCCGTCAGTTGATCGCGAAGCTCGCGTCCGCGCGCATCGAGGTCGACGAACTCGCGAAGCTGTACAAGGCTAATCAGGCGCCGGTCGTGTTCGACATCCGTTCGCAGGAGAAGCGCAAGCTCGATCCGTTCGTGATTCCAGGCGCGCAATTCGCCGACGAACGGCAACTCGACGGCATCGTCGCCAGCTATCCACGCGATCAGAAGCTCGTGATCTACTGCTCCTGCCCGAACGAGATTTCCGCGGCATGGATGGCCAAGCAGCTCACCGAAGCCGGTTTCTCCGACGTGCTGCCGCTGCGCGGCGGCATGGAAGCCTGGCGCGACTCGGGCAAGCCGGTGGACTCGCTGCCCGAAATGCCGCCGCCCGAAGTCACGGTCGACGATATCGCGCCCAAAGCCGTCTAGCTGGAATTCGCGACGGCATCGTCCGTCTGCGCGCGCGGCACGGCTCGTCCGGCCATGCGAGCGCGCATTGCGTTGCCTTGCGTTCAATCGTGCGATGAACATCGAAGGAGCGGTTCAATGCTTTCGACTCAGGACGTTTCGACTCAAGAGGTGGAAGGACAGCAGGGAGTCGTCGCCGACGCGCCGTTTTCGTCGCTGTCGACGCGTTTGCATCAGATGTTTCCGGAGCTCACTTGCGCCGAGATCGACAGGCTGCGCCGCTTCGGCGAGATCGGTCGCTGGAAGTCCGGCGAGTTGCTGTTCGAGACCGGCCGCACCGGCCCCGGCATGTTCGTGGTGCTCGAAGGACGCGTGAAGGTCTATCAGCGTGACGGCATCGGCCGCGAGCACGTGATCAGCGAGCGCGGCGCCGGGCATTTCCTGGCCGAGGTCGGGCAGCTGTCGGGCAAGCCCTCGCTGGTGAACGGCCTCGCGACCAGCGCCGTCGAAGCGCTGCTGATTCCGCCCGACCGGCTGCGCGCGCTGATCGTCGCCGAAGCGGAACTCGGCGAGCGCATCATGCGCGCGCTGATTCTGCGGCGCGTGTCGCTGATCGAAAAGGGCGCGGGCGGGCCGATCCTCGTCGGCAACAGCAATGACCCGCGGCTCGTGATGTTGCAAGGCTTTCTGTCGCGCAACGGCCATCCGCATTCGGTGATCGACGAACGCGACGAAGACGCGCTGCGGCTGATCGAGCAGTTCGCCGCGCAGCGCGAGGACCTGCCGCTCGTGATCTGCCCGGACGGCACGGTGCTGCGTCATCCGAGCATGCCGGAGCTTGCCACTCGCTTAGGTCTGCTGCCCGATCTCGACGACACCTACGTGTACGACGTCGCGATCGTCGGCGCGGGACCGGCGGGACTTGCCGCAGCGGTGTACGCAGCCTCCGAAGGGCTGTCGGTGATCGTGCTCGACAGCCGCGCGCCGGGCGGCCAGGCGGGCGCGAGCTCGCGCATCGAAAACTACCTCGGCTTTCCGACCGGCATCTCGGGCCAGGCGCTTGCCGGCCGCGCGTTCGTGCAGGCGCAGAAGTTCGGCGCGCACGTTGCAATTCCGGTCAGCGTGCAGGCGCTGCATTGCGGGCAGTCGCCTTATCGGCTCGAAACGAAATGCGGCGGCCACATCAGCGCGCGGACGATCGTGATCGCGAGCGGCGCCGTGTACCGGCGCCCGGCGCTCGACGGGCTCGAGCGCTTCGACGGACGCGGCGTCTACTACTGGGCGTCGCCGGTCGAGGCGAAGCTGTGCAAGCGCCAGGAGGTCGTGCTGGTGGGCGGCGGCAATTCGGCCGGCCAGGCGATCGTCTATCTGGCGACGCACGCGGCCAAGGTTCACGTGCTGATCCGCCGCAGCGGTTTCGAGGCGACGATGTCACGGTATCTGATCGACCGCATCCGCTCGCTGCCGAACGTGTTCGTGCATCCGGGTTCGGAAGTCGGCCGACTCGAAGGCGATGAGGACGGGCTCGTGTCGGTCACGCTGAAGCGGCCGCTGCCCGACGGCGTCGATCACTTCGACACGCGGCATCTGTTTCTCTTCACCGGCGCGGACCCGAACACCGAATGGCTGCGCACCTGCGGCGTGCAGCTCGACGCGAAAGGCTTCGTGCTGACGGGCATCAGCGCGGACGGCTCGGCCACCGCGTGCGATCTCGGGACTACGGTCGAAGGGGTCTATGCGATCGGCGATGCGCGCGCCGGGTCGACGAAACGCGTGGCCGCGGCGGTCGGCGAAGGCGCGGCCGTTGTCGCGCAGATTCACCAGCTGCTGGCGCAGATGAGCGGGGAAGAGATGGCGCTCGGTGCGTGAGTCTCGATGCGGTCTTTAGCGCATCGTCTTTGCCGCATCCGTTTTCAGTGCAACGCGGCCCACGCGAGCGACACTGAAAACACGCCGAGCACGATCGACGCGCCGCGCTGCACCTTCGCCGGTTCGAGCCAGCGGAGCCGGCCGCTACCGAGTGCGGCGCCGAACGCGATCCACGCGAGCGCGATCGGCGCGGCAAGGCACGCGAACATCCCCATCGCGAGCAGATAAGCGGGCAGATGCATGAACGCGGCGGCCGGAAAGATCGTGCCGCCGAACAGCAGCCCTTTCGGATTGAGCAAGGTCGCGACGAACAGCGCGCGCACGTTGCCAGCGCGTTGCGTCGAGCCCGGCAGTGCCACCGCCGCGCGCCACATATCGAGCGCAAGCCACGCGATATACACGCTCGCGGCCACGCGCAGCAGCGATGGCAGCCACGGCCACGCTTGCGCCGCGTGCGCGAAGAAGCGCCCCCACGCGGAGATCGACACCAGATAGCCCGCCAGTTCGGCGGCGATCAGCGGCAGCGCGCGGCGCAAACCGGCGCGCAAACCGGCCGCCGCCAGTAGCGTGTTGGTGGGGCCGGGCGTCACCAGTACCACGATGATGCCGGTGGCCAGCAACGCGATCTCGGTTGCAGAGAGCATAAAAAAGCGCACGGTGAGTTACACAGTGCGCTGTTGTAGCACAGACAGCACGATGGCTGCGCCGAAGCGAACCCGCCGGTTCAGCGGTCCACTCGGCTCATCGCTCAGCGCTCCAGCTTCGCGCGCAACTCGCGCGCGGCCTCCAGCAGCCCTTCATACCCCGAACGCGCGTGCTCCGGCAAATCGGGATCGCCGACCAGCGCGCCGAGCGTTTCGATCAGACTGTACACAATGCCTTTCGCCGCGCCCGACGCAATGCCACCTGACGACATCTGCTGATCGACGTGACTGAGCGCCGCGTCGAGCTGCTCGATCTCCGGACGATCGTCGGAGGGCGGCTTGGGAGGAACGTCTTGCGTCATGATCGAACACCACTCCTTTAAGTGCATCGGTAAAGTTGTTATATACCGATCGTGCGCCGCCGTCTATTCGTGTTCGGCGCGACGGCGACCCACGTCAAGGCGTCCAGCGATACATCAGCAGCTTCGCGCGCGCGTCGTCTTCGACCAGCACCACGTACTCGCCGTTATCGCGCTGCACCGCGCTGATGCCGAGATACACGTCGACCCAGCCGCTCGTACCGCCGACATTCGCGCCCGGCGTCATATAACCGACCGCCGTGCCATTGCGCGCGTCGTAGACGTCGATGCGATCGGTGTACAACTCCGCGACGAAGATATAGTTGCCCGCCACCGCAACGCCGACCGTGGTGGTCTGCGGATCGCTTTGCGTGTTCCACGGCAGCGAGACCGTGTAAGTCAGGGCCGGCGTGCCGCTGCTCCAGTTGTCGTAGCGCGCAAGCACCGGGCCCGCTTCCTTCCAGTGCGTCGGGTCCCACGGAATCGCGCTCGTGAAGCCGGACAGATACATCGTGTCGGTCGCTGCGACATAGACGAGCCGCGCGAGCCGCGTGAACGGCGCGGGCATCGCGAACATCTTCGCACTTGCGTACGTGTAGATCGGATTGCCCGTGGAGTCGAGACCTTGCAGCGGCATCTCGCGCACGCCGCTCAATGGCGTGGCGAGCCACACGTTGCCGGAATCGTCGACCCACCAGAAGCCGTTGCCGACCGTGCTGCCGGTCGACGGATTGCCGCTGATCTCGCTCGCGTCGACGGTGCCATTGCCATTGCTATCGCGCCACAACCATTCGCCGTAAGTTGGTTGCGCGGCGGGCCAGCTGCCCGGCAGCGGATTCTGCGCGAGCATCCCTGACGGAATCGCAATCTCGCCATGCGCGGCATCGAAGCGATAGACGTTCAGATAGTGCGCGCCGGGATCGAGCGTATAGAGAAAACACTGGCCATTGAATCTGCGCACCATCGGTTCGCCGCGCACGCCGCGCGGCTGGTGAAACGCGGGGTCGTCGGGGTAATCGAAGCGATCGAGCGTGAACGCCGCGTATGACCATTCGTGGCCGGCCGGCTGCCGGTAATCGAGCGTGAAGCGCTTCGAGCCCGTGTAGATCGAAGCGGGCGTGGCCGGATCGAACGCGCCGCTATCGACGAAAGTCAGGCCGTAGAGCCGCCAGTTGAGCACGCGCGTGCCGTACACGTAGCTCTCCAGCACCGCGCCTTGCCCTACCGATGCCGAGCCCAGCGCGCGCGGTCCTTCGCCGTTTTGCGCGACGTACAGATTGCCCGCCGCGTCGACGCCGATGCCGGTGATGCCGTTGAAGCGCGTATCACCCGGCACGCCGCGCGCCGGATGGAAGATGCCGTTGCGCGTGCCAATCGACGCGCCGGCCTGCATTTGGCCGCCCGCGCCTTTGTTGAATACGAGAATCTGCTGCGAAGCGCCGTTGTCGGCGACCAGCAGCTGGCCGGATGGCGTGACCGTGAGGTCGGTTGGCACGCTGCCAGCGGGCAGCGCCAATGGACCGGCGAGCGCGGTGCCGTCGGCGCGGTAGTGCAGGACGCTCAGGCTGCCGGTGCCGAAGCCGCTGATGATCCACAGCGTCGAGTCGGTGTCGATCGCGATGCGCGCGGGCGATGCGACGCTCCACGAACGCAGCGGCTGCATCGATTGCGCGTCGTACACGACGATCCGGTTGCCGTACGTGTCGGCCGCATAGAGTTCGCTGTCGTTCGCGGCGAGGCCGCGAATGCCCGCGTCGATGCCGGTCTGCACCGTTTGTACCGCGACGAAACTGTTCTTCGTCGCGTTCGCGCTATTGCCGATGCCGCCGGAAAACGGCGCGCCGGCCGCGAGATTCGCGAGCGTGCGCCGCGTGATGCCGTACCAGGTCTGATTGGCCGGCGGATAGTCGGCGCCGACCAGCGCATTGTTCTCGTTGCCGATCGACATCGCCGCGTACAGGTACGTGTGATTCACCGCCACCGCGTCGCCGCCGGCCGCGCCCCAGCCGTGCGTCGAACCGGCGACCGCGAGCTTGTCCCCCGCGCGATAGGCGGCAATTTCGCTGCCGCTTTCGTCCCACGGCGCATTCGTATAAACGGTGCCATTGGCGTCGACGCTAATGGCCTGAATATCCTGCTGCATCCATTTGCCGTCGCCAAATCCGAAACTATTACCGACCCATGAGGTCGTGTAATTCAATTGGGATTGCGCGAAGACATTCGGCGAGATCAGGCTATGGATTAGAACCACGGCCAGGCCAAGGCGGGGGAAAAGCTTCACGGTGGTCGATCCTTGCTAGGCGCGAAGCATGCACGGCAGGGAGGCTGACCGGGGTGCTTCGCCTGTACGCGCATCATTGCTGGTAGCGTTACGATGCGCGCACATCAGAGTTGGCGTTTTATCCTCTCATATAAAAATAGCAAGCTTATTAATAAAAAAATGATAATTGAATGCCGCCCCATCCAATTCATTCCATTTGCATCGATTTACGATTCAAACCAAATCTTTCGTTCACGAACCCAGTAAAAACCGGTTCCCGTCAATCCTCACCGGTCAGAAATTCAGGCGCTTGTTCTGCTCCTGTAAATCCTCACCTTGAGCGCGATGCACATCATCATGTTCGCGCCGCCCGGCGACGCACGAAGATCCGCCGCGTCAGATCGAACGCGACCAGGTTGCCGGCCAGGACGAGCAGCAGACCGACCACCGCGAGCACTGACCAGCGGTAACCCTCGAACAGCGTCGACGCCGCAAGCGCGACGATCGGAAACAGCACCGTGCAGTAGGCGGCGCGCTCCGGGCCCATGCGGCCCACCAGCATCAGGTACGCCGTAAAGCCGATCACCGAGCCGAACACCGCGAGATAGGCGAGCGCGCCGAGATAGCGCGCCGACGGTTCCACCGTGAACGAATAGCCGGCGAACAGACTGCCGAGCGTCAGGACGGCCGCGCCGATCAGCATCGCCCAACTATTGGTCGCGAACGGATGCAGGCCCATCGACTGCATGCGGCTCGACAGCAGGTTGCCGGCCGAGAAGCACAGCGTGCCGAGAAACGCGACGCCGAGCCCGAGCCACGCGGTGTGATCGCCGAGATGCCCCGCCATCTGCTGCACGAACAAACAGACGATGCCGAGGAGTCCGAGCAATGCGCCCGCAATCGCGCTCGGCTGCAGCGGCCGGCCCATGAACAGCCGCCCGTTGATCGAGTTCAGCAGCGGCGCGGTCGAGAACACCACCGCGACGAGCCCGCTCGGCACGATCTGTTCGGCGTAGTAGAAGCACAGGAAATTGAGGCAGAACAACGCGAGGCCCTGCGCGGCGAGGTAGCGCCAGGCGTCGCGCGGCGGCCAGATCGGCCGGCGCATGATGCGCAGCAGCGCGAACAGCAGCAGCGCGGCGATCCAGAAACGCCAGGCAATCGATACCGGCGGCGGCACCGCGCCGAGTTGCCATTTGATCGCGATCCAGGTGGTGCCCCAGATCAGCACGGTGACGGCATAAAGCAAAAGATTCATGGTCGGGCCTCGGACTGCAATGACAAGCTGCCATAACGCGCAGCATTGACAATAGCCCCGACTATGCAGCCGCGCCGCCGCCTGCAATTGTCCAAAATTGCGCACTTTTTCGTGGCAATGAGCGGCCAGACTGGCCGCGCCGTATACTGGCCGCTCAACCCGACGCATCACCGGAAATCCTCCGCTCGCCGCCGTGACCGCCAGCCCGTCCGCTCCCGTGATATCCACCGCCGGCATGCCTTTTGGCCTGCAGTCGGTCTGTCACACTCTCGCCAGTGCGAACGCGCATCTGGACCGCTTCGCGTGGCTCGGCGACGGACTCGCGATCGCACTCTGGACCCGCGACACGAAGGAAGCCGAGACCATCTATGAGCGGCCCGGCCATCACACGCTGTCGTGCTATCTGGACGGCGGCTATCGCACCGAGCGCCAGAAAATGCCGGGCCACTACGGCGCGCCGTCGCGGCTGTGCGCACTGCCCGGCGATCACGAATCGCGCTGGTGGGTGCGCGGCCATATGCACTTCATGCACCTGTACTTCCTGCCCGAGCACTTCACGCGACGCGCGGTACAGGAGCTCGACCGCGAGCCGCGCGAATTGACGCTCGCCGATCGGACCTATTTCGAGGACCCGCGCATTGCGAGTCTGTGCCAGTCGCTCGTCAACGAGGAGTGGGAAAGTCCCGACGGTCTGCTGCGCACCAACGAAACCGCGCACGAAGTGCTGAGCCTGCTGTTGCGCGGACAAGGCGTGCGGCGCGCGAACGTGGCGCTGAAGGGCGGGCTGTCGGCCGCGACGCGGCGCCGCCTGCGCGACTATATCGACAGTCGTCTCGCGCAGCCGTTGACGCTCGGTGAGCTGTCGGGTGTCGCGGCGCTATCGGAGTTTCATCTTGCGCGGATGTTTCGGGAGTCGTTTGGGTTGCCGCCGGCCGCGTGGATCGCGCGGCAACGGCTCGATCGCGCGCGCACGCTGCTGCGCACGACGACGTTGCCGCTCGCGCAAATCGCCGAGCAATGCGGCTATGCGAACGCGAGTCACTTTAGCCACCGGTTTCGCGAGGCTGTCGGTGTGACGCCGAGCGGGTTTCGGCAGGCTATCGGCGTTTGAGTCGCGTTCGGGTTTCGCTTTCCAGTTAGCTCCGCGTCATTGCAGCGCCATCGCCAGCATGCGCGCGACGTGAATCGCGTCCACGCCCGCTCCATCGTGAATCTGATGCCGGCAGCTGGTGCCATCGGCGACCATCACCGTGGCGGCGTCGAGCTTGCGGACCGCGGGCAGCAGCGACAGCTCCGCCATCGCCTGCGAAGTCGCGTAGTGCTCGGCTTCATAGCCGAAGCTGCCGGCCATACCGCAGCACGACGATTCGACCGTCGATACCTTCAATTCGGGAATCCACTTCAGCACGGTCTGCACCGGCGTGAACGCGTCGAACGCCTTCTGATGGCAGTGGCCGTGCACGAGCGCCTGCTGCATCGGCAGCGGTTTCAATTTGAGCTGCAAGCGCCCAGCGTTTTCTTCGCGCACGAGGAATTCCTCGAATAGAAACGCGTGCTGCGCGAGGCGCCGCGCTTCGTCGCCGAAACCGTACTGCAGAAATTCATCGCGCAACGACAGCAGACACGATGGCTCCAGCCCTACCACCGGCACGCCGCGTTCGATGTACGGCCGGAACAGATCGAGCATGCGCCGCGCTTCCTGTTTCGCTTCATCGACGAGACCCGCCGCGAGAAACGTGCGGCCGCAACACACAGGACGCTCGCCCGGGCGTGCATTGAAGTGAACCGTGTAGCCCGCCGCTTCGAGCACCTGTTGCGCGGCACGTGCGTTGTCGGGCTCAATGTGGTTGTTGAAGGTATCGACGAACAGCAGCACTTCTTTCAGCGTGGACGGCTGCGCGGCCTCGCGTGCAGGCCTCGCGGACACCGCATCGGCCAGAAACGCCTTCTTGAACCGCGGCAAACTCCGCTCGGCAGCGAACCCGACCGCGCGCTTGAACCACGCCGACAGCACCGGCACGTTGTCCGCGAGCGCCACCAGTCCCGGCATGCGGCTCGCAGCGCCCGCATAGCGGGGCATGAACGCGACGAGCCTATCGCGCAGCCGCACGCCATGCGTCCTCGCCCGCGCCGCCCGCGCCTCGAGCTTGAACTTCGCCATATCGACGCCGGTCGGGCAATCGCGCTTGCAGCCCTTGCACGATACGCACAGGTCGAGCGTTTCCTTGACGTCATCGCTCGCGAGTCCGCTTTCGCCGAGCTGGCCCGAAATCGCGAGCCGCAACGTGTTGGCTCGCCCGCGCGTCAGATGCTGCTCGTCCTTCGTCACGCGATAACTCGGGCACATCGTGCCCGCGTCGAACTTGCGACAGTGGCCGTTGTTGTTGCACATCTCGATCGCTTTCGCGAGACCGCCGCTCAGGTCGTCACCGCTGCCCGGCGCGCTTTCTTCTCCCGTCAGCGGATCGCGCTTCACGTTCCACATCGACCAGTCGAGCACTGTTTCGATACGCTGTTCGCGATAGCCCGGCGCAAAGCGGAAATTGCGCGCGTCGTCCATCTTCGGCGGACGCACGATCTTGTCTGGATTGAAGCGATTGTCCGGATCGAACAGCGCCTTGATCTCGCTGAACGCCTCGTTAAGCCGCGGCCCGTATTGCCACGCGACCCATTCGCCGCGGCACAGACCGTCGCCATGCTCGCCGGAATACGCGCCCTTGTACTCGCGCACCAGCGCCGCCGCTTCCTCGGCGATCGCCCGCATCTTCGTTGCGCCGTCGCGGCGCATGTCGAGAATCGGCCGTACGTGCAGCGTGCCGACGCTCGCATGCGCGTACCAGGTGCCCTCGGTGCCGTGGCGATGAAACACATCGGTGAGGCGGCTCGTATAGTCGGCCAGATGTTCGAGCGGCACCGCGCAGTCCTCGATGAAGGACACCGGCTTGCCATCGCCCTTCATGCTCATCATGATGTTGAGACCGGCCTTGCGCACTTCCCACAGCGCTTTTTGCGCATTCGCGTCCGGCATCTCGACGACCGCATCGGGCAAGCCCAGCTCGCCCATCAACTCGGTCAACTGCTTCAGCGACGCGAGCTGCGCGTCCCGATCCTCGCCCGCGAACTCGACGAGCAAAATCGCCTGCGGCTCACCGACCAGCGCCTTCTCGATCACCGGACGAAACGCGGGATTGCTCAACGCGAGATCGATCATCGTGCGATCGACCAGTTCGACCGCGACCGGCTTAAGTTTGACGATGTGCTGCGTGAGCGCCATCGACTGCCGGAAGGTCGGAAAGTTGACCACGCCGAGCGCCTTGTGCGCGGGCAGCGGCGCGAGCTTCAGCGTGATCTGCCGGCTGAATGCGAGCGTGCCCTCGGAGCCGACCAGCAGATGTGCGAGGTTCGCGCTGCCGTCATCGGTATAGGCGCGCGGATTCTGGCAGTCGAACAGATCGATGTTGTAGCCCGCCACGCGTCGTAGCACCTTCGGCACGCGCCCAACGATTTCATCACGCTCGCGCTGCGCGATCCGCGTGACGCCCGCGACGATCTGCTGCAAGCGCTCGCCTTGCGGCGCCTCGCGCAGCGACGCGAAGCGCGCTTCGCTGCCGTCGGCGAGAATCGCGTCGATCGCGTCGACGTTGTGCACCATATTGCCGTACTCGATCGAGCGCGAGCCGCACGAGTTGTTGCCGGCCATGCCGCCGATCGTGCATTGCGCAGAAGTCGATACATCGACCGGGAACCACAGTCCATGCGGCTTTAGCCACGCGTTCAGATGATCGAGCACGACGCCGGGCTCGACCGTCACGGTGCGCGCGTCGGCATCGAACGCGACGATGTTGTTGAGCCACTTGCTCGTATCGACCACCAGCGCTTCGCCGACCGTTTGCCCGCACTGGCTCGTGCCCGCACCGCGCGCGAGCACCGGTACTTTCTCGCTGCGCGCGATCTCGAGCGCGATGCGCAGATCGTCCTGATCGCGCGGCACTACGACGCCGACCGGGGTGATCTGATAGATCGACGCATCGGTCGCGTAGCGGCCGCGGCTCGCGAGATCGAACAGCACATCGCCGCGCAGCGCTTTGCGCAGATGCTGCGCGAGCGGACTCGTGGCACGCGCGGCGGAAGGGACCAGATGGATCGGCTTGACGAGCAAGCCCGCAGTGGGATTCGTCATTTCGTCGGCCTGTGAGGAGCGCGCGTGAGCCGCGCGGCTCGAATTACCTAGTACAGCGTCAGATGCACCGGCGCGAGCCCTTCGATATGCCCGCTCACGTTGCCCGCCTCGCGCGGAAAGAACATGCCGGTGTACGAACCGGCGGTGATCACCATCTCCGGAGTCACCGCGATACCGCGCGCACTCGCGTGATTGACGAGCCACGTCAACAGCCGCCGCGGATCGCCGGCTGGATTCGCGGGCGTCGTTGCGACGACATTGCGTCCGTTGAACTCAAATTGCAGCGACGGCGCCAAGTACGGGAAATCCTCGCGATACCGCGTGAATTCGCCGACGATCAGCGCACCGTGATTCTGCAGGTCCGCGAGCTGCGCTAGTTTGTCGATGGCGGGCCACGCGGCATAGCGGCTCGCGACGATCTCGATGGTCGCGCCGATCGAGCCGATACCCGCGAGCACTTCGTCTTCGCCGTACGGCGTCGCGGAAGGCTCGAAACGCCGGCCGAAACGGAACGCGACTTCGAGTTCGAGCCCGAGCGGAGCGAAACCTTCGCGCGACAGACGCGCACCGTCGGCATGCAGATCGATGTCGGGCAATGGCGCTCCTTGAATCGGCCCGCTCGCCGACTTCGCGCCGATCTTCCAGCCGCCGATTCGCGCGCCGCACGCGCTCAGGATTTCGCGCTGGATTGCGTAGGCCGCGTCGGCATCGGACGGCAACTGTTCCGGCGGCAACGTGTCGAGCACCGTACGACTGCGACGCGCATCGGCAAGAAGCTGGCTGAGTGATGAAGTCATGTTTTACGCGCCCATCCGGCTGGAAACCTGCGCCTTCTCCGACGCGCTGAGTTCGAAGCGGCTCTCCGGCTGCATGCGGAACGCGAGCACGACGCCGATGCCCATCAGCAACATGCTGCCGACGAACGGCAGATCCCAGTTGCCGAAGTGGTCGATCAGAAAGCCGCCCATCACCGGCGAGATGATCGCGGCCAGCGCCGAGCCCGTGTTCATCATGCCGCTGGCGGTGCCGGAGAATTCCGGCGCGATATCCATCGGAATCGCCCACATCGGGCCGATCGTCATCTCGGCGAAGAAGAAGCCCGACGCGAGACAGGCGATCGACAGCGTCAGGTCATGCGTGAACATCAACGGAATCAGCGACAGCAGACAGAACAGCATGCACCCCGACACCATCCAGCTGCGCGCGCGCTTGAGGCTGCCGGTGCGCTTGAAGATCGCATCGGTGACGAGGCCGCCGAGCGTATCGCCGATCACGCCGGCAAAGAACACGACCGACGCGAAGATCGCCGACTTCTGCAATTGCAGATGATGGTTGTGCAGGAAGTACAGCGGAATCCAGCTCAGGAACAGCCACAGCGTCCAGCCGTAGCAGAAGTAGACGATCGTGACCGGCGCCATGCGGCGAAACAGCTTGCCCCACGGCAGGCCTGCGACTTTCGGCTTCACCGCGGGCAGCACCGCGAGTTCCTCCGGCGTGATGCGCGGATGATCTTTCGGATGCTCGGTGAACGTGATCGCCCACAGGGCGACCCACACCAGGCTCAGCGCGCCGCAGATATAGAACGATTCGCGCCAGCCCCAGGTGGTCATTACCAGCACGATGAGGGCCGGCGCGACCGCATTGCCGACTCGCGACGCCGCGTGCGTGATGCCCTGCGCGAAGCCGCGTTTTTCTTTCGCGACCCAGCGCGACATCGCCGATGTTGCCGCCGGGAACGTCGCGCCTTCACCGAAACCGAGCACGAGCCGCGCGGCAAGCAACGAAGCGAGCCCGCCCGCGAGGCCCGTGAACACCGTCGCGAGACCCCAGATTGCACCGCAAAACAGCAGCGTGCGCCGCGCGCCGAAGCGATCGCTGACCCAGCCGCCGATCACCTGAAACAGCAGATACGGATACGCGAAAGCCGAGAACACGAGGCCGACCTGCGTATGCGTGAGATTGAATTCCTTGCCGAAACCCGCGGCCGCGGTGCTGACGTTCACGCGATCGAGGTACGTGATGAAGTACATGATGCAGAGCATCACTAGAACGATACTGGTCGCACTGGTCAAACGAAACCGTTTCATCCTCTCTCTCTCCGTGGCATGTGTCGACGGCGCGCTTGAAGTGGCGCGCTGCGTCGTCGCCCGTCGGCCGCGACAGCCGTTATGGACGCATTGCATGTTGTGATGGCAGCGTTCTGCGCGCGGCCCGATGAGAAATGCGCTCCCTGGTGTTGCGGGTTGTTTCCTGCTGGTGGCGCTTATGCCGCGGCCTTCAACCCCGGCGTCTTCGGTGCGTGGCTCAACCACTCCATAGCGGCAGGCATGCCGCTTTCCTTAAGGGGTATGCCAGCAAGCCGCAGACCCATTTCGCAGCCGGCCAGGGTCGCGAGCAGCGTCAGATCGTTGCAATCGCCTAGATGGCCGATACGGAACATGCGGCCCTTCATCTTGCCGAGGCCCGTGCCGAGCGACATATCGAAGCGCTCGTAGATCAGCTTGCGCACAGCGTCGGCATCGACGCCGTCGGGCATCATCACGCCCGTGAGCACCGGGCTATACACGGCGGGATCGGCGCACTGGATTTCGAGCCCCCACGCACGCACCGCGCGGCGCGTCGCTTCGGCAAGCCGCTCGTGACGCGCGAACACGTTGTCGAGCCCTTCGCCGAGAATCATCTCGATCGCTTCGTGCAGGCCATACAGCAGGTTCGTGTTCGGTGTGTAGGGCCAGTAGCCGGTCTTGTTCATTTCGACGATTTCCGACCAGTCCCAGAAGCTGCGCGGCAGCTTCGCGTGCTGGTTGGCGGCCATCGCCTTCGGCGAGATCGCGTTGAAGCTGATGCCCGGCGGCAGCATCAAGCCCTTTTGCGAGCCCGACACGGTCACGTCGATACCCCATTCGTCGTGGCGGTAGTCAGCGCACGCGAGACCGGAGATCGTATCGACGAGCAGCAGCGCCGGATGGCCCGCGGCGTCGATCGCTCGGCGCACGGCGGCGATGTCGGACGTGACGCCGGTCGAAGTTTCGTTGTGCACGACGCAGACCGCCTTGATCGCATGCTGCGGGTCGGCGCGCAGACGTTCTTCGATCATTTGCGGCTGCACGCCGCGCCGCCAGCCTTCGATGCCTGGCAGACCCAGGAACTCGGGCTTCAGGCCGAGCTTCTCGGCCATCTTTTTCCATAGCGTCGCGAAGTGGCCGGTCTCGAACATCAGCACGTGATCGCCGGGGCTCAGCGTATTCGACAACGCGGCTTCCCATGCGCCCGTGCCGGACGCCGGATAGATGACGACCGGCTGCTGCGTCTTGAAGATCTTCTTGATGCCGTCGAGCACCTTCAGACCCAGTTCGCCGAACTCGGGGCCGCGGTGGTCGATGGTCGGATAGCTCATCGCGCGGAGGATGCGATCGGGCACCGGACTCGGCCCCGGAATCTGCAGGAAGTGACGGCCAGCGGGATGAAAATCTAGCTTCAGCATCGGGTTCCTCCAATTTGAATTTTGCATTCAAAAAACTGTATCAGAAGAATCGTGACGCTCCCAAGGCGAAATATGCTCGTTGAGGCCCGTGTTTACCCGCGTTTGCGCTCGATTAACTAATCGATATGGTTCCGATAAAATCCCACATCATGTGAGCTGAGGGTTTTTGTATGCAAAATTCGGATGTCGACGCGGGAGTGACCGCAGCCCCGCTGATGCCGAAGGTCGAGCGTCAGCGCCTGCATGACACGGTGGTAGAGCACATCCGCCGCTTTATCGTCGAGGGCGTGCTGGCGCCCGGCAAGAAACTGAACGAGCGCGAGTTGTGCGAAACGCTCGGCATTTCCCGCACGCCGCTGCGCGAAGCGCTGAAGGTGCTGGCCGCCGAGGGCTTGATCGAAATTTCGCCGAACCGGGGCGCGTCGGTGTCGAAAATGTCGGAGGCGGAAGTGCGCGAAACCTTCGAATTGATGAGCGGCCTCGAAGCGTTCTCGGGCGAACTCGCAGCGGAGCGCATCACGGCGGCCGAACTCGCCGAGATCAAGGCACTGCATTACGCGATGCTCGCGTGCCGCGCGCAGAACGATCTGCCGGGCTACTACAGCCGCAACCAGGCGATTCACGACAAGATCAACGAAGCGGCGAGAAATTCAGCGCTGCGGCAGACGTATGTGTCGATCAACCGGCGGCTGCAGGCGCTGCGCTTTCGCTCGAACTATCAGACGCCGAAGTGGGACCGCGCGATTCACGACCACGATGAAATGCTGAAGGCGCTCGAGGCTCGCGACGGCAAGAAGCTCAGCGCGATTTTGCGGCAGCATCTGCTCGATAAGCGGGATGCGGTTTTGCAGGTGCCGGTGCAGGATGAAGTGGTCGCTTCGGCCTCCGTGTTGAAGGCGTGATGCGGACGACTGATGCCGAGTCACGCTTCACGGCACCCTGTCGGCAAACAAAACTTGTCCACCTAAATTGTTGGCAAGCCTGTGGACAACCTTCGCACAGCGAGCCTAAGTGCTTGAAGCGTGAGAACTATCCGCGCGCGGTGCACGCGTAGGCAGCGAGCGTCGCTACGGAGTCCGTGATAGCGGCGAGCGCGCTTGGCAAGGATGCCGTATCAGTCGGACCAACCTCGAAGACCAGTTGTCCACATAATTTGGGAACAAGCTTGTGGACAACCTGCGCACAGGCCTGCCAAGTGATTGATGCGGCAGGCCTATCGTTCGCGGATGCGGGAGCGGGCAGCGGCGCGGCAGGTCGCCTGATGCAAGCGAACGACCGCGCCCTGCACATAGATTTACTGCGTCGTTTCACGGCTGCGCAGCGACTCCGGCAGCCCATACAGCACGATCAACGCGCACACCACGCTCATCGCACCGATCACATACAGCGCCGGCGTCGTGCTGCCGGTCAGATCCTTCACACGGCCCACCATCACCGGGCTCACGATCCCGCCGAGTTGTCCGAGCGTGTTGATCAACGCGATACCGCCCGCGGCGCCCGCGCCCGTCAGCAGCTTGGGCGGCAGCGCCCAGAATGCCGGAATCGATGCGACCACGCCCGCGCCCATCACCGCAAGCGCGACCACCAGCAAGGCGGTCTGTTTGTCGAAGTAGCCCGCGGCGAAGAAGCCGAGCGCCGACATCAACAGCAGCCCGAACACGAACTTGCGCCGCTCGCCGGTCGCGTCCGACAGGCGCCCGACCACCACCATGCAGATCGCGCCGCACACATAAGGCACCGCCGTCAGCAGGCCGACCACGGTGGGATTCTTCGTACCCGCCACGTGAATCAGATGCGGAGCCCAGAAATTCAGACCGTACGACGCGATCTGAATCAGGAAGTACACGAGCCCGAGGGTCAGGAAGCCCGGCGTTTTCAGCGCGCCCAGCAGCGAATGGCCGGTCGGCGCCGGGCGGCTTTGCTGCGCGATCTGCCCGGCGAGCAAGCTCTTCTCCGCCGACGACAGCCAGCCCGCATCGTCGATGCGATCCTTCAGCAGCTTCAGCACCAGCAGGCCGAGCGCCACACACGGCAAGCCGCCGAGCAGGAACAGCCAGTGCCAGCCTGGCATGCCGAGCACGCCGTCCATATGGCCGATCACGAGCCCAGCGAGCGGCGCACCGACCAGTCCCGAGAACGCCGACGCGAGAAACAGCATCGACGTGATGCGGCCGCGATATTCGGTCGGAAACCACAGCGTCAGGTAGTACAGCACGCCGGGCGCGAAGCCCGCCTCCATCGCGCCGATCACGAAGCGCAGCCCGTAGAACTGCCATTCGTTGTTGACGAACACCATCGCCGCGGTCGCGAGTCCCCACGAGATCATGATCCGCGCGATCCAGCGTCGCGCGCCGACCTTGTACAGGAACAGATTGCTGGGCACCTCGAACAGCACGTAGCCGATCACGAACAGACTCGCGCCGAGACCGTACGCGGTATCGGACAAGCCCAGATCGCTTTGCAACTGGAACTTCGCGAAGCTGATATTGATGCGGTCGAAGAACGCGAACAGATAGCAGATCATGATGAGCGGCATCAGCCGCCACGCGACTTTGCGGACGATCGCCGCGAGATCGTCCGCGCCATGTTCGCGGGTACTGCCCGCCACTGCGCCCAGGTCACTCATGCTTGTCTCCAATGCCGGATTCGGCGGTGCCGTCCGGTCGTTTGATCGGTTGAGGGGTTGTTTGTCGGGGTTCGGTTCAGATCTGCCGAACGTAGTCGGGCGCCGGATGCAAATCGCAATTGCGGCCTGCCTTGGCGACTTGCCCCGGCACGTCGTGGCCGAGCAACGCAGGCAAGCCGCGCGACAGCGCGAGCAGCTTCGGCAGATCGATCCCGGTCGGAATGCCCATTTCGTCGCACAGGTTCACGAGGTCTTCGGTGCAGATGTTGCCTGAGGCGCCCGGCGCGAACGGGCAGCCGCCGAGGCCGCCGAGCGCCGCATCGAAGCGGCGCGCGCCGGATTCATACGCGGCAAGCACGTTGGCGAGACCGAGACCGCGCGTGTTATGGAAGTGCAGCGTGAGCGCCGTGGCCGGCAGGGTTTCGAGCACGCGCGCGACGAGCCGCGCGACCTGACGCGGATTCGCCATGCCGGTCGTATCGGCGAGCGTGATGCCTTCGATGCCCATCTCGCGATATGCGTCGACGATGCCGATCACGCGGTCTTCGTCGATGCGGCCTTCGAACGGACAGCCGAACGCGGTCGCCACTGTCGCATTGAGCCGCACGCCCGCGGCCAGCGCGCGACGCACGATATCGTCGAACGCCGCGAGCGACGACTCGCAGCTCATGCGCATGTTCGCGCGGTTATGCGTCTGGCTCGCCGACATCACGAGGTTCAGTTCGTCGGCGCGCGCGGACAACGCGCGCTCGGCGCCCCTCAGGTTCGGCACCAGCGCGACGTAGATCACGCCGGGTTGCCGCTCGATCTGCTGGAACACCGCCTCGCCGTCGCGCAACGCCGGAATCGCCTTCGGCGACACGAACGAGCCCGCTTCGATACGCGTGAATCCGCATGTGGATAGCCCGTTGATCAGCGCGATCTTGTCGGCGGTTTCGACCCAGGTGGGTTCGATCTGCAGGCCATCGCGCGGGGCGACTTCCTGCACGATCAGTCGGTCGAATGACGCGCCCTCGCGCGTGGAAAAGATCATGGAATTCATTGCACCGCTCCCTCGCGACGAAGCCGCTCGATGTCTTCGCTCGCGAATCCAAGCTCGCTGAGCACGCTGCTGGTGTGTTCACCGAGCGTCGGTCCTTGCCAGCGCACTTCGCCCGGCGTGTCCGACAGCTTCGGCACGATGCCCGGCATCTTCACCGACGCGCCGCCCGGCAATTGCGCCTGCAGCAACATGTCGCGCGCCTGGTAATGCGGATCGGCGACGATGTCGGCCACCGAATAGATGCGGCCCGCCGGCACTGCGGCGCGTTCGAGCGCGGCCAGCACGTCTTCGGTCGCGTGATGCGAGGTCCACTCGGTGATCGCCTGATCGAGCATCGCGACCTGCTTCACGCGGCCGTCGTTGTGCGCGAGCGCGGGATCGTCCGCGAGATCGGCGCGGCCGATCAGATGCATCAGCCGCTTGAAGATCGGATCGCTGTTGCCCGCGATCACGACATAGCCGTCGTCCTCAGTGCGATAGGTGTTCGAAGGGGCGATGCCCGGCAGCGCGCCGCCGCTGCGCTCGCGCACATGGCCGAGCAGGTCGTATTCGGGCACGAGGCTTTCCATCAGATTGAACACGCTCTCGACCAGCGACACGTCGACCACCTGGCCTTCGCCCTGCCCCGTCTTCACGCGCAGCAGCGACATCAGCGCGCCGATCACGCCGTGCAGCGACGCGAGTGAATCGCCGAGACTCACGCCGACGCGCGCCGGTGCGCCGTCCACTTCACCGGTCGTGTAACGGATGCCGCCCATCGCTTCGCCGATCGCACCGAAGCCTGGCCGGTCGCGATACGGGCCGGACTGGCCGTAGCCGGAAATGCGCACCATCGTCAGTTTCGGGTTCAGCGCGTGCAGCACGTCCCAGCCGAGGCCGAGCTTTTCGAGCGCACCGGGACGCAGATTTTCGATGACGACGTCGGCATCGGCGGCAAGGCGCTTGACGATCTCGACGCCATCGGCCGATTTCAGATTCACGCAGACGGACTTCTTGTTGCGCGACTGCAGATACCACCACAGCGACGTGCCTTCATGCAGCTTGCGCCATTTGCGAAGGGGATCGCCGGTTTCGGGCGCTTCGATCTTGATCACGTCGGCGCCGAACTCGGCCATCAGTCGCGCGGCGAACGGCGCGGCAATGAGCGTGCCGATCTCGACGACGCGAATACCCTGCAGTGGTCCACCCATGTTGCTGTCTCCGAACTCGTTTCGTATTGGGAGACAGCTTAGAAGCGGCGTGGTGGCGACGTCCAACCGCAATTCGCCAACGACCGTTCGCGAACGGCGAACGCTCAGCGGCGGCTGCGGGAGCGGCGCGGTGGTTCGGTGGCGATCGGAGCGGGTTCGGGTTGAGCGTCCGCTGCCGTTTCGCGCGCTTCGACCATGCGCAGATGATCGAACAGCAGCCGGCTCACCGGCGACAACGCATCGACGTCACGCACGACGAGCACGAGGCCGCGCTCGGCCCAATCGTCGTCGAGCGCCGTGCCGACGAGGCCGAGCGGGCGGCCCATCAGCTGATACACCTTCTGCGGCAGCACACCGACGCCCATGCCGGCTTGCACCATCCGACAGACCGCATCGAAACCCGGCACGTGGATGCGCAGCCGTAGCGGCTTGCCGGCCTGACGCGCGGCGAGGTGCGTACGCGCGTTGATCGAGCTCGCCGAATGCAGGCCGACGTGATCGCCATCGAGCGTTTCGGCGAACGCGATGCTCGCGCGTGCCGCGAGCGGATGATCGTCGCGCATCACGATCACGAGCGAATCGCGCCGGTAGTGTTCGACGTGCAGCTCGCGCGTATCGGCGTCACCGGAACAGATGCCGAGATCGGCGAGGCTTTCGTCGACGGCCTTGACGACGCCGCCGCTCGGCCGCTCCTCAAGATCGACCTTCACGCGCTCGTGCAGCGACTGGAACGCGCGCAGATCTTCGGGCAGAAATTCGACGATCGCCGACAGGTTCGCCATCATCCGCACATAGCCGAGCACGCCGCTAGCATGGCCGGCCAGTTCGATGCCGATGCTCTCGATGTCGCGCAGCACCCGGCGCGCGTGATGCAGCAGCGTTTCGCCGGCCGGCGTCAGCGTCATGCCGCGCGCGTTGCGCTGGAACAGCGACGCGCCGACCGCCTGTTCGAGTTCGACCAGCCGCTTGCTGGCGGCGGACACTGCGATCGCCTCGCGCTCAGCGGCACGCGTTAGCGTGCCCTCTTCGAACACGGCGAGAAAGAGCTGCAGCGTGGTGAGGTCGAGTTTGCGAAGAAGGTTTTTGATGACCATGGGGCGGCGACGGAAGTTCGATCAGTGATAATGATCCTCTAGCTGATGGCGCACCGCCAGCACGGTCACGGTTTGGCTGTCGTCGCCTTCGCGCGGGACCTGGGCTTTTGCTTCGCCGAGCCGCCTTTCGAGGCCGGCGAGCACGTCGTCGGCCGACACGTAGTCTCCGGTTTGCTTCGCTTCAGCAGGCGAACTGGCCAGGCTTTCGCCTTCCTGCAGCACGTCCTCGGCCGCGGCCCGCAGTTCGGGCTCGACCCGCACCGACGGGAAAGTAGCGCTTTTCACCGTTCACTCCATGCATCGCATCTGCGATGCATCATTGCGCTACCTCATTTCTGCCGCAAGCAGGCGTTCACGACTTCCACGCCGAACCCAGAATCATCGTGCAGAAATTCTCGCGATGATAATGCGGGTCTTTCAGCGAGAGCACGTCGGCCTTCACGTTGCCGAACGTCGTGTGCGGCTTGTGGATCGTGCCGTGCGTGAACGCATCGATGATGCCTTCCTTGAAGTGCGGGCCGCGAGGATGCGCGTGCGTGACTTCCTCGCGCTGCTGCTCGCTGAATTCGTCGTAGGCGAGGCCAAGCACATCCATTTCGACGCCCGCGGTGACGAGCGCGATCACCGGCTTCATATGCTGCGGGATGCCTGGCGTCGTGTGTAGCGCAATCGCGGTCCATACCTGCTCGATATCGTCTTCGCCGATCCGATGCCGCCGCAGGAAATCGCGCGCCGCGTTCGCGCCGTCCACTTCGAAGCGCTCGTGCTTGCTGCTATGCGGCGCGACGAGCCCCATGTCGTGAAACATTGCGCCGATGTACAGCAGCTCGGGGTCGTACTTCAACTGCTTGCGCTGCCCGGCCAGCGCGCCGAATAGAAACACGCGCCGCGAATGGTGATAGAGAAGCTCCGTTTCCGTGTCGCGCACGAGTTCGGTGGCTTCGCGCGCCATCATGCTGTCGGGAATCCGGATACCTGCGATCGTCGTAGCCATGCGACGTACTCCTTCGAATGCGAAAGTGAAAGTGATCAACGGGACGCGGCGCGGCTTCAAAGCGCGTTTTGGTATGCTGGTCCGCGCCGTGATGTGGATGCCTGTCGCCTGGGTGTGAGACCGCGCGTCCGACCAACCCAGTATTGGCTAGCGCGACGCCGCGAACAATCGCCGCGAGCCGTTGAACACTGCCAAACGCACAGCGTTGACTGCCGCGGCATGTCCTTCACATTCCCCGTCAAAGGAAGTCATTCGATGCCCACCGTCGCGATCGCGATCTTTCCAGGTGTGCAGGCACTCGACGTCGCCGGTCCCGTCGACGTGTTCTCCGAAGCGAACGGCTTCGTCGCGCCCGCGCAGCACTACGAGGTCAAGCTGCTGGCCGCCGACGCGGCGCCGTTGCGCGCGTCGAACGGCATGACGCTGGTGGCGGACGCGACCTTCGAGCAGGCGCGCGAACCGTTCGATCTCGCGCTCGTCGCCGGCGGCCCCGCTCTGCCGCACAACGAAGTGCCCGACGCGCGCCTGCTCGACTGGCTCGCTGACGTCGCGACGCGTTGCGACCGCTACGGCTCGATCTGCACCGGCGCATTCGCGCTCGGTCACGCGGGCCTGCTCGATGGACGGCATGTGACCACGCACTGGCAGCACGCGGCGCAACTCGCCGCGCAGTTTCCTCGCGCGCGGGTCGAGTTCGATCGCATTTATCTGCGCGACGGGCCGCTGGTCACGTCGGCGGGGGTGACGGCCGGCATCGATCTGTCGCTCGCGCTAGTGGCCGAGGATCATGGTCCGCATGCCGCGCTCGCGGTCGCCAAACGGCTCGTCGTGTTCGCGCAGCGGCAAGGCGGCCAGTCGCAATTCAGCCCCTATCTGACCGCGCCCGCCGACGACACCTCGCCCGCCGCGAAAGTCCAGGCGCACGTGATGGCGCGAATCCATGACAGCTTCACCGTCAAGCAACTCGCCAGCGTCGCGGGCATGAGCGCGCGTAACTTCGCGCGCGTGTTCGTGCAGGAAACCGGCGTAACGCCGCATGAATTCGTCGAACGCGCGCGCGTCGATGCGGCGCGCAAGCTGCTCGAAAGCAGCGCCGCGGCGCTGAAGACGATCGCCTACGATTGCGGCTTCAGCACCGCCGACCGCATGCGCATCGTGTTTACGAAGCGGCTTGGCGTGACGCCGATGCAGTATCGCGAGCGCTTTCGGTCGGCCTGAATACGGCGTGAGAAAATCGTCGATTCTGCAAGACAACGCTCACAAGGAACGACATGACCTCCTCTTCTCCAATTCGCGCGATCGTCACTGGCCATACGCGCGGCCTGGGCGCGGCGCTCGCTGAACAACTGCTCGCCCGCGACGTCACGGTGCTGGGTCTGTCGCGCTCGCGCAATGCGGCGCTAAAGGCGCGCTTTGCCGCGCAGCTCGAAGAGATCGAGCTGCCGCTCGCCGAACCTGCGCGAGTCGCGCAATGGATCGCCACCGACGCGCTGAGCAACTTCGTGCGCGGCGCGCAGACGGTGCTGCTGATCAACAATGCGGGCACGGTGGAACCGATTGGGCCCATCGAAGGGCAGAACGCGGCGGACGTCGCGGACGCGGTGAGCCTGAACGTCGCGACGCCGCTGATGCTCGCGAGCGCGCTCGCCGCCGCGGCCGCCGACGCAACAGATCGGCGCATCGTGCACATTTCGAGCGGCGCGGCGCGCAACGCGTATCCGGGCTGGAGCATCTACTGCGCGACCAAGGCTGCGCTCGATCATCACGCGCGCGCCGTTGCGCTCGACGCGACTCGCGCGCTGCGCATCTGCAGCCTCGCGCCGGGCGTGATCGATACGGACATGCAGGCGCAAATTCGCGGGAGCGGCGAAGAGCAATTCCCGATGCGCCAGCGCTTCGAAGACCTGAAGCGCAACGGCCAACTGTCGACGCCCGAGCAATCCGCGGCGCGGTTGATCGACTACGCGCTTAGCGATGCTTTCGGGCAGACGCCGGTCGCGGACATCCGCGATATCGCGAAATCGGCCTGAACGGGTGATCGCTGGCGAGTGCTGCCGCTCCCGAAAAGCCTCACCTTTGGCACGAAATGGCGGTGAATCGGCGTCAGGTAGCGTCGCCAGTGCTCCCGAAAAGCCTCACCTTCGCGGTGAAAAGAGGGCTCGAGGAGGCATTTCAGCGCGCGCGGAGCGGCTCTTGCACGCCGCTCCCGAAAATCCTCACCTTTAATCGAACGCAGCCGGTTCGCGTCGCCGATGCGGGCCGCGTAAGCGGCAGATCGCCTGGACATTCA
The DNA here is from genome assembly GCF_046543485.1 of Paraburkholderia sp. EG304. Taxonomy (NCBI): domain Bacteria; kingdom Pseudomonadati; phylum Pseudomonadota; class Betaproteobacteria; order Burkholderiales; family Burkholderiaceae; genus Paraburkholderia; species Paraburkholderia sp. EG304. Next base: position 119,993 of record NZ_JBKGUA010000005.1, on the reverse strand, counting down.
ACGACTTACGTTACACAGCCGGCGAGCGGTCGACGCGATGGATGCAATGATTGGCGACTGCATGAAGCGGGTTTTGCACGCCGATAAGGCATGGGGCCGACAGATACGGCATCGACGGGTCCCGAATATCCTCACCTATCGCTGACAGGCAAAACGCGCGCATTGCCGCACGCCGCTTGCCGCGCGGTTTATTTCGCTTCTGGCACGGCCGGTTAGTTGCAAAAGACCCGCCCGCGGGCCACTCCCGAAAGTTCTCACCTTTCGCGTGCCGCACGCGCCGCCATCATTCGATCAGGCGCAACCAGTAACCGACGGGCGCCCTCGCCGGCTTCCTGCGATACGGCCTCACCGCATTGCGCGTCTGACGGGAACCATGTTTCCAAAGAAACCATTCGCAACTTGCCGGACCGTCGAGGCGACTCCCGAATACCCTCACCTTTAGTTTTGAAGTGCGCGTACAGGTGCGCATATTCTCACCTCGGCCGCTCCCGAATCTTCTCACCTATCGATATCGACGCGGCGCCGCAGAATATAATCGGAGCCGACGGTCGATTACTCGTCGCGAGGCGCCAGTGCGTTGCGTCGCCTCTTCCACGCTGGCAACACGCGGCTCGAACGGCAGTTCCTGACAAACCGGCAAAGGAGGAAGGATGAAAACAAACGGCGCGAGAAAAATCCTCGGCGCAATGTTCGCGGTGGCCATCGCGACTTGCGCGACTTATGCGAACGCTCAGACGCGCGAGATGCCGAACAATGCGTCGATGCAAAGCCAGCCGGCCCCAGCGGCTTCGAACCGGAACGCTAACCGGTCCGACAGCGCGATCGTCCGCGACGTCCGCCGCGCGTTCACGCGCACCACGAATCTCAATTCGGCGAACATCCGTGTCGAATCGCGACACGGCATCGTCACGCTGAGCGGCACCGTGCCGCGGCAATCGCAAATCGGGCAAGCCGGCAACGCGGCGCGATCGGTTCGCGGCGTCAGAAGCGTGCATAACCGGCTGACCGTGCGACGGCGCGCCAATCAGTAAGCATGTGTAGCGGCATCGGCCGGATGGATCGATGCCGCCTGTTCGACCTTCCCTCTATCGGCCTCGACCCGCACGTCGTTCACGGCGCGCGGCGTTGCGTGCCGCACATTTTCTCCGCTCTGCTTAAGAAACAGGTTGACCTCGGCGGAAAGCGAACCCTAGAATTCAAGAATCATCATCAATGGGGCTCACGCCTTGGACACCTGCAGTAGCCGACTTTCGAACAGTTTCGCTGCCTGACCGGCAGGACGTCCGCGCTCTCTTCATCAGCCGCCGTCTTGCCAGCAGGCAGACGGTGCGCGCCGCAGTCTCTTCCCGTGCACCTAACGTAACGTCGTATCCGCATGACAGGAACGCCGCGTTCAAACGCGTCCCTGCGTTGGTACGGCGCCGCATCGCGAGCCTCGTGCTTGCGGTCGCGTTTGCGCGCGCGTCAACGCAGTGCGCGTGAACGCGTGGATAAACACGTGTGGTGCAACGTGCGTAGCGAACGTATCAATCGCTCATACACGCCTCACACCAACAAGGAGTCGCCATGCCCGGCAGTGACAGTTATCCCTTATGCCGCTTCCCTGTTCTATTAACTGAGGAAAGCAAGTAGACCTCCACCGCCGCGCCCGGACATACGCGGCCTCCGTGTCTGCTGGCTTTCCACCAGCGCGTCGAAACCGGCGCACGGAGATACCCAATGCAATTCGGCCTGCTTCTTTCGAAGTTCCCGCGCGTACAGGAATCGCGCGCGTTTTACGACGCTCTGCTCGTGTTGCACCCGCGCGAATCGCGTCCGTTTATCGCCTTCTGCCGTCGCGTGATGTCGCGCGTGGCATAGCGTTTCGCGATCCGGCCTCCGACAAATACAACCAGGAGAGAACGACATGTCTACTCCGACGAACTTTTCCTCCGCGCGCAGCGCCGTGCTCGATTCGGCACACGTAGGCGATATCAAGGGCGCGCTCGGCACGATCGCTCACCATGACATCGCGCCGCGCACCAGTTGGTGGGCGCGCCTGCGCACGCTGCTCGCGATCCTCGGCCCCGGTCTGATCGTGATGGTCGGCGACAACGACGCGGGCGCATTCGGCATCTACACGCAGGCAGGCCAGAACTACGGGACCACGTTGCTGTGGACCATGCTGTTGCTGGTTCCAGTGCTGTTCGTCAATCAGGAGATGGTGCTACGGCTCGGCGCGGTCACGGGCGTGGGCCACGCGCGGCTTATTTTCGAGCGCTTCGGCAAGTTCTGGGGCGCGTTCAGCGTCGTCGATCTGTTCCTGCTGAACGCGCTCACCATCGTGACGGAATTCATCGGCATCACGTTCGTGCTCGACTTCTTCGGCGTCTCGAAGATCGCGGGCGTGTGCATCGCCGCGGCGCTGACGATGGCCGCCGTCAGCACCGGCGACTTCCGCCGCTTCGAACGTTTCGCGGTCGCGCTGTGCGTGTTGAGCCTGCTGCTGGTGCCGGTGCTCGTGTCGATTCATCCGCCGGTCGGCCAGATCGCGCGCGACTTCTTCATTCCGAACTGGCCCGCGCATTCGAAGCTGTCCGACGTGATGCTGCTCGTGATCGGCATCGTCGGAACGACGGTCGCTCCGTGGCAGCTGTTCTTTCAGCAGAGCTACGTGGTCGACAAGCGCATCACCCCGCGCTTCATGAACTATGAGAAAGCCGACCTGTGGATCGGCATCGTGTTCGTGCTGATCGGCGCGGTCGCGATGATCTCGTTCTGCGCCGCGCTGTTCGAAGGCCGCCCCGGGTTCGGCAACTTCACGGACGCGGGCGGTGTGATCGCCGGTCTCGAGAGATACGCGGGACGGACCTCGGCGGTGCTGTTCGCGATCGCGCTGTTCGACGCGTGCGTGATCGGCGCGGCGGCCGTGTCGCTATCGACCGCCTATGCGATCGGCGACGTGTTCAAGATCCGCCATTCGCTGCACCGTAGCGTGTCGGACGCGAAGGGCTTCTACGTCGTGTATTTCGCGATCGTCGCAGCCGCCGCGGCATTGGTGCTGATTCCGGGCAGTCCGCTCGGTCTCCTGACCGAAGCGGTGCAAACGCTCGCCGGCGTGCTGCTGCCGAGCGCGACCGTGTTCCTGCTGCTGCTGTGCAACGACCGCGCGGTGCTCGGTCCGTGGGCCAACTCGAAGAAGCTCAACCTGTTTACCGGCTCGGTGATCTGGGTGCTCGTGATGCTGTCGATCATCCTGACCGCGTCGGTAATATATCCGGACATCGCGGCGGAAACGATCATCGAAGTACTGGTGGGCGGCACGTTGCTCGCTGTCGTCGGGTATGCGGCGAGCATCGGGCTTCGCAAACTCCGCGGCGAATCCGCCGCAGCCGAGCCGACTCCGGGCTATACGAAAGAAGCGCGCAACACATGGCGTATGCCGCCGCTCGACGAACTGCCGCCGCCGCGTCTGACGCTCGCCAAACGCGTATGGATGGGCGTTCTGCGCGGCTATCTGTTGCTCGCGATCGCGCTCGTGATCGTCAAGGTCGTGCAGATGGCGTTGCTGAAGTAGTGCGAATGGTGAGTAGTTCCAGGAGGTCCGGGCAATGGTGAGGTTTTACGGGAGCCACGTCCGGAGCGACAACGCAAGAGCTGCCGGAGCCTGAGCGGTCCGGCAGCTCTTCGGAAAAATCATTGCCCCTTCCACGCCCTCGGCACCCGGTGAAAATTCCGGTCGAAGTAAATCAGACTGTCGCCATCGGCACTCACGCGGATCTGCGTGGTCTCCACGAACATCACCGAGTGCGAGCCGACTTCCTTCGCTTCGACGATCTTCCCCTGCAAGCTCGCGAGCGCGCCGCGCAGCACCGGCACGTCGTTTTCGCCCTGATCCCAGACGGGAAGCTTGAAGCGATCCTCCATCGAAAGACTGGTCACGCCCGCAAAGTGACGCGCGATACTTTCGAGGCTCGCGGGCAGCACGTTGATACACACATCAGGGTTTCCGACGAACACCGCGTGCATCGCGCTCGAGCGGTTCAGGCAGATCAGCAGCGTCGGCGGCGTATCGGTGACCGAGCACACCGCGCTCGCCGGGATGCCGCAGCAGCCGTGAGCACCCGCCGTGGTAATCACGTTGACCGCTGCGCCGAGGTGCGCCATCGCCTGTCTGAACTGCTGGCGGTTTTGATCGATCCCGGCATCAGCCTGTATTGCTTGGCTCGACATGTTGAAGTCACCTGTGTTCGTTTGCCAGTCATCGCAGGATGAATCGGTAGTGTTGGCGAGGTTTTGCGGCCGCTTGTCGGCCCGCTATCATGAAAGCCCTCTGACGATCATTCCCGCGTGCGATTTCCACGCACACGCCTGCCCATTCCAATGCCGCGAAGCGACCGCCCTCCCGTCACCGATGCCGCCCCCATCGTCTATATCGTCGACGACGACAACGGCATGCGCACCTCGCTCGCGTGGCTGCTCGAATCGGTCGGCATCCAGTCGCAGGGCTTCGTCAGCGCGGCGGATTTCCTGCGCGCCTTCGACGTCAACGTGCCCGGCTGTCTCGTGCTCGACGTCCGCATGCCGGAGGTGAGCGGCTTCGACGTGCAGGAAAAACTGCCGCCGCCCACGCCGAGTTGGCTCCACGCCGCGAAATAGCCGCGTTTTTCGGGCGGAGCGTTCTCGCTGATCATCAGCACGCCACCGCCCCATTCGCCGCCCGATGCAATGCCTTGCAGCAGGCGCAATCCCGCGAGCGCCGCGGGAGCGGCCAGGCCGATGTGCTCATAGGTCGGCAACAGCCCGATGCCGAAGGTCGCAAAGCCCATGATCAGCAGCGTCCAGACGAGCGACGCACGGCGTCCATAGCGATCGCCGATATGCCCAAACACGATGCCGCCCAGCGGACGCGCGACGAAACCGATCGCAAATGCGGCAAACGCCCCGATCGTGCCGATCAGCGGGTCCGCGTGGGCGGGAAAGAACAGTTGCCCAAGTACGAGCGCGGCCGCGGTGCCGTACACGAAAAAGTCGTACCACTCCATCGCGTTGCCGGCCACCGACGCAATGATGATTTTCCTGAGTGCGCGATCCGACTCTGCCGTGGCGCGCCCGGCCGCGATCGGGGATTGAACGGAAGACATGTCTGCTCGCATCTGAATTGGGGGGTTGCGGCCTTTCAGAAAAGGCTTCGCACGCTATGCAGTGTCAAGGCGGCAGATGGTCGCGTCAAATTAGCCGAAAAGCAGGGCAGGTATCAGTGCAGCTAATTTGCCCGGCGTGTCCCGGCATCACGTCGGGACGACATGGCTGCACGATTTGAGCGGCGATAAACGCGGTCGCGCGACCGGTGAGGAGTTCCAGGAGGTCGCACAACGGTGAGGATTTACGGGAACGACGGGCGGGATGTGCGACAGCTCACGCGGTGTGCGTCGGAACGGCGATGGGGAAGAGGGGCGTCGAAGCGCGCACAACGTGCTTCGCTGGCTTCAGCGTTGTGGCGAATAACGGCGTTTCGGAGCAGCCAGCGCGGAGTGCGTCAGCGTCCAGTGCGAGAAATGTAGGCTGGAATGCAGGGCAAAAAGTCGAAGCGAGCCTGCCAAGGTGAGATCTTCCAGGATGGTGAGGATTTCCAGGAGTCAGGAGAACGACGCGGGTTCGCAAAGGTGAGGAATTCCAGGAGATCGTCGCTGCATTCCAGGCCTCGCGCCCGCCGCAGTGGCTCGATCCGGATGAAGCGGGAGCGTTTGGCTCCCGAAAAACCTCACCTTAGAGCCATCGCCCTCATTGCTTACCACTCCGTCAGAACTTCACCTTCACCTGAAAACCAATCGTAAAGGGCAGATTATCAGAGGGGATCGGTGGAACGACGATGAAGTTTGCACCGACGCGCTTGTATTCGAGCATCACGATCGGCGCGACCACCGGGCCGATCGTGTGATTGCTGCCGAGACCCCAGTTGCCGTAGTTATAGCCGGAGATGATCCCGCCGATCGCCGCGATCCGCACAATGCCCCAATGCGCGAACTCCGGCGCCCACACGGCGCCGCCATAGTAGGACGGCCGACGCAGCGAGTTGCGAAAGCCCCCGGCCGTGAGCGCCCACTGGTTGTTCAGCCAGCATTCGACGCCAAGCCCGGGGTTGAACTGCTCGAAGTGCGTATCGGGATCGGGATTGATGTGATACGAGCCGAGCATTGCGTCGACCCATACACCGCCGTCACACCAGCTCGCGTGTGCCGTGGAGACCGCCGCGAAGCTTGCGAAAAGCGCCACCGCGGCGCGCCGGATATTCTTGTTCATCTGCCTGAAGTGCATTTCTTCTCCGTCACCGGTCGAGCGCCGGTGTCATCGTGTTCTGGCGATCCGCGTGCCGCCCGACGCGCACTGTACCTGAAGGCGCGCCCAATGTTTAGGACTCGCTCGGCCCGGCCGGGCACGCGACGTGCCCCGCAGCAGGAACCGCCACGATAACGGAGAACCGATGGCGTCCTGATGAACACGCGGTGAAGAAGTTCGCGGCGCGCAGCGCGCGCGCCGTCGGCGATGAACGTGCTCGGAACCTCTACAGACCGAGATCGGACAGGCTGGGGTGATCGTCGGGCCGCCGGCCGAGCGGCCAGCGATACAACCGGTCGGCTTCGCGGATCGGCAGGTCATTGATGCTTGCGTGACGACGCGCCATCAGACCATGCTCGTTGAACTCCCAGTTCTCGTTGCCGTATGAGCGGAACCAGTTGTTCGAATCGTCATGCCATTCGTACGCGAAGCGCACCGCGATGCGGTTGTCGGTGAACGACCACAGTTCCTTGATCAGCCGATAGTCGAGCTCCTTCGCCCACTTGCGGCGCAGAAAGCCGACGATCTCCACGCGGCCATGCACGAATTCGGCGCGGTTACGCCACACGCTATCCGTCGTGTATGCGAGCGAGACGCGCTCGGGTTCGCGCGTGTTCCACGCGTCTTCCGCGGCGCGCACTTTCTGGATCGCGGTGTCGCGCGTGAACGGCGGCAGCGGCGGGCGGGTTTCGATCGTATCGGCCATGATGGTTCCTCAGTCAGGTTGTGCGGTGCGCCGGGATGGCGGCCGCTTGAATGCGGCGGATTTGGCTGCCGCGTCGAGCAAGGTCTTGCCGATCGCCTGCGCGTCGAGCGCCGCAGCGGCTTCGCCGCTGACGAGCGCCACCGCGATCGCGCCGTCGAGCAGCACGAGCCATTGCCGCGCGAGGGGTGCTGCGCGACGCGCGTCGATTTGCGCTTGCGCCGCGAACTCGTCGCATTCGGCGCGCACGAAATCGAGCAGACGTGCTTTGTGTTTGCGCGCGACGACGCGGATCGGATCGTCAGCCGATTCGATTTCGCCGGCCGCGTTCAGAAACGCGCAGCCATGAAAATCAGCCGATGCGAACCACTCGCGCAGCACGTCGAACATGCCGAGCAGGCGTTTGCGCGCACCCTTGCCGCGCTGTTGCGTGCCGGCGATGAACCAGTTCATCCAGCGTTCGTCGCGCCGTTCGAGCGCGGCCGTGATCAGCGCGTCTTTCGATTCGAAATGCGTGTAGAAGCTTTTGCGCGCGGTGCCGGACTGCCGCACGATCGCATCGACGCCTGTCGCATGGATGCCGCCGGCGTAAATGAGCGCCTCGGCCGCATCGAGCAGGCGTTCGCGCGCCGTGCCGGGCTGGGCCGCGTCGTTTTGGGCAGTCGGATTCGTATCGTGTGTCATCGGCAAAAGGTAGAACGATCATTCTCCGTCGTCAAGTTTTTCTTCGCGCTTCCGCGCGAAGGGTACGCTTGCTGCTATCTTGATGGAGATCGCTTGACCACTGCTCAACCGGAAGCGCTTCGATGAAACCATCCTCCGTTCGCACCGCATGGCTACGCGCGCTTCTCGGCGCAACGCTGCTGGGCGCGATGGCCTGCACGCCGATCCAGGTCCTCACGCATTCGGTTAGTCAGAACGAGGCGCGCGTGCCGCCAGGGCGCTACGACATCGATCAGGACCATACGAGCATCACGTTCGATATCGACCACTTCAAATACACGCGCTTTACGATGCGTTTCAATCGCAAGCAGGGGGAACTCGACTGGAACGACGGCGGCCTCGACCGCAGTACGGCGTCGGTCGCGATCGACGCCGCGAGCATCGACACGAACGTGCCGCTGCTCGACAAGATGGTGAAAAGCGACAGCATGCTCGACGTCGCGCGCTATCCGCAGATCCGCTTTGCGAGCACCCGTTTCGAGCGCACCGGCGAAGCGCGCGGCACGCTGAGCGGCGACCTGACGATCCGCGGCGTCACGCAGCCGGTCACGCTCGACGTCACCTTCAACGGCTTCGCGCCCGATCCGCTGACCAAGAAAGACACGCTCGGCTTTTCCGCCGACGGTCATTTCAGCCGCGCGAAGTTCGGTCTGACGACCTGGTATCCGGCCGTCGGCGACGATGTTCACGTGCGCATCCAGGCCGAGTTCGTGAAAACGCCCGCAGGCGCGTAAGCGCGCTGCGGGCGTTGTCGTTCAGACGGTGAGGCGCCGGCTCAGGCAGCGGTCCAGTCAAGAATCACCTTGCCGCTCTCGCCGGAGAGCATCGTCGCGAAGGCTTCCTGATAGTCGTCGACCTTGAAATGGTGCGTGAGGATCGGCGAAAGATCGAGGCCGCTTTGCAGCATCGCGACCATCTTGTACCAGGTCTCGAACATCTCGCGTCCATAGATGCCCTTGATTTCGAGGCCCTTGAAGATCACCTGGGTCCAGTCGATCGCGGTTTGCGCGGGCGGAATGCCGAGCAGCGCGATCTTGCCGCCGTGGTTCATCGCTTCGAGCATGTCGGTAAACGCGCTCGGCACGCCCGACATTTCGAGGCCGACGTCGAAGCCCTCGGCCATGTGCAGATCGTGCATCACGTCGCGCAACGATTCGCGCGACACGTTCACCGCGCGCGTCGCGCCCATCTTGCGCGCGAGGTCGAGGCGATAGTCGTTGACGTCGGTGATCACGACGTTGCGCGCGCCGACGTGCTTCGCGATCGCGACCGCCATGATGCCGATCGGCCCCGCGCCGGTAATCAGCACGTCCTCGCCGACGAGGTTGAACGACAGCGCCGTATGCGTCGCGTTGCCGAACGGATCGAAGATCGCGGCCAGATCGTCGGAGATTTCGGGCGGAATCTTGAACGCGTTGAATGCCGGAATCACCAGGTATTCGGCGAACGCGCCCTCGCGATTCACACCGACGCCGATGGTGTTGCGGCACAAATGCCGGCGCCCCGCGCGACAGTTGCGGCAGAATCCGCAGGTGATGTGTCCTTCGCCCGACACGCGATCGCCGATCGCAAAGCCGCGCACTTCCTGCCCCATCTCGACGATTTCGCCGACGTATTCATGGCCGACGTGCATCGGCACCGGAATCGTCTTTTGCGCCCAGTCGTCCCACTTCCAGATATGAATGTCGGTGCCGCAAATCGCGGTGCGCGTGATCCGGATCATCACGTCGTTATGGCCGACTTCGGGCTTCTTCACGTCGGTCAGCGTGAGGCCCGGCCCCCGTTCGAGTTTTGCCAATGCTTTCATCTGCTTCTCCGTTCCAATCACGCGGCGACTATGCCTGGATCACGCCGAGTTCGCGGCCGACTCGCGCGAATGCGTCGACGGCGCGATCGATCTGCTCCGGCGTATGCGCGGCGCTCATCTGCGTGCGGATGCGCGCGCGGCCTCGCGGCACCACCGGAAACGAAAAACCGATCACGTAGACGCCTTGCTTGAGCAGCGCATCGGCCATTTTTCCGGCGAGTTGCGCGTCGCCGAGCATCACCGGAATGATCGGATGTTCGCCCGGTACGAGCGTGAAGCCGAGCGCGCTCATCGCGCGGCGGAAATGCGCGCCGTTTTCGCGCACGCGTGCGCGCAGTTGCGCGCCTTCATCACTGGCGAGCAATTCGAGTACCTTGAGCGACGCCGCGGCGATGCTCGGCGTTAGCGTGTTCGAAAACAGGTATGGGCGCGAGCGCTGCCGCAGCAGTTCGACGATCTCCTTGCGCGCCGCGACATAGCCGCCCGATGCGCCGCCGAGCGCCTTGCCGAGCGTGCCGGTAATGATGTCGACGCGCGCCAGCACCCCGCAATGCTCGGGCGTGCCGCGGCCGTGTTCGCCAATGAAGCCGACCGCGTGCGAATCGTCGACCATCACCAGCGCGCCGTACCGGTCGGCCAGGTCGCAGATGCCGGCGAGGTTCGCGATGATGCCGTCCATCGAGAACACGCCGTCGGTCGCGATCAGCTTGAAGCGCGCGCCCGCCGCATCGGCTTCCTGCAGACGCGCTTCGAGATCGGCGAGGTCGTTGTTCCGGTAGCGAAAGCGCTTCGCCTTCGACAGCCGCACGCCGTCGATGATGCTCGCGTGATTCAGCTCGTCGCTGATGATCGCGTCGTTTTCGTCGAGCAGCGTTTCGAACAGGCCGCCGTTCGCGTCGAAGCAGCTCGAATAGAGAATGCAGTCGTCGGTTTGCAGGAACGCGGCGAGCGCCGCCTCGAGTTGCTTGTGCACGGTTTGCGTGCCGCAGATGAAGCGCACCGACGCCATGCCGAAGCCGTCGTTATCGAGGCCCTGCTTGGCGGCTTCGATCAGCCGCGCGTCGTCGGCGAGCCCTAGATAGTTGTTCGCGCAGAAGTTCAGCACATCGCTGCCATCGGCGAGACGTACGTCGGCCGACTGCGGGCTCGCGATCACTCGCTCGCTCTTGTAGAAGCCGTCGGCGCGGATCTGGTCGAGGGTGCCGCGCAGATGGGCAAGGTATTGGTCACGCATGAACGGGACTCCTGAGGGTGACGGCGCCCGCGTTCGCATGGGAGCGCGAAGGGTGGCCTGTTATAGTCGGTTGTCAGCTTTATCGGATTTTTTCGTTTTTCCGAACTAAAATCCGGTATATCGAACAACTCTAAACGATGGGTCAGGAAATGGCAAGTTCGGGTTCACGCCGCGCCGCGGCCACTGCGGCGCCCACCTCCGCTAGCGCGGCAATAACGCCGAACGCGGCGATTGCGGCGCCGCCGCGCGTCGGCGAGCAGATTCAGCGGCTGCGCGCCGAGCGGCGCATGACGCTCGACGATCTGTCGCGCGCGGCCGGCGTGTCGAAATCGATGCTGTCGGAAATCGAGCGCGACAAGGCCAATCCGACGATAGCGGTTGCCTGGCGGCTGACCAACGCGCTCGGCGTGAGCCTGGATTCGCTGTTTGCGCCGCCGAAGTCGCCAGAGGCGATCGCCGTTTCGGGACCGCACGATATTCCTACGCTAAGCGGTCATGAAGCGAAATACCAGTTGCGTGTGTGGGGCCCCATCGAGCTGGCCGGCAAATTCGAGTGGTACGAGCTGACGCTGCAGCCTGGCGGGGCGCTGGTGTCGAACGCGCACGAGCCTGGCACGCGCGAGCATTTGACCGTGCTGCACGGCTCGATCGAAATCGACGCGGCCGGCGCGACGAAGCGGCTCAAGGTCGCGGACACCGCGCGCTATGTCGCGGATGAACCGCACGCGATCCGCAACGTCGGCAAGAGCGAGGCGAAAGCGCTGCTGGTGGTGATTCACGGCTAGGCCGTTCGGCCAGGTTGCGCCTGATACTGTATGTTTGTACAGTATCACGTGTCGATTGGAGCCGAGAATGAACAACCTGAAAACCGACCCTACCGATCAAACGCTCGCCGCGCTTCGCTACCAGACCGCCGCGCGCGATCTCGAACATATCGTGCGCAGCATCGCTGGGCGCTACATCGTCAAACAGGTGCCGCTCACGTGGCGTCTGCTCCATGCCATCGAAGCCGAGGCGCTGGCCGATCTCGGTTTTGCCAGCCGGCACGACGCGCTGATGCTCGGGCTGTTCCAGCGCCCGTCCGATCTGCCTTATCCCGAAACGGATGACGGCGTGGATTTCGGTACGTCCAATGCATTGCCCGCCGTTTTTGCGTTTGCCGTCAATGCGTACGAGGAAGCCGCGCGCCGGGCGGCGCTGCCACGGCCGGTCGATGCGCCTTTGAAGCGCGCCAGGGCGTGGGGCGGCTGATGGTGGCGCCAGGTCGGGATGGCTCGGATTGTGATCCGTTCCTCGAAGTCGGCCGTGCCGCGGTGGGCGCCTACAATACGCGGACCGAACGGTGCAACTAACCGAAGGAATGCCCATGTCACCACCCCATCTGTCCGACCCCGTTCCCCGTCCCGCGCCGTCTACCGATCTGTTCGATCAGCAACGCGAAGACTGGCGTCGCGACCCGCAGGTCGCGTTCGATGCGTGGCTCGCGAAGCAGCATTTCCGTCGCTCTTCGGCGTTGGTCTATCAGGCGCAGTGGGGGCAGTTTCTCGATTGGCTCGACGCGCGGCACCAAAACCTCGCGACGGTCGACACGCCCGCGATCGCCGAATTCGTCGCCAGCCTCGAGATTCGCAAAACGCAACGGGTCCGCTATTTACGGCTTATTGAGCGGGTGCTCGACCACGTGCGCGAGATCGAATCGGCGTCGATCAACCCGGCGCGTTTCATTGCTCAGGATGGGCAAGCCGCGTGGCGCAATGCTCGCGACAACGAGCCGACCGGGTTTCTCACGCATGCGGAACGCACTGCGTTGATCGCGCGATTGTTCGCGCCGTTGCCGGCCTTGTCGACCGCGCAGCGCTGGAGAGAGCGACGCGACCGCGCACTGATCGCCGTGTTTCTGGGCGGAGGACTGAAGACGGGCGAAGCGGGAGCACTTACGGTTAGTTGCGTGAGAGAGGGCTCGCCGTGGGTCACGATCGAGTCGCCGAATCCGATGCTGACGCGGCGCACACGTCTCGCGCCGTTCGCAACGGCGATTCTCGACGCCTGGCTCGCCGAACGTCGGGTAACGGAGTTGGCCGGCAACCTCGTGTTTCCCGCGTCGCCTTCCGGCAGGCCGATGCACAAGGCCACGATGCTGCGCGCGGTGGATGCGCTCGTGGACGCAGCGGGAATTGCCGCCTCGCGCCAATCGCGCGCGAGTCCGCAAACCTTGCGCAACACGTTTGCGGCAGACCTTTTCGAAAGCGGAGTGGAGGCCGAACAGGTCGGTCAATGGCTCGGCTTCGTGCAGGCGGTGTCCGCGAACCGGCTGTATCGCGCGTGGCAAACTTGGATTGATCAGCAGGATTCGCCCGCGGCACAGGAGCCCGATCCGGCGGCGGCGCCGTTGGCCGAGCCCCGGCGTGACGGGCGTTTTACGAGGAAAACGGGAGCCGGCGAGCCCTGAAAGACCTCACCGTGACGCTCCCGAATTTCCTCACCTTTGACGTTTTTTCCGTTGGATTGGCCGTTTCTGGTTAACGCATCGTCTGCAAGGAGCGGGACGACGGCGCGGTGGACGCATCGTTCGACAGAAACTGGTTTACCGCCGCGAGCCGCGATTCGCCGAGGCCGGAAGAGTGCTCGCATTCCGGGCACAACAATTCGAAACGGTGATCGACCTGCGACAGCTCCGGCTCACCTTCCTCGCATTTCGGGCATCGCGCGGGCAGCGTCACGTGGCCGTCGGCCGCGGTGCCGATCATGCTCAACTCTTTGCTCGTGAGCCGCCCCTCGGTGACCAGTGAGCAAAGCAGCACGGCGATGGCCGGATCGATGCCCTGCTGGCCACGCAAGGCGGCGACTTCTTTGGTCAGCGCATCGACTTCGTCCGACTGCTCGCGCAGCTGCGCGTCAAGCCGGTCGCCGCGCGCCTTGGCGGCGGCAATCTGCTGAATGAACTCGAATTCCTTGCGGCTCGCGTCGCGCACGCCGGACTGATACGTCGCGGCCATGCTGCGAAGCGAATCGAGTTCGACCAGCATCGGCTTGACGCGCCGCTCCGCTTCGGCGACCGCATCCTTGATCTGCTGCGCATAGTGCTCGGTGCTTTGCCGCAATTCGACGTGCAACGCGTCGATCCGGTCGCGCAACGCCGCATTGGTGGCCTGCTCGTTTTCGAGCCGTTGCCGCAGCGCCTCGTTTTCCTGGTCGAGCCGGCGCGTGGTTGCCTGCATACCTTCGAGATGAACGCTGCCGTGCGTCGTCGCGCTCAATAACTGGCCTTCGAGCGCGCGAACCCGCTCCCATGCGGCTTCGGCGCGCGCTTCGCTGCGCCTGATGGATTCGTCGGCCGCATCCCGACGAATCTCGGCGTCGCGTACGCGAAGTTCGGCCGCGCTGATCTGCGCGCGGATCTCTTCGCGTTCGGCATCGAGCGACGCTTTGGCCTGCACGACCGCTTCTTCGAATAGCGCGCCCAGCAGTTCGCCGGCGCGATCTTCGAGTGCCTTCGGTATCGCGCCTGCGCCAACTTTGACCCGCGAAACGTGGCGGATGCGCTCCCAGAAATGATCGATGTCTTTCGGGATGTCGCTCGCGCTACCGGTTTGCGTGAGATCGCGCACGGCCGCCATCGATGGCCGGATGCCGAGGTCGAAAAAGAGCCGCTTGCAGGCATGCAGTGACAGATCCTGGCGGCGCACGCCCTGCGCACGCATTGATTCAAGCTCATTGCGAATGGATTGCCGCTCCTGATCCAGATTCATGTTTACCTCGATGTGGCTCGAATTGGATGGATCATAACAAGTTACGTAGTGTTTGCTACCGATTCATCAGTGGCGAACGGATTGGCGTTTACAGACGGAGTTTTTCAGGCAAATCGCGATAGTAAACACGTCGGTGCAATTTTTTTCCGTGAAACAAAACGAAGAATAGCCAATAAGCCATTGTATTAGAAGCGCTTTGTTTGATTCTACGGGGATCACGCGGTGTTTCACGATAGATCTCCAATGGCTGTGGGTTGTAGGCCCGGTGTTTCACGGGACTCGCGGGGTGCATGGGTTGAGAGTAATAAAAGTAAACACCTTTGAACCCTTGTTAAAAACGTTAACGCCGCGGCAAACCCTTGTCTGGCGGGGCTTTCAGCCCGGCAAGGTGAAGCTTTGCGGGAGACTTGGTGAGAGTCTGCGGGAAACTCGAGTGATGAGGTTCGGGGGGCTCGGTGAGCGGGTCCGGGACGGAACGTGAGCGGGTTCAGGAAACACCGTATACGCGGGGTTCGGGCAAAGGTGAGGTTTTGCGGGACTTCATGGCCGCGAAGCACCCGACAGCCCTCATAAGTACTCGTTCGGTTGGAGCGACACCGAGGTGAGGGTTTTCGGGAAGCTCGCGAGCGGGGTTTTTCGGGACTTTTCTAACGTGGTTAACCGCTTTGGTGAGCCGTGGCGGGAGAAAACGCGAAACGGGGGTGAGATTTTTCGGGGCTCGCTGGCCAATTTTGCTTTGTTTTTGAGCATCCAGACGGCTGAGGTGAGGATTTACGGGAGCGAAGATGGATTGTCATGCGTCGACTACCCGAGAGACTGCCTGGCTGGAATCGCTCGCGATTCGAAAGGTGAGGGGATTCAGGGCGCCGGCTGATAAGCCAGCTCTGCGAGCTGGTTTGGGCGGCGATTTCCCCAAAGGTGAGACTTTTCGGGACGCTCTGGCTAGGGTTCTGGGCGTTAAGGTGAGGAAATTCGGGACCCAAATGAAGGCTGTGGGCCGGAGATGCCCGCCTGATGGCGATTCGCGGGGGTGGGTGAACCAGGTCTCTGATCACAAAGGTGAGTTTTTTTGGGAAGCTCGTGGAAGGCGGTGAAAAGTGCTGCGGTGCGAAAAAGCCGGCTTAAGGTGAGATTTTACGGGGGTACCCATCCCTCGAACGTTCGGAGGCGTTGGCGCAAGTCATTGAAATTATGGGAATTTTTCCTTTTCGGCAGCAAAGGTGAGGGTTTTCAGGAGGTCTCAGTACACGGGCGTTTGGGCCTTCAGAAACCTCAAAGGTGAGGCTTTTCAGGAGGTCACATTGGGGAAATGCGGTACTGGCGCGGCCCAAACGCGTATCGTGTTGTCCCGTGTCGCGGTGCTACGGTGAGAGTTTTCGGGAGCACCAGAGTGGTGAGGATTTGCCTGCGGCTCGACCTCCCCTTTTACGGCAGCTCGGACGAAGCTCAAAGTCGCAAACGGTGGTTAGCGGCGGCAGGGTTCGCGGCGGTGAGGGGTGAGTCGTCAGTAGAGGCGCCACGCAGTCGTACGTCGCGCCCGGCGATAGCAAGCCTGATGCACTGTCAGTAAGGCTCACGAAGCGCTTGGCGCTGGCCTGCACCGCGCTTCGAGTCCGATACCGGGCACGGATTACATCAATTGATCCGGATTTTGCGTCGCCCGGCAGCCCGCGAGAATCGACGAAACCGTCGCAAGGCCGCACGACGAAGTCCTCGGCTGCCCAGACATCGTCCGTTTACATGACGTCCCGAAAAAACCAGCGAAAATTTTTGAGGTGAGAAGATTCGGGATCAAGTGCTCCCCGTTCCGGTATGCAGCGAAACGGGCCCGATTCGCAAACGCCGCGACCGGCAAGGATAGCCCGATCCTGGTGACACGCAGCTGAGGTGAGGGTTTTCGGGACTTGCTCGAGGTGAGGTGCGCTTCGTAAACTCGCTTCACCGGCAATGGTGAGATGCACGCTATAGACGCGTATCACCACAGCCGGTATGCTCTCGCGAAATCCCCTCCCTCACCCCGACGCATGGCCACGAAGCGCGCGAAAAAGACCGATGTTGTCAGCCCGAGCTCGGCTGAGCTGCGCAAAGCCGTCGAGGCAATCGCGATCCAGCCCAAGAGCGGCAAGATCACGTTGCTCACGCGCAAGCTCTTTAACGTGTTGCTCGCGGTGGCCCAGCAAGCGGATGAATCGGGCGACACCTATCGGGCGCTGCTGTCCGACATCGTCGCCAATTCCGCGTTCGATTCCAATGACACCGCGCTGGTCAAGGAACACCTGCGCCGCATGGTGTCGGTGCAGGTCGAGTGGAGCACCGGCACCTCGAGTCAGAAGCCCGGCCGCAAATGGGGTATTTCGACGCTGATCGCGGACGCGGAAATTCTCGAAGATCCGACCACGCGTCGCGTCTGGGTCGAGTTTTCGTTCGCGCCGAAGATCAAGAAGAAACTGCTCGATCCCGTTCAGTATGCGCGGCTGAGTCTGCAGTTCCAGAGCCAGCTGCGCAGCAGCGCGGGCCTCGCGCTCTACGAGATCTGCGTGCGCTACCTGACCAACCCGAGCCATCTGACGATGCGCGAGACCTGGGAATGGTGGCGGCCGATTCTATCGGGCACGCCGGATACCGAAGCCGGCGACGAGGCGAAGCGCGAGTACAAGTATTTCAAGCGCGACTATCTGCGCCCGGCCATCGCCGAGGTCAACGCGGTCACGAACATTTTTGTCGAGCTGATCGAGCATCGCGAGGGTCGGCGCGTCGCCGAAATCCAGTTCCGCGTGACCGAGCGCAAGCAGCCGATGCTCGCGCTCGACGAACATCCGAACGTGTTCGACAGCACGTTGGTCGACCGGATGGTGAAGCTCGGCATTCCGCTGAAAGAAGCGCAGACGCTTTACGCGGACAGCGAAGAGAACCGGATCCGCGCCGCGTTGCAGATGACCGAGCAGCGGATGCGCAGCACGTCGCTGCCGCCGGTGCGTAGCGCGCCGGCGCTGTTCAAGGATGCGTTGAAGAAGGGCTATGCGCCGCCGGTCGAGGCGCTGCCGGCAAGTGGCGGCACCAGCAAGTCGGTGGCGTCGCCGGCCGACGATCTGAAGGCGCGTCTGCTCGGCGAATACTCGGCTTACCGTCGCAAGCAGGCCTACGAGTTGTACAACGAACAGGGCGAGTCGGAGCGCGATATCGCGCGGCAGTCGTTCGAGGAAGAAGAATTGCCGGGGCTCGGCACGCACATGCGCGACGACTGGCGGCGTCGCGGGCTCGATTCGAAGATCGTGGAAACGGCGTTCTTTGACTGGCTCGCGCGCAGGACCTGGGGCGAACCTACCGATGGCGATCTGCTCGCCTTCACCCTTAACCAGTCGCGCGCGGCCTGATGGGTCGAAACGGCCTTTGAAAGGAAAGGGGCGGTGCGGGCGCACCGCCTCTCACGTCTTACTTCAGCATCTTCTCAATCTGCCGCAGGATGTCGTCACGCTTTTCACGCGTGAGGCCTTTCAGGCGCAACTCGAGTCGGTCGTCCCCATATGACTTCAGATCGCCGACCGACACACCACCAAGCTTGATTTCCAGACGTTGCGCATAGCGCTGCCGGCCAGCCGGTTTGGCGCTTTCCTGCGCGGTCGCGCGCCCTTTGACGATGTCGGCGACCTGTCGTGTGCTCAGATCGTCGGAAAGGATCCGGTTGATCAGTCGCAGCGTCGCGTCCGCGCCGCGAGCGGTGTGATAGCGGCCGACCTGATACGCCATGTTCGAGCCGAAGCGGTCAGGGCGCGCGACCATCTCCTGCATCACGGTTTCCGGCAGCTTGGCGATGGACAGCGCGACTGCGACCGTCGATTCGTCGAGCCCGAGATGTTCGGCCAGTTCCTTCTGGCTCTGGAAATGGCGCTCGTCGAGAAAGCGTCGCCACACGATCGCGTTGTCGAACACGGTCTGCGAGTCGCGCTGCACGTTGAGGTCGTAGCCGAGTTTGTAGCTCTGGATGCCGATCGGCAGATCGATGACGATCGCCTTCACCGACTCCTTGTTCGCTTCTTTCAGCGCGCGCACGCGTCGGCCGCCGTCACTGACGAAGTAGGTGCCAGGGTTGTCGTAGTCGGGAATGACGTGAATCGCCTGCTGCTGTCCCTGCTTCGCCAGATTGACGGCAAGCTCCGCAATCGACGACTTCACATAGAAATACCGTGGATTGAACGGGCTCGGCTTGATGGTCTTGAGCGCCAGTTCGATGACCTGGCCGGGACGATAACCGTGCTCGAGCCGCCATGCGCGGTAGGCCGCCGATTCGTTATCCGGATCAGGGATCTCGGCATCCTGCAGACGCGACGGTACGACGGCCGGAATCGGACGCCCGGCGATCGTGGAGTTTTTCGCGTCATTTTTAACCAAGCCGTCGATCGCATTCAGACGGTCGAGCGCTGTGCGCTTTTCGCTGCTGGTCGTGTCAGGACGTGCTTGAAAGCCTTTGGCGAATTGGGACGGTTTCATTCAGGGTCCTTTATGCGCATAAATTCACGGGAGCAAGGCGGCGATCTCGTTGGCGCACGCCCGTACTTCGAGCGCGGCGAGCTTGGCGCCGCGATCGTTCATCTGAAGCACCGTTTGCCCCAACGCCATTGCCTGCTTGTAGGCTTCGCGCGTGGGAATCTGGGTCTTGAGGAGAGGGAAGCCGAGTTCTTCGAGCGCGCGCTTCAGTTCGCGCGTCAGCATCCGTTTCTCTTCTGTCTTGTTGAGCAGGAACACGGCACGCAGGTCTTCGTTCATGACCTGCGCCTGCTGAACCAGTTTGACGAGGCCGATGCTCGACCAGTAGTCGGCGGGGGACGACGAAGTTGGGATCACCGCGACGCTCGCTGCAAGCAGTACGACGCCGGAGACTTTTTCGGTAATGGAGGGCGGGCAGTCGACGACGATGATGTCGTAGTCAGCCACGAACTTCTTGATCTCGCGATGGATCTGGCTGCCTGCTTCGGACAGGTTGACGACGGCGAATGGAATACCGATGTCGCCGTCGGACGCAGCGCTCGCCCAGTGGATCAGAGTGTTTTGGCCATCCGCGTCGACGACGAGAACGCGTTTGCCTTTCTCGTGAAATGCAGCGCCGAGATGCATCGCGATGGTGCTCTTCCCGACCCCGCCCTTCTGCTGTGTTACCGCGATGATTTCTGCCGCCAAATTTCACCTCCTCTTTTTAGACGCAAATGGATTTTACCTGGTTGAATTGCTATTTCAAATGATTTGAGTAAGCAAAATTCGGAAATACGCCATTCGGCAGAGGGTTTATGCGCATAAAGAGGCATCAAAGGTGTGCTCGAGGGCTTACGGCCTATAAGAGCGCGGACTGAGGCTAAGCGTTGCTGATCGCTATCCCTCGGAGGGGACGGGAGGAAAGGAATGAGCGCTCAAGTACTGCGTGCTCAGTCGCGGGCGACTGGTCGCGTGATTCTTGAGTTGATCTCGCTGAGAAGGAACGCGTGCATCAGAGCGACCAAGGGGCCGCAGACTTTATGCGCATAAAGCTCGCGTGGAAATTGGCCTGCAGGGGAGCATTCACCATGGATTCGTCCGACGCCGCTCCTCCCCGAATGGCAGGAGCGGCCAACGTGCCGCAGGCGGTTCATCAGCAATGGCATATAGGTCGTCGTTTGTATCGCGCCCGCGTAAGCGGGTCAGAGGAGTGACGAGAGCTCACGCTGCAAGCATTAAACGATACCGACTCACCCCGGAAGAGCGCATCGGTTTATGCGCATAAACCGACCCACCCCATCGTTCGTTCGAACAACGCGCATGCCGCGCAATCATCCCCCGCCACGCCACCAAGTCACCCGCTAAAATTCCCGAACCCGTCTAACCGTCACAGCAACCTTCAACGGCGCAAGCCCTGAACCAAGCCATGATCACCATCTACCACAACCCACGCTGCTCCAAATCGCGCGCCACCTGCGAACTCGTCGCGAACACCTACAACCCCGCAAATGAAGCGACGGAAATCGTCGAATATCTGAAGAGGCCGCTGACCGTCGCAGAGCTCAAGAATCTCAATGCTCAACTTGGCTGTCCGGTCCGCGAAATGATCCGCGACACCGAGGCCGAATATAAAGAACTCAATCTCGCCGACCCGTCGCTGACTGACGCCCAGCTCTATGAAGCATTGGCGAAGCATCCTATTCTGTTGCAACGACCGATCGTCGTGAGAAACGGGCGTGCCGTGATCGGCCGCCCGCCCGAAAGTGTCGCCGCGCTTTTCCCCTGATCGCGCGAGCTTCAAAGTCAACCGACGTGCGCAATACGACCTCGAACTGCTGAGCTAGGCTTTGCCCGACAGCGCGGCATCCTTGGTCACGATTTTCGTCGGGATCAGGCGCAGTTCGGTGAACGTGTCCGCAATGCGTTGTTGTTCCGCAAGCACGTTCGCGTCGACGGGCTTATAGATGTGCGCGTAATGGCGCAAGCCTGATTCAATCACGCTCGCGTCGAGCCCTTGAATCGGCGCGAGTTGTGCGGCGGCCTCGCTGTAATGGCCGCGCACCCACTCCCCTTCCTTGCCGACTTCATCGATCACGATCGCAAGAACGTCGCCGTTCTGTTGCGCGAAGGGTCGCGCGCTCAGAAAGAACTGGTGGTGACTAACGATACCTTCGGCATCGGCAAGCAGCCGCGCGTTCGTCTGCCTTTTGGCGGCTTCGAGAAACGGATCCCAGATAGCCCACGCATCGACCGCACCGCGCTCGAAGGCCGCGCGTGCATCGGCGGGCGGCAAATACACGGGTTGGATCTCGCTGAACTTCACGCCGTTTTTTTGCAACGCGGCGACGAGAAACCAGTGCACATCGGAGCCCTTGTTCAGTGCAACCTTCTTTCCCTTCAGATCGGCCAAGGTTCTGATCGGCGCGTCCGGATGCACGAGAATGCCTTCGGCGTGCGGCGTCGGAATTTCATACGCGGTATAGACGAAATTGGCGCCGGCGGCTTGCGCGAACACGGGCGGCGCTTCGCCCACATAGCCGAAGTCGATCGCGCCGACGTTCAGCCCCTCCAGCAGTTGCGGCCCCGCCGGAAACTCCGTCCATTTGACCGTGATGCCGAGTGGCGCGAGCCGCTTTTCGAGTGTGCCGTGCGCCTTCAGCAATACCAGGGTGCTAGCGGCTTTCTGATATCCGATGCGAAGTTCTTTCGCATGTTCATCGGCGGCAAATGCGGTGGTGGAGAAGACCGGCAACGCGGCGGCGGCCAGCGTTGCACCTACGCCGGCGAGAAACGTACGGCGCGTCAGCAGCGGATCACGGGACATGAGAATACTCGTCGAAAGAGAATTTGACGGACACCAAGGCTGGTCCGATTGGCTCCGACGATAATTCGTCCGCCCGCCTGGACGAACCGATAAATTCGCATAAGCAAATCATTCGGCAGTAGCGAAGCATTGTCTAGCGCCGAGTGCGCGCCCCATCCCCTCCCGCTACAATCGACCGGCATTACAGCGGCAGCGGCCAGCAACGCGCGGCTGCATCGATCCTCTCGCGACGCCAGGCAGGAAAACCGCGCCCCGCGTTGCCAACGACAGGAGCACCCCGTCATGCTTGAATTGCGACCGACCTGCGAAGGCTGCGGCAAGTCACTTCCGCCGAACGCGCCCGACGCGATGATTTGCACCTACGAGTGCACGTTCTGCGAGGTCTGCGCGCTGACCAAGCTGCGCAACGTGTGTCCGAATTGCGGCGGCAATTTCGCGCCTCGGCCAATCCGCACCCGTGCGCAACTCGCGAAACATCCCGCGCGTGCCGATGCGCATCCCGTCGGCGTCGACGAAGCGTCGCACGCCCGCTTTTTCGAACGCTATCGCGACGTACCGCCCGGCGAGCGCTGAACCGCGAAGGCAAAGCGGCAAATCACTCGTCGCCGCTCACCGCTCCATCGGCGCTCGCGATTCCGCTCGCCACATGCGCGGCGATCCGCAGCAGGCGGATCTGTTTGCGATAGTTCCGGCACCCGCTGCAGGTCGGCAGATGCAGGCGGATCGCGAGCCATTCGCCAGTCGACAGCGAGCGGTCGAGCGCGTCGGATAGCAGCCGCGTGATGTCTTTACACTTCCCCATTCGCGTCCTCGCTGGATAGGCCCTTTTCGCTCAGGCACGTGCGCAGCCGCAGCCGCGCGCGATAGATCAGCACGCTGCAATGATTCGCGTTGATTTGCAGCTCGGCACAGATCGCCGCGATGTCGAGGTCGAGAAACTCCCGCATCATGAACACGCGTCCGATGTGCTCGGGCAAATGCTCGAGGCACATTTCGAACAGCGTCCAGAACTGCTGCTGGCGCAGTGCGGTTTCCGGTGTCGGCCATGGACGCGGTTTGGTCTCGCGCGACCAGTGGCCGTTGTCCTTGAAAAGCTCGCGATCGAGTAACGCTTCGCCATCGATCTCCGCTTCGAGCGACGACAGATTGACCGTCCTCTGGCGCGCCCGCAGCGTGTCGACGAGCTTGTGGCGCAGGATGCCGAACACCCAGGTCTTGTGCTCCGACTGCGCGGCGAAACGCGCGGCCTGCATCCACGCGGCGGTCAGCGCTTCCTGCACGGCGTCCTCGGCGGCTGCGGCATCGCGCAATTGCAGACGGGCGAAGCGCACGAGGTCGCGCCGCAATTGCGCGAGATAGATGGGATCGTCGAGCGATGGGCCGCCTGGCTGCGTCACGGCGTGCCCCGTCGCTGCGCTGCCGGCTGTGGGTGTTGCCTTGAAACGTCGTGATTCATGAGCGGATGGTCGTCCTCGCGCGATTTGCGGATGCGTGCGCCATTCTCTCTCACGTTCGTGCCCTAACGAAGCGGTATTGAACATATACCCTTGGCAATCGATGTCCCGAAGGAACTTGGTCGCGCGGCGCGGCGGCTTATGACAGCGGCAATTAATTGTTGCAAGAAATGATAAGTCGAGCCTCCGCGCCAGCAAGCTTGGACTCGGACTATCGCTCAATCAACGCGTCGCGGTCGCTCACCAGTTCCGCGCGCTCAGGCAGTAGCGATTATTTCAGTTTATAAAAAAATATCTTCTCATCTTCGCTGTTTGTGGACGCGGACCCGCTCGCTATTCTTCACGCCATCGATCGCATCAGATCGCGCAACGATACGCAAACGAGGTCCCGACCATGAAACGCATTTTCTCCGCCCTGATCGCTTCGGCCGCACTGTTCGCAGCCGCTTCGAGCGTCGCTCATGCCGACGCTCCGGCTTCGACCTGCAACGGCCCGAAGTCGTACTGCAACGTATTTTTCGGCAACTGATCGCACGTCGACATACGCAACACGCAAGCAAAAGAAAAGGGCGCCGGCAACGGCGCCCTTTTTGCATTCAGCGATCAACCCCTAGCGGCTCGGCGCCTTGCCTCCGCCATCGAGCCCGGCGCCCGTACGCCACACCTGTTTGCCTTGTTCCGACAGCTCGCCGCAGCTATGCGTGGCATCGGCTTCGACGCCGTCGACGGCCATCTTGCCACCCGCCGGCTCCTGCGCGCGCTGAAGCGCTTTCTTGCGCGCGGCGACCGCTTCGTCGTGGGATTTTCCTGCGTAGTCGAGACTCATGATCCGGTCCTCCAGAAGGTCGGTGGTGTCCATTTGCCTCAGATCGCCCTGGCCCGAAGGCATGCTTGATTGACAAGGCAAAAGTTCTACTTATCCACAAGGTTATTCAGCGATTCTGTGGATAACTTTTCGAGTTGCGAGGTTATCCACCGAAAGGTGCCGCAAGAACCCTTCCCGATCCGTTATCGCCTCGCCAAATCCGCCAGTGACCAGGCGTTTCGCGCGGCTTTTGCCTATCATGAACAGTCCTACTCTCTGCGCGTCGAGCGCACTAACCGAGGAAGCGAACATGGCCTATCACATTGCAGTGGTCGTCGGCAGCCTGCGGCGGGATTCGTTCAATCGCCAACTGGCTCAGGCGGTGATTTCTCTCGCTCCAGCCGATTTCACCTTCGAATACATCGATATCGGCTCCCTGCCGCTGTACTCACAGGACTACGACGCCGACTATCCGGAAGCCGGCAAGAAGCTCAAGGAGCGCGTGCAAGCCGCGGACGGTCTGCTGTTCGTGACGCCCGAATACAACCGCTCGATGCCGGGCGTGCTGAAAAACGCGCTCGACTGGGGCTCGCGGCCGTGGGGCACGAACTCGTGGGGCAACAAGCCGGGCGCGGTGATCGGCACCTCGGTCGGCGCCACCGGTACGGCGCTCGCGCAACAGCATCTGCGCAACGTGCTCGCCTATCTCGACGTCGCGACGATGGGGCAGCCAGAGGTGTTCATCAAGCACGATCCGTCGGTGATCAACGAAAAAGGCGAGATCGTCAACGAAGGCACGCGCAAGTTCCTGCAATCGTTCATGGACCGCTACGTCACGTGGATCAAGCGGCATGGGGCGGTGGCGTAATCGAGACTTAGCGGCGCTGACCGCGCCCTGACCATCCGCCGAAGCAACGAGGACACGGCGCGCGCCGCGCGAGGCGGCCGCGCCCGTCTCGCCCGCGGCATCACCTATACGTGGTGATGCCCGGTCACCCGCTCCCACCCATGCCGCACCGCGAGCTTGAAGCGCTCCCACGTGCTCTCCGGAGACGTGGTTTCCCAATGGCGGCGAGCTTCGGGCTCGATCTCTTCCCACGGACGATCGCGGAAGCGCGCGTCGCGACCGATCTCCGCGCCGTAGCGATAGGCCGGCACATAGTCTTCGTAGCGCGCGTTCGCGGCTGCGTACTGCTCGTCGTAGTGCGTGCGGAAGTCTTCTTCATACTCCAGATATTCGTTCGGCATCTGCGCGCCGGGACCGGTGCCCGGCTGTCCGCCTTCCGGGACGATGTCGGACGGCTGGGGCTGCATCACCGCGCCCGAACCCGGCACGGAGCCGGCGGCGATCGCGCCGCGTCCCACATCGCCGGTGAGAGGATCGGCGATGGGTTCGTTGACCGGATCGCTCGTCGGCCGATCGCTGATCGGCGGCGGCGCGAACGGCTCGGCGGCCGCGCCGATGTCCGCCGGCGGCATGGCGGTCAGCGGATCGGGGCGCGGAGGAGCAGGAGGAGGCACGGTGTCGGGCGCGCTCGTACCGGTTGCCGAAGTGGCGCTCGTGGCGCCGGCGATTCCGGTCGATTCGCTGATGCCCGCCGCACCCGTTGCGCCGCTACTCGAACTCACACTTGCCCCCGGTGTTGCCCTGGTGTCCCGCATGCCCGGCGTCGCACCCGCCTCGGTGGTCACGCTCGAGGTACGCGGCGTACCCGGCATCACCGCGCCGATGCCCAGCTCATCGAGCACCGAGTGGTCGCGGCTGGAGGCGACTGGGGTGTCCGCCTCGGGCAGGCGGTCGCCGATATCGGTCGCGCCGAGCCGCACGAGCGTGTTGCGCGCCAATTCCGCATGCGACTGGCTCGCGGCATGAACGCACACGAGCACCGCTCCACGCCGCATCGCCTCGGCATAACGGGCGGTGTCCGACGGACGCGGCCCAGTCGAGAACAGGCTGGCGAGAAAGCGCTCGATATTCGCGAGTACGCCCGCGTTGGCGACTTCGCTGGTGGCCGAGCCAACCGATGGTTCGGCGTTCGCCTGCAACTCGATCTTCTCGCGCGCAAAACCGGTTTGCACGAGCGTGTCGCGGGCGGTTTCAGCCTGCACGTAAGTGTCGAATAAACCAATCACGAGATGTTGCATGGTTGTCTCCCGACATGTTGTGCTGGAACGGGCGGCACCCGAGGCGCCGTCCCCTTGCCGTCTTCGGGCACGCAACGATCATGCCCCCGCACCGACGCGCGACGGCGCTGCGTCCCGTGCACGGCCGCGATGCCCGCCGCGCTACGCATCGCGCGGACTCGCGACGAACGAGGCGCTGCGTGTGAGCGCCGCGCTTTTTACAAGTTCTGGTAAATGACGCCGGGACGTCGCGGACGTCAGGTATCGGCCGGATCCGTGGCGGTATCGGCGCTCGTCTGCACGGCGTTGCGCTGGATCGTTTCGAGCAGCTGTTCGAGCAGTCCGATATCGAACGGTTTGGACAGCACATGCACGTTCACGTGCCGCGCGCGGTCGAGCTCTTCCGCGTAGCCGGTGACGAGAATCACCGGCAGCGGCGGGTCGAATCCGAGCACCGCTTCGGCCAGGTCGATGCCGTTCAGCTTGCCCGGCATGTGAATGTCCGACAGCAGCAGATCGAACGGCAGCGGCTCGCCGGTGTCCGCACGCTTCGCGCGGGCATCGTCGAGCACGCGCAGCGCCGTGTCGGCGTTGAACACGCAGCTCACCTGGTGGCCCATCATCTGCAGCAGCGCCTCGGTGCCGGCGGCGACTTCTTCGTTGTCCTCGACCAGCAGCACGCGCAGACCGTGCGGCGCGTCGCTCGCGGGCGCGAGCGCTTCGGCGGGTCCAGCCGTCTGCGGCTCGCTCGACGCGCGCGGCAGATAGAGCCGCACCGCGGTCCCCGCGCCGATCGCGCTGTCGATTGCCGCGAGCCCGCCCGAGCCCTCGCAGAACGCAAACACCTGCGGCAACCCGAGCCCCGTGCCCATGCCTTTGGACTTGGTCGTGTAAAGCGGCTCGAACGCGTGCGCAAGCACCTCGGGCGCCATGCCGGCGCCGGTGTCCTCGAGCGACAGCTGCACGAACTCGCCGGTCAGCGGAAAGCCGTCCTCGCGGCGGAACACGACGTTGCTCGCGCGCGCGGTGAAGCGCCCGCCGTTGGGCATCGCATCGCGCGCGTTGACGGCGACGTTGATCAGCGCGAGCTCGAGCTCGGCGACGTCCACACGCACCGGCCAGGTATCGACGCCGCTATCGATCACGAGCGACACCTTCGCGCCGAGCGACGCGCGCAGCAGCTCGCGGCACGACGGCAGCCAGCGTTCGAGCGAGAGCGTCTCGGTGCGCAGCGGCTGCTTGCGCGCGACGCCGAGCAGCTGCCGCGTCAGCGACTGGCCGCTCTTCAACGCGCGCTCCATCGCCGACAGTTCGCGCTCCAGTCCGCCGACGCCGCGCCGTCGCACGATCTGCACGTTGGCCGACAGGATCATCAGCAGGTTGTTGAAGTCGTGCGCGACGCTGCCGACCAGCGTGCCGAGCGCTTCCATCTTGCGCGACTGGCGGTACGCGGATTCGATCGAGCGGCGCATCGATGCCTCGGCCTGCCAGCGCTGCCACGCTTCCTCTTCGGCGCCGAGGCGGCGCAGCGACAGCCAGATCACGCACCACAGCACTATCGACGGTGTGAACATGGACAGGATCAGCACGCTCAGGTGCCTGTACCAGGCGGCCCAGATCGCGGACGTGCGATAGCCGCACAGCACGTAGACCGGATACGAGCCGACGTGCCGGAACGCGACGATCAGGTTGCCGTCGGCGAAGCTCGAGTGCATCCGCACGACGCCGGAGCGCTGCCCGCGCGAGACCGCTTCGGCGAACGGCGAATCCGATGCGAGCGCGGTCGGCTCGCGCGGGCCGCGTGGGTAATGCGCGAGGACCGCGCCGTCGGTGCGCACGAGACTCATGATGATCGGCGTGTCGTCGCTGTTGCCGAGCAGCTCGCGATAGAACGCATCGAAATAGCTGGGCCGCAGCGCGATGGACACGACGCCCGCGAACGAGCCGTTGGGTGCCTGACGCTCGACGCCCATGTTGAACACCTGCTCGCCGCTCACGTGTCCCGTCGTCACTTTCGACACATGTTCGAGCGCATTGCCGCCGCGGATGCCGACGAAATCGGCGCGCTGTTCGATCGAGCTCGCAGGCGACGGATAGACGCGGCTGCTCGCCAGCAGCGCGCCCTGTGCGCCGTAGATCGACACTGAGGCGACCTGCGGATAGCCGCCGCCCATCGTGCGCAACTTGTCGTGAATCGTGTGTTCGCGCGCGCGGATGCCGTCGTCGTCGAGGCCCTCGGTCAGATCGACGATGCGCGAGTTCAGCGTCTCGTTCATGTCGAACACTTTCAACGCGTGTTCTTCGGCGACCCGCACCGTGCGCAGCGCCAGCTCGGTCGCGTCGGCCTCGCGCGTGCGCAGATCGCTGAAAGCCATCGCGGCGACGTAGACGAACGGCAGCACGATCGCCACGACCAGCAGCGCGATCAGGGTGATGCGACGTACCTGGAAGTTCTGTTCCGGCACGGCGGGAAACGACGCGTCGTCCTGCTCGCGGGCAGGACGACCCGAAAGGCGGCCCGCTCGCACGGAGTCGACCTGGTCTGATGTCATTGTCGTTGACGCGAAAAGTCGTTCGAATGTGGCAGCCCCGTATCGGGCCATTGCCGGCATCATGCCGCCTTCAGAACAAGCATAGACGCAGCGCGGAAAAACTCGCCGCAAAGCGTCGGGGACGAGCGTCCACCGGACCGGCCGTTCTTTAAGAGCGGCTTTAAAACAGCGACGAATCGGGAAGCGCAAACGTACACAAAAGGATAAAGCTAAAAGAATGCTGGCTCAGACGATAAAACTATTTCTCAAATTAGCCTAGCGTGGAAACAGAACGTTACGGTCAGCGATTTCGGCGAGTTGCTTTTGCGCGGCTTTGCTTCGACAATCCTCGCCACGATAAAAGGCCGTTGCCACCTCTGTGCGCCGGATCGTCGAGGTCCGCCAAAACGCGTCCTGCCGCATTCGCACTCCTCTCGCCATAGGCAATTGCAATTCGACAGGCGCCACTGTACCTGGTCGCGCATCGGTCGGCATCACGCGAAGGCGTGCCGTCCTCCGCTGTCGGGACGAACAAAACGCAAACGACCAGGCGCGGAAAGCGCGCATACGAACGAGCCGATTCCTTTATTCGACCCGCCTAAAAAACCGCCCGACCCGCCGTTGCCATGCTGCCCATTGTGATCGCCGACGATTCGCTGCTCGCCCGCAAGTTGCTCACGAAGGCTCTGCCGCCCGACTGGGCCGTCGACGTGTCCTACGCGACGAACGGGCACGAGGCGCTCGCGCTGTATCGCGACGGCAAGGCCTCGGTGATGTTCCTCGATCTGACGATGCCGGACATGACCGGCTACCAGGTTCTCGAAGCGTTGCAGCACGAGGACCTCAACACCTTCGTGATCGTCGTATCCGCCGACGTGCAGCCGCTCGCCCAGGAGCGCGTGCGCGAGCTCGGCGCGATCGCGTTCATCGCCAAGCCGGTGACGCCGGAGGCGGTCCTGCCCATCCTCAAGGAGTACGGCTTGTATGTCTGAGCCCGCCTTCACCGAAGACCAGCGCGACGCGCTCCAGGAAATCGCCAACCTTGCGATGGGCCGGGCCGCGACGCGGCTCGCGGGACTGCTCGATTCGTTTATCGAGCTGTCGGTGCCGCGCGTGAAGATGGTCGCGGTGAGCGATGCTGCGCGCACGCTGCGCGAGATGACCCACATCGACGACACGGTCAGCGCGGTGCGTCAGGGCTTTCGCTCGGACATCAAGGGCGAGGTGCTGGTGATCTGTCGCAGCGACAGCATCGCGCAGCTGTGTTCGCTGGTCAGCGACCCGTACGCGCGTTCCAGCTACGAGACGATCGGCGAGCGCGAACTGATGCTCGACGTCGCGAACCTGCTGTCGGGTGCTTGCGTGTCGTCGATACTCGACCAGCTTGGCCGCACGCCGGTGTTTTCCGCGCCGGGCGTGCTCGGCGACACGCTGACGCTCGACGAAGTGTTCCAGCCCGGCGTGCTGCAATGGCGGGTGGCGCTGCTCGTCGAAGTGAACTTCGCGCTCGAACATCATAGTTTTCGCGCGCATCTGGTGATGCTGATGGCCGAAGACTCAATCCGTCACATGAACGAAGCGCTCGATGCGCTGCTGTCCAGTCTATGAATGTCCCAGTGGAATCGTTGAGCGACCTCGTAGTCGAGCGGGTCGGTTTTGGCATCTTCGTGCTCGATCGCGAACTGAACGTGCTGATGTGGAATCGCTTCATGCAGGACCATAGCGGCCTGTCGGCGGAGCAGGTGGTCGGCCGCTCGATCTACCAGAACTTTCCGGAGCTGCCGCGCGTGTGGCTGTCGCGCAAGATCGAGAGCGTGTTTCAGCTCGGCAGCTTCGCGTTCAGCTCGTGGGAGCAGCGCCCGTACCTGTTCAAGTTCGATCACGACCGGCCGATCACCGGCGGGGTCGACTTCATGCAGCAGGACTGCACGTTCATGCCGCTGATGCGCGATCGCGAAGTGGTGGCCGTGTGCGTGACGATCTCCGACGTGACGCATGTGAGCATCGTGCAGCGCGAACGCGAGGAGGCGGTTGCGAAGCTGCAGGAGTATGCGAATCGCGACGGGCTGACCGGCATCGCGAACCGGCGTTTTTTCGAAGCGCGGCTGCGCGACGAGTTCACGCGCTGGCAGCGCTATGGCGGCGACATGTCGATGCTGCTGTTCGATCTCGATCATTTCAAGCAGATCAACGACCAGTTCGGTCACGGCGTCGGCGATACGGTGCTGCGCGTAATGGCGCAGCGTGTCGCGGGTGTGGTGCGCGTGCAGGATACCTTCGGGCGCTTCGGCGGCGAGGAGTTCGCGCTGCTGCTGCCGTGCACACCGCTCGACGACGCGATGCTGGTGGCGGAGAAGATCCGTCGCGTGATCGAGGAAACGCCGGTCGAGCTGATCGGCACCAGCGTGCCGGTCACCGCGAGCCTCGGCGGCGCGTCGGCGCGCGAGGGCGTACCCGCGTACGACGTGCTGATCAACGAGGCCGACGCGGCGCTCTACAGAGCAAAGCGCCAGGGCCGCAACTGCGCGGTCGCGTTCCGGCTCGCGGGGGCGTGATTCGCTAGCGGGGGCGGCGTGGTTCCAGCCGGCCGCGCCCGGCGGCCTTTCTTTCGTCCCTCATTGGCCGCCAAATCTGCGGTCACCGGCAAAGATTGCTATACTTTTCGCCGTTTCCGGCCGCCCAGCCGGATGTTTCGCGCGTGTCCGCGCGCGCGGGCACACTGCCCTGCGGGTCGGCATAAAAACCTCTTTGAACGCCTTTCAGCGGGCGCCTCCAGCGGAGATCGTCTTGGCTGTTTCCAATCTCGTCGTGGACGATACTGAAATCGACGCGGCTGCCGCCACGTCCGGCAGCTCGTTTTATCTCGCGATGCGCATCTTGCCGGCGGCGCAGCGCGATGCGATGTATCAGGTCTACGCGTTCTGCCGCGCCGTCGACGACATCGCCGACAGCAACCTGCCGCCCGCCGAGCGCGCGGCCGGGCTCGAGCAATGGCGCGCCGACATCGACGCCTGCTACGCCGGCCAGCCGCGCGCGTCGCTGCGCGCGCTGACGCGGCACATTCACATGTTTCATCTGCAACGCGAGGATTTTCACGCGATGATCGACGGCATGGCGATGGACGCCGCCGCCGACATCTGCGCGCCCGACGACGCCACGCTCGACCTGTATTGCGACCGCGTCGCGAGCGCGGCCGGCCGTCTGTCGGTGAGGATATTCGGGATGCGGGAGGAGCCGGGCCGGCAGCTCGCGCACCATCTCGGCCGCGCGCTGCAGCTCACCAATATCCTGCGCGATATCGACGAAGACGCCGACATCAACCGCTGCTATCTGCCGCGCGAACTGCTCGCGCGCGAAGGCATCGCTGCCACGAACCCGCGGCAGATCGCCGACGACCCGTCGCTGCCGCGCGTCTGCGCGACGCTCGCCGAGCGCGCGAAGCAGCACTTCGCCGAATCCGATGCGATCATGGATCGCGAGCCGCGCGCGCAGGTGCGTGCGCCGCGCATCATGTCGGGCGTCTATCGCGTGCTGCTCGAGCGTACGCTGGAGCGCGGCTTCGACGTTCCGCGCACGAAGGTCAGCAAGCCGAAGCTGCGCCTGCTGTGGATCGTCGCGCGTTACGCGCTTTTCTGAGCTGATGCCGAAGCTCGTCCACGTGGTCGGCGCGGGCGTGGCCGGGCTCGCCGCCGCTGTGCAGTTGCAGCGGCGCGGCGCGCGGGTCGTGCTGCATGAAGCGCAGGATTACGCGGGCGGCCGCTGCCGTTCGTACTACGACACGCAGCTCGGTGCGACGCTCGACAGCGGCAATCACATCGTGCTGTCGGCCAATGCCGCGACGCTGAACTACGTGCGCGCGATCGGCGCCGCCGACGAACTGGTCGGCCCCGCGCAGCCCGAGTATCCGTTCGTCGATCTGGCCACGCGGTCGCGCTGGAGCGTGCGTCTGTCGCCGGGGCGTTTGCCGTGGTGGATTTTCGACGCGCATGCGCGCGTGCCGAACACGGTGCCGACCGACTACCTGTCGCTCGTGCCGCTGCTGTTCGCGAAGCCGGGCCGCAGCGTCGCGCAGACGATGCGCTGTGACGGTCCGCTGTGGGACCGGCTGCTGCGGCCGCTGCTGCATGTGCTGCTGAATCTGGAGCCGCGCGACGCCTCGGCCGAACTGACCGGCGCGCTCGTGCGCGACACGCTGCTCGCGGGCGGGCTCGCGTGCCGGCCGCTCGTCGCGCGTAACGGTCTTGGCAGTGCGTTCGTCGATCCGGCGCTGCGGCTCCTGCAACATGGCGGCGCGACGATCCGGCTCGGTTCGCGTCTGCGCGACATCGTGTTCGCGGCCGACCCGGCGCGTGTACAGGCGCTGCATTTCGCCGATGAGAGCATCACGCTCGGCGCGAACGAGGCGGTGATTCTGGCGCTGCCGCCCGAAGCCGCGGCTGCGCTGGTGCCGGGACTACGTGCGCCGACGCGTTTCGCGGCCGCACTGAACGTGCATTTCGCGCTCGAGCCGCCGTTCAATCTGCCGCAGATCACGGCGCTGCTGAACGGAACGGCCGAATGGCTGTTTGCGTTCGACGACCGACTGTCGGTGACGCTCAACGGTGACGAGCGGCTCATCGACATGCCGCACGACGCGCTCGCGGCGACCGTTTGGGCGGAGGTCGCAGCGGCGGTGAATCTGCCGCTCGCGCCGCTACCGCGCTGGCAGGTCGTGATCGAACCGCGCGCGATGTTCGCCGCGCTGCCCGCGCAGGAGACGCTGCGACCGGGCACGCGCACTCGCTGGAACAATTTGCTGCTCGCAGGCGACTGGACGTCCACCGGCCTGCCCGCGATGCTGGAAGGTGCGATCCGCTCCGGCCAGAAGGCCGCGGATACGCTGCTGAATCAACCGATGGAACGCAGATGAACGACTTATCTCAAACGCAGCCGCTCGACGCGGTGCTGCCCGAAGCCGCCGACGCGGCGCCGAACCTGGCCGAAGCTGCCGTGGTTGCCAACGCGCCCGCCGTGGCGGACGCATTGGCAACCGCAACGCCGTCGCCGATGCAAACTGGCGGCGCGAGCCCGCTCGACGTGTCGATCACGCGCGCGACCGATGCGATCCTGGCCGCGCAGCAGCCGGACGGCCATTGGGTCTACGAACTCGAAGCCGACGCGACGATTCCGGCCGAATACGTGCTGCTGGTTCACTACCTCGGCGAGACGCCGAACCTCGAACTCGAACAGAAGATCGCGCGCTATCTGCGCCGCATCCAGTTGCCGAATGGCGGCTGGCCGCTCTTCACCGATGGCGCGCTCGACATCAGCGCGAGCGTGAAGGCGTACTTTGCGCTGAAGATGATCGGCGACCCGGTCGACGCCGAGCACATGGTGCGCGCGCGCGACGCGATCCTTGCGCACGGCGGCGCGGAACACGCGAACGTGTTCACGCGAATTCTGCTTGCCCTCTTTGGCGTGGTGTCGTGGCGCGCGGTGCCGATGATGCCGGTCGAGATCATGCTGCTGCCGATGTGGTTCCCGTTCCATCTGTCGAAGGTGTCGTACTGGGCGCGCACGGTGATCGTGCCGCTGCTCGTGCTCAATGCGAAGCGGCCGCTCGCTCGCAACCCGCGCAAGGTGCGCATCGACGAGTTGTTCCGCGGCGCGCCGGTGAACACCGGCATGAACGAGCGCGCGCCGCATCAGCACGCGGGCTGGTTCGGCTTTTTCCGCTGTGTCGATACGGTGCTGCGCGCGGTCGACGGCCTGCTGCCGAAGGCGAGCCGCGAACGCGCGATCCGCGCGGCGGTCGCGTTCGTCGACGAACGGCTGAACGGCGAGGACGGCCTCGGCGCCATTTTCCCGGCGATGGCCAACTCGGTGATGATGTACGACGTGCTCGGCTATCCGGCCGATCATCCGAACCGCGCGATCGCTCGCAAGTCGCTGGACAAGCTGCTCGTCATCAAGGACGACGAAGCGTATTGCCAGCCGTGTCTGTCGCCGGTGTGGGATACGTCGCTCGCTGCACACGCTTTGCTCGAAACCGGCGAGGCACGTGCCGAACAGGCGGCCGAACGCGGGCTTGCGTGGCTGCGTCCGCTGCAGATTCTCGACGTGCGCGGCGACTGGATTTCGCGCCGCCCGAACGTGCGGCCGGGCGGCTGGGCGTTCCAGTACAACAACGCGCATTACCCGGACGTCGACGATACCGCGGTGGTCGCGATGGCGATGCATCGTTCGGCTGCGCTCACGAAGTCCGATGTCGATCGCGAAGCGATTGCGCGCGCGCGCGAATGGGTAGTCGGCATGCAAAGCAGCGAAGGCGGTTGGGGCGCATTCGAGCCGGAAAACACGCAGTACTACCTGAACAACATCCCGTTCTCGGACCACGGCGCGCTGCTCGATCCGCCGACCGCGGACGTGTCGGGCCGCTGTCTGTCGATGTTCGCGCAGATCGGTGAGTTGCCGCAAAACAGCGAGCCGGCGCAGCGCGCGTTCGACTACATGCTGCAGGAGCAGGAGTCGGACGGCAGCTGGTACGGCCGCTGGGGCCTGAACTACATCTACGGCACATGGACCGCGCTGTGCTCGCTGAACGCGGCCGGCATGGCGCACGACGACCCGCGTATGCGGCGCGCGGTGCAATGGCTCGTGTCGATCCAGAACGAGGACGGCGGTTGGGGCGAGGGCGGCGAGAGCTACAAGTTCGACTATCGCGGCTACGAGCGCGCGCCGAGCACCGCGTCGCAGACCGCCTGGGCGCTGCTCGGGCTGATGGCCGCGGGCGAGGTCGATCACGATGCGGTGGCGCGCGGGATCGACTATCTGCAGCGTGAGCAGCGCGAGCATGGGCTGTGGGACGAAACGCGCTTTACCGCGACGGGCTTTCCGCGCGTGTTTTATCTGCGCTACCACGGCTATCGCAAGTTCTTCCCGCTGTGGGCGCTCGCGCGCTTCCGTCATCTGAAGCGCAATGGGCTCACGCGCGTCACGGTCGGGATGTGACGGATGTCCGTGTCGATGACGCCGTCCGTCGGGACGCGCGATAGCAGTTTGCCAGTGATCGTCGTGACCGGCATGGCGTTCGAGGCGCGCATCGCACGCGGCGACGGCAGCGAGCGCGTCGAGGTCGTGTACGCGGCGCGGGCCGATCTGCTCGAGCGCGCGCTAAGCGCGGCGGTCGCTCGCGGCGCGGCGGGGATCATCAGTTTCGGCACGGCGGGTGGACTCGCGCCGGAACTGGAGCCAGGGGCGCTGATCGTCGCGGATGCGGTGCATGGACCGTTTGGACGCATCGACACGGATCGGCGGTGGTCGGAGCGGATTGCCGCCGCGGTAACCGACGTCAGGACGGCCGAACGGCTCGCGGGACGTGTGCGTCGTGGCGCGACGGCGGCGGTCGCCGCGCCGCTGATCACCGCGGAAGACAAACGCGCGCTGCACGAATCGACCGGCGCGCTAGCGGTGGACATGGAATCGCACATCGCGGGGGCGACCGCTGCCGCGCACGGTCTGCCGTTCGCCGTGTGTCGAGCGGTCGTCGACCCGGCCTGGCGCACGCTGCCGCCGGCCGCGACGGCGGGTTTGCGCGACGACGGCACCACCGCGCTCGGGCCGATTCTGCTCGAATTGCTGCGGCAGCCATCGCAACTGGGTGCGCTGCTGCGGCTCGCCGGCGATGCGCGCGCCGCGCGGACTACGCTGGTCGAGACGCGGGAGGCGTTGGGCGAGGGCGGCGCGCTGCGGTTCACGGGTGTCGCCGGTTGAACGACGGCGATGGCAGCAAGTCGCTAGCGTGTGCGGGAGCCGCACTTGGAGCGGCGACTCGGGTCTTCGCCTAAGTCCCTTAGGCGGTTGCGTAGCCGCTGGTTGTCCGCGAAAAGCCCGGCAAATGCCACTGTGAACAGCAGCAGCGCAAACCACTGGCCGCTGTAGCGAATCAGCGTCCATGCGATCGCCGCACCGGCGATAGCGGCGAGCAGAAGCGCCGCTTTATCGACGATCCAGTTCATACCAGTTCGGTTCGGTGGAGCGCCAGACTGGCGTAGTGTCGGCGCGCCGGCCTCTTGCGCCTGTATGGAAAACCGTCCGCCTGCACGTTGAACGTGAGAGCTCACCTGTCGATAAACTCGACACCATCAAGTCCGGTTACCCCCAGGTCCTGTTCAAGCCTGGTAGAGGGCGTCAACTTCAGTGGGCCACCAAAGATTGGCCGTCCTAGTTCTTCGCGAGTGAAAGCCTCAAGGCGTTCCCAGATATCCGTGTCATTCACAGCAGCCTGTCCTCGGGCAGCGCCAGACGGTTATAGGTCGTCACGGTGCGACGCATGATCTGTATCGCATCCGCAGCGAGAAAAATCTCCCCAATGACTAGGACCCGGCCGGCGAATGCACCAAGATTCCGCGTGAAAGCAATCCGAACTGCTACTTGCCCGACACCGGTATATCCGCCTGTCCTAAAAGGACCACTGCGGCAGCTGTGAGGTCGCTTATCCCGAATTGTTTAGCCGTTTCATCAAGCGCTACGGACGTCAACAAATCCACGGCTCGAATATTTTTGTGTATGCCAAACGAATACCGTTATCGCTCACTGCTTTCTCCCGTCTGTAAAACGAGGAAATTCTAGCTGACGAATGCTCTTTTTATTTGAGATAACGTTTTGACTATAGAAATGGTGGATTTAATCGCAAATTATGGTGAAATTAATTTTCACTAATCGACATGATCAGCGCGTCCCGCTAAATTTCAGGCGATGTTGGACGAAAATACACTGCTTATCAGGGGGCCGGCCCTATCGAACCATCAAACCCGCATACAAAATATTCCGGCGCGAATGACTATGATCAATTTATTTTGTGCGTTTTTGCCTCACTGGCGCTTTCGTTGACACTCAAGCCGGGCGTAGCTAGCCCAGCGACTCCGGATACACCAGAAACTGTTGTAAAGGCGTTTTACACACGGTATTTTCAACAGGAGGGCAGCGTTTATCAATTGACGGATAACCACATTTACAACTATGTGGCAAAACCAACGGTCGATAATCTGCGGGATTGACTATCGTCACAAACGCTTGCTAGGCGGCGCGGACTACTTCACGCGGGCGCAAGACCTTGATCCACAGATATGGCTCAAAACGATGACTTTGCACCCGGCAATCGCGCTCGGCGGGACCGGGGTAATTCCAGTGACGTTCGGCTTAGCCGAAAAGCAGAATCTCCTCGTGTTCGTCGCAATGGAAAACGGACACTGGCGGATAACCAAGGTAGAGGACACAACCGGCTACCAAGGATTCCACCGGTATGACCCGATGGACTAGGCAGTACATCCCTGACCTGCCCGCTCGCTCTCGAGCGGGCTTTTTCCGTCGGTCGCAACCATCGCCAGTCCTTTAAGAGAACCGCCGACTATCGGCACGATTAATTATGCAATCGTTGATATACTAGGGAAAACCCTTATCTTTGGGACAATGCTAGCGTTAACCCCTAGGTTCTGGCGCATGACGCGGCTACCCGGGAGCCTCAGACACGGAGTACCAAATGAATTTCCACACAAGAAAATGGGTCAAGCCCGAAGACCTGAATCCCAACGGGACGTTGTTCGGCGGCAGCCTGCTGCGCTGGATCGACGAAGAAGCCGCGATCTACGCGATCTCTCAGCTGGACAACCAGCGTGTCGTGACGAAGTTCATGTCAGAGATCAACTTCGTCAGCTCGGCGCGCCAGGGCGACATCATCGAACTGGGCATGACCGCGACGCATTTCGGCCGCACGTCGATCACGCTGCGCTGCGAAGTGCGCAACAAGATCACTCGCAAGAGCATTCTGACGGTCGAGAAAATGGTGTTCGTCAATCTCGACGAAAACGGCGACCCGGCGCCGCACGGCCGCACGCGTATCCGTTACGCGGACGAGCAGTTCGCTCACTATCGCGCGAACTCCAAGCCGGTGCCGCAACCGGCATCAGTCGCGACGGTGGAGGAAGATCGGGTCGCGGCGCGCAGCGAGGTCGAGAGCCTGCACTGAGCGGGCTGTAGTAAGGCCCGCGGGTTGGTCGGGCGGCGGTTGACTTCCACGCGGGGCGCCCATCGAGGGCGCCCCGCTGTGCTTTGGAGCGCGTATTACTGCGGAGACGACGCCGGCGCCGCAGGCGCAGCCGGCATTGCACCCGCGCCACTGTCCCCCGGATCGGCGTAGTTCGGCAGATCCGCGCCAGGCGCTTTGGTCGCGCCGCCGGAAGCCCCATTGGGCGCCGGCGCGGACTCACCCGGATCGTTGTAGTTCGGCAGCGCGCCCGGCGCGCCTGCTGCGGGGGCAGCAGCGGGACCGGTATCGCCGTGATCGTCGTACTCCGGCAGCGGCGCCGGGTTATTGCCCGTGCCGCGCAGACGCGCGAGGCGCTGCTGCACATAGGCATCACGCACGAACGAGTATTTGTCGAGTGCAGCCTGCTCCAGAAGGCTGGTCGCGCCGAGCAGATCCGACCGCGTGCTGACGAACTGCAGCACGTACAGCGGATTGCGGGTCGCCGGTTCGACATAGTTCAGCGGATTGAACTTCACATCGACGACGAGCCCCATGCTGTCGCGCACCGTGCTCGGCCCGAACAGCGGCAGCACCAGATACGGACCCGACGGAATGCCCCAATGCCCGAGCGTCAGACCGAAGTCCTGATGATGCTTGGGCAGGCCGGCCGGCGTCGCCCAGTCGAGCAGGCCGCCGATACCAAACACCGAGTTGAACGCGAACCGCATGATGTCTTCGGTCGCGTCGGTGATCTTCAGTTGCAGCAGCGCGTTCGCGGCGTTGGTGAGATCGCCGAGGTTCGAGAAGAAATTGCTGACGGCGGTGCGCAGCGGCTGCGGCGTCACCTTCTGATAGCCCTTCGCGACCGGCACCGCGATATAGCGATCGACTCCGTCGTTGAAAGTGAAGATCGCCCTGTTCACTGGCTCGAACGGATCGCCCGGCTTGCGATCCGGGGCGGTCGCGCAGCCCGAAATGAGACCCGCGGCGGTGAGCGCCAGCGCGGTGTTACGCAGCTTCATGCTTATATTCCTTTTTGCTTCCCGCGACGTTGACGCGGCTTGCCCATCAGCACCGGCTGGAAAACCACCGCGCCGATCAGCGTGCAGAACAACGAAAGCGCGAGCAGCCTCCCCATGCTGGACGTGCCCGGATGGTGCGACAGCCACAGGCTACCAAACGCGGTGGCCGTTGTGGCGGCGCTGAACAGCACCGCATGCGTGAGGCTCGACTGCAACAGGCCGGTCTGGCCGTGGCGCCACGCCATCACGAAGTAGATCTTGAACGCGACACCGACGCCGAGCATCAGCGGCAGCGCGATGATGTTCGCGAAGTTCAGCGGCATCCCGAACACCACACACAGCTCGAGCGTGACCAACGCGGAGACCAGCAGCGGCACCAGCGTGCGCAGCACGTCGCCGATCCGGCGCAACGCGATCCACAGCAGCACGGCGATGGACAGCAGCGCATAGACGGCCGCCTGCAGGAACGCCTTGATGATCGTGTTGGCCGAATGGATGATCGAGATCGGTCCGCCGATCGCGCCCGGCTCGGCCTGCTTCACCGCGCGCGCGAAGCGGGCGAGCATCTGGTCGTCGTTCGGGTCGACGCCGGGCGGCACCTTCGGCGCGATATCGACGAGCGAGTGGCCGCCCTTGCCGATCCACATCGCGGTGATGCCTGGCGGCAGCGTCTCCTGAGTAATTTCGGTCGGCTGCAGAAGGTTCTCCAGCTGCTTCAACGCGATGCGCAGCGTGTCGGACATCGCGACTTCGGCGCGGTCGCGCGTGGCGGCGTCGGCGGCCGCGAGCTTTTGCAAGGTCGTCGACAGATGCTGTGCCTCCGCCGCGCCCGGGCCCGGGTGGTCCTCGGCGGCGAGCGACAACTGATTGGCCGCGCGCTTCAAGGCGGCGACGCGCACCGCGTCGGTGGCTTGCGGCGCAGGCTGCTGTTGCAGCGCCGGCAGCAGTTGCTGCGCGGCGCTTGCGATCAACATCATCTTCTGCTGCTGCTCGGCCGGCACGAAGGTGCTCAGCGTGTTGACGCGGCCCACTTCCGGCAGCTTGCGCAGCCGCTCGGCCATCGCGTCGGCGTCGGCAAGCGACGGCGCCAGCGCCTGCACGTTGTTGACCGCGGCTTCAGGTGAATCCTTCAAAGACAGCAATGTCGCCATCGACTCCGTATGCGGGTCCTTCAGATGCAGCGGATTGAAGTCGAAACGCAGGTGCGCGAGCAGCGGCGTCGCGCCGATCACGACGATCAGCGTGCCGATCAGCACCGGCTTGCGATTGCGATCGAGGAAGTCGTCGACGGGTTCGAGCTGCTTGAAACCCGGCGATGCGACTTCCCCCGGCGGATTGAAGATCTTCAGCAGCGCCGGCAGCAGCGTCATGTTGGTGAAGTACGCGACGAACATGCCGACGCCCGCGATCTGACCAAGCTCCGACACGCCGCGATACGCGGTCGGCAGGAACGAGAAGAAGCTCAGCGCCACTGCCACGGCCGCGAGCGTGAGCGGCACGCCGATGCTGTGCGCGGTGTGCATCAGCGCGGCCGATAGCCGGTCGTCGCGGTTGCGCTCCTCGCGATACTTGACGCCGAACTGCACGCCGAAATCGACGCCGAGCCCGACGAACAGCACCATGAACGCGACCGAAATCATGTTCAGCGCGCCGACCATCAACAGGCCGAGCGCGGCCGTGATCGCGAGGCCGACGAACAGCGTGATGAACACGGCCGCGATCATGCGGCCCGAGCGCAGCGCGAGCCACAGAATGATCAGCACGACCATGAAAGTGCCGATGCCGTTCAGCACGGCGCCGTCCTGCACCGACGCGAACTCCTCGTCTGCGAGCGGCTGTTCGCCGGTCAGGCGGATCGTCGCGCCGTAGCGCTCCTGAAGATGCAGCGACACCGCGGTCGCGCGAATTGCCCTCGATGCGCTTGCACCCGGCTCCAGCGCGTCGTAGTTGACGACCGGCTGCACGACCACGAACGAACGCGCCGGATCGGTGGCGGCGCTCTTATCGACGAGCGCGCGCCATGAAAAC
This sequence comes from Paraburkholderia sp. EG304, assembly GCF_046543485.1. Lineage (NCBI taxonomy): Bacteria > Pseudomonadati > Pseudomonadota > Betaproteobacteria > Burkholderiales > Burkholderiaceae > Paraburkholderia > Paraburkholderia sp. EG304. The sequence continues at coordinate 78,198 of NZ_JBKGUA010000005.1, read as the reverse complement.
GCGGCGGGCTGGCCGGCCAGCACGCGATCGAGCGTGTTCGCGCTTTGCGCAAGTAGACGGCTCATGTCGGAGAGTTTGACCTGGCCCAGTTGCAGCGGCAGCAGCAAGCTCGTGGTCAGCGTGCCGGCGAGACCGGTCAGGCTCGGATCATGCGCAAGCTGATTGACGAGCGGGCGCGACTGTACGAGTTGCGAGGTGGTGGACATCACCTCGTCGGTGGACGGAAACAGCAGGCCGTTGTGTTCGAAGAACGGGCCCCCGGAGGGTTGCGAGACCGACGTGAACTCTTTGGGATCGGCTCTGAGCGCGGCGGTCAGAGCGTTGGCCGCGGCGTCGGCGAATTCGGGCGCGCGCGCCTCGACCACCACCAGCATGGTGCCGCCGCGGTCGGGGAAGGCTGCGTCGATCGCATTCTGGGCTGCCGCCCATTGCTTGTCGGTCTCGACGAGACGGCTGATGTCCGTGTTGATCCTGAAGTTATGCGCGACGTATATGCCGCTCAGGACAGCGAGCACGATCGACAGCGCGATGATCCTGAGCGGATGACGCACCGAGTACGCGACGAGACGGACGATGTATGGCTTCAGCATGTAGGCGGACGTGGCCTTATCACGGGTGTTGTTTTTGACGAAGGTGCATAAGTATACAGAGCCCGGGCAAGCAAGCCCGACTTCGGTAGCAAGTACGACTCCTGACAGCTTCGCCAGGATGGGAACGTAATCCCCGCTATACTGGTCTACCCTCTTTAGCCGCGGGGCTGCGGCCCGCCGGCGCTACTTCTTTCGAGTCATGACAAGCGTATGAAACGATATCTGACTGCTTTTGTGGCTGCGGCCGTGGTATCCACGGCGGCGTTTGCGCAGAGCGCACCCGACGCGGTGGTAAAAAGTGCAGTCCAGGGCACGGTGACTGCAATGAAGGCTGACCCGCAGGCGCGCGGCGGCGACATGGCGAAGATCACCCAGGTCGTCCAGACGCACTTCCTGCCCGCCACCGACTTCCAGCGCACCACGCGTATCGCGGTCGGCAAGCCGTGGGCGACCGCGACGCCGGAACAGCAGAAGCAACTGTACGAGCAGTTTACGCTGCTGCTCACGCGTACCTACGCCGCATCGCTATCGCAATTGCGCGACCAGGAAGTGAAGTTCCAGTTTGCACCGGTCAGCGCGCCCGCCGGCGCGACCGACATCGTCGTGCAATCGCACGTAATCAGCACCGGCGGCGACGATGCGATCGACTACCGGCTCACCAAGGGGCCGTCGGGCTGGAAGATCTACGACATCAACATGATGGGCGCGTGGCTCATCCAGGTGTATCAGACGCAGTTCGCCGATCAGATCGCCAAAGGCGGCATCGACGGGCTGATCAAATTCCTGACCGAGCATAATGCGCGCGGCGCGTAAGCGGGTCGGTCGACAGAAGCGTTAGTCGGTAAAAGAAAAGCGCGGTGGCCTTGATTGGCCACTGCGCTTTTTTCATCCTTCATAGGCGGCGCCCGGCCGCCTCCTGTGGAACGCGTTAGTGCGTCGCCGTCGCGGTCTCCACCTTCTTGCCCTTGCCGGCGCGCGTGATTTCTTCGAGCTTGATCTCGACGTGACGCGAGAACACGTACTCGGCGGGACGCTGCTTGTCGAGCGGGATGTCCTGCGCGAACGCGCCCGTGGTCTTAGGACCGCGCATGCTGACCTTCAGCGCCTTCAGCGGATGCGCAACCGTGTCCATCACGGCCGTCGCTTCGAAACCACAGTGGACCATACAGTCGGCGCACTTCTCGTAGTTGCCGGTGCCGTACTTGTCCCAGTCCGTGGTTTCCATCAGTTCCTTGAAGGTCTTCACGTAGCCTTCGCCGACCAGGTAGCAAGGCTTTTGCCAGCCGAACACGGTACGCGCCGGGTTGCCCCACGGCGTGCATTCGTAGGTCTGGTTGCCCGCGAGGAAGTCGAGGAACATCGCCGACTGGCTGAACGACCAGTTCTTGCCGTTGTTGCCGCGCTTGAAGATTTCGCGGAACAGCTGCTTGGTCTTGTCGCGATTCAGGAAGTGCTGCTGATCCGGCGCGCGCTCATACGCATAACCCGGCGACACCGTGATGCCGTCGACGCCCATCGGGCCAAGCGTGTCGAAGAACTTCGCCACACGTTCCGGCTGCGCGTCGTTGAACAGCGTGCAGTTGATGTTCACGCGGAAGCCGCGGCGCTTCGCTTCGCGAATTGCGGCGACGGCCTTCTCGTACACGCCTTCCTGCGACACCGAGTGATCGTGCGCTTCCTTGTCGCCGTCGAGGTGAACCGACCACACGAAGTACGGATTCGGCTCGTAGTCGTCCATCTTCTTTTCCATCAGCAGCGCGTTCGTGCACAGGTATACGAACTTCTTGCGCGCCATGATGCCCTTGACGATCTGCGGCATTTCCTTGTGCAGCAGCGGCTCGCCACCGGCGATCGACACGACCGGCGCGCCGCATTCGTCGACTGCCTGAAGGCATTCTTCGAGCGACAGACGCTGGTTCAGGATCGGATCCGGATAGTCGATCTTGCCGCAGCCATTGCAGGCGAGATTGCAGCGGAACAGCGGCTCCAGCATCAGGGCGAGCGGATAGCGTTTGTTGCCGGAGAGATGCTGGCGCATGATGTATGCGCCGACGCGGACTTTCTGTAGCAGCGGAATAGACAAGGCGTCCTCCTTAAACTTCGCGTGCAGCGAGTGGTTGCATCAGTTTCGATGGCAACTTGAATTCGACTTTTTCTTCACGGCCCGCCATCGTCGTGACATCGACGGGCCCCAATGCGCGCAGCGCATCGATTACGTTTTCGACCATTTCTTCGGGTGCCGACGCGCCGGCCGTGATGCCGACCGTGTGCACGTTAGCGAACCATTCCGGCTTCACTTCGGAGCCGTCGGCGACGAGGTAGCTCGCCACGCCACTCTCACTGCCGATTTCGCGCAACCGGTTCGAGTTCGAGCTGTTGGTTGCGCCGACCACCAGCAGCACGTCGACCTGTTTGCTCAGCTCGCGCACTGCAGCCTGGCGGTTCTGCGTTGCATAGCAGATGTCGCGCGTGTCGGGACCGACGATGTCGCTAAAGCGGCGCAGCAGCGCGTCGATGATGCCGCGCGTGTCGTCGACCGACAGCGTGGTTTGCGTCACGTAGGCGAGCGGCGCATCGACCGGCAACTGGAGCTTCGCGACCTCTGCCTCGCTCTGCACCAGCAGCACCGTGCCGGGAATCTGGCCGATCGTGCCTTCCACTTCGGGATGGCCGGCGTGGCCGATCAGGATCAGCGTGCGGCCGGCGGCCACGTACTGGCGACCCTGCACATGCACCTTGGTCACGAGCGGGCAGGTGGCATCGAGCACGTCGAGGCCGCGCGCTTCGGCATCGCGTTCGACGGTTTGCGCAACCCCATGCGCGCTGAATATCGCGACGGCACCTTGCGGCACTTCATCGAGCTCCTCGACGAAACGCGCGCCCTTCTGGCGCAGATTGTCGACCACATGACGGTTATGGACAATCTCGTGACGGACATACACGGGAGCGCCGTGTTGCTGTAACGCACGATCGACGATTTCGATCGCGCGGACAACGCCCGCACAAAAGCCGCGCGGCTGGGCAAGGATGACTCGCATAAGTTGGCGAACTCCGACTAACGCGGGTTTCGAAGAAGTCGTGAAACTGACTTTATCGCCGCGCTCATCTTGATTAGTTGACGTCTTGAGCCCCGGCGACCGGCCGGTACAGCAAAACCAAACGCGCATTCTAACGCTATCGGGGCCGCTTTGCTTTCTGGTGCGGCCCGTGTGTTGGGCGCTTGCCGCATCTGCCGGGCCTTGCGGAGGACCGGGGCTACGAGCGTTACCACGATGTAACGAGCCAGCGCCAGATCGCCTCGTAACGCGCCCGGCCATGACCGCACACTGCACCGTCACGGCGGAACCCTTAAACTACCGATCCTTGCTGCGCGGACATCGCGCTGTATTACAGAATGGTTTCGAGGCTCGCTGGATGGACGTCGATCAACACGAAAACTTTCCGATCGCGAGCGTGTTGCTGCCGAAGGCGCTACGCGCGCCTGTCGGTATTATCTATCAGGTCGTGCGCACCGCGGCCGATATCTCCGCCGAAGGTCAGTGGAACGCCGCCGAGCGGCACGCCCGTCTGGCCGATTTCCGCGCCGGGCTCGACGCGATCGCGCAACGGCGCGCAGCGCCCGTGCATGCGCTGCTGTTCGGCAAGCTGGCTGGCGTGATCGCGCAATACGAGCTGCCGCTCGAACCGTTCTACGATCTGCTCGACGGCTGCGCACAGGACATCGATACGAATCGCTATGCGGATCGCGCCGCGCTCGTCGACTATTGCCGCCGTTCGGCGCATCCGGTCGGGCATCTGCTGCTGCATCTGGTCGGCGCGGCGACGCCGGACAACCTCGCCGACGCCGACGCGATCTGCACGGCCTCGCAGCTGATCAGCTTCTGGCTCGACGTCGCTGCGGATTGGCAACGACAGCACGTATACCTGCCGCAAGCCGATTTGCTGCGCTTCGGCGTGACCGAGGCGCAGATTGCCGAGGGGGTCGTCGATGACGCGTGGCGCGCGCTGATGGCACACGAAATCGCGTTCGTGCGTGCCACGCTGATCAGCGGCGCGCCGCTCGCGCTGCGCACGCCGGGGCGGCTCGGCATCGAGCTGAGCGGCGCGGTGCATGCCGGACTGCGGTATCTCGAGCGCATCGAACGCGCGGACTACGATGTGTTCCGCAAGCGCCCGGTGCTCAATCTGTTCGACTGGTGCGTGGTGGCGGCACGCACCCTGACAATGCAACTATCCAGGCGCGTCGGCATGGCGGCGCGCTCAATCGAGGGAAATGCTTAATGGCGGCGGTCCTGTTCATTCTTTCGTGTGTTTCTCTGCTGATCTGGTGCGTGCTGCTGTTCGCGCGCGGCGGCTTCTGGCGCGCGCGTCCCGCCGCGCCGCTGACCATCGCGGCGCGCGAAGCATGGCCGGCCGTCGCGGCTGTCGTACCGGCGCGCAATGAAGTCGACGTGATCGCCGAGGCGGTGACGTCGCTGCTCAAGCAGGACTATCCGGGCGCGTTCCACGTGATCGTCGTCGACGATCACAGCACCGACGGCACCGCCGACGCCGTGCGGGCCGCCGCGCTGCAGCTGCAATGTCCGGAGCGCCTCACCGTGCTGGGCGCGAAGCCGTTGCCGCCGGGCTGGTCCGGCAAGGTGTGGGCGCAGTCGCAGGGCATCGAGGCGGTGCGCACGCTCGATTTGCCAGCCGAGTTCCTGCTGCTGACCGATGCCGACATCGGCCATCCCGCCGACGCGTTGACGCAGCTCGTCGCGCGCGCGGATGCCGAAAAGCGCGACCTCGTCTCGCTGATGGTCAGGCTACGCTGCGATTCGTTCTGGGAAAAGGCGCTGATTCCGGCCTTCGTATTCTTCTTCGCGAAGCTGTATCCGTTCGCGTGGGTCAACAATCCGCGCAACCGTACCGCGGCCGCGGCGGGCGGCTGCATGCTGGTGCGCCGCGCGGCGCTCGAGGAGGCGGGGGGCATCGAGTCGATCCGCGCCGAGCTGATCGACGATTGCAGTCTCGCGGCGCGCATCAAGCATCGCGGCAGCGGGCGTCATCCGATCCGCCTCGACGTGGCGGCGAAGAGCGTGTCGCTGCGTCCGTACGATAGCTGGCGCGACATCTGGAACATGATCGCCCGTACCGCGTTCACGCAGTTGCGCTACTCGCCGCTGCTGCTCGCGGGCACGCTCGTCGGTATGGCGATCATCTATCTGTTGCCGCCGGTCGCGGCGTTGATTCTCGGGCCGCTCGGCTGGCCGGCCTGGATCGCGTGGGCCGCGATGTGCTGCGCGTATGCGCCGATGCTCGTCTATTACCGGCGCGCGCCACTGTGGGCGCCGTTTCTGCCGCTCGTGGCACTGTTCTATGTCGGCGCAACGTTCGCATCTGCGGTGCGTTACTGGCGTGGCAAGGGTGGACAGTGGAAGGCGCGCGTGCAGGCGCCGGTGCAGGAGAGGTGAATTCGTTTGGCGATGGCCAATGATGCTGCCGGCAGAATGCAGACGAAAAAAAAAGCGGCTCCTGGCCGCTTTTTTTTTCGTCACGCGCTTCTCGTCACGCGTTCGTCAGCATCATGTACATCTGGATCACGACGTCCGGCGAGAACGTGAACGGCACCCAGCCGTGGCCGGTGTGGCGCATCACGAGCAAACGGTCGCCGCTCGACTGCTTCTGCACGGCCATCATCGGATTCTTCGTCGACACGAATTGCCAGCCCGGCGGGATGCCCTGCGGCTGCTCCGGCGTCATCGACGCGCGCGCGTTCGACAGTTCCTCGATCAGCCGGCTGATCTGCTCCGGGCGCAGCGCGACGGTCTGGTTGCCGATCGTCATCGTGATTTCGTCACGGGCGGGGCGGTTGATCTCGAGCGTCGGCTGCAATTGCGGGGCGGCCGGCTTATCGATCGCTGCGGCGGTTGCTGCGGGGCTCGCGGGCTGTTCCGCTGCTATGTCGTGCGCGGCGTGCTCCGCCGCCGCGGGCGATGCCGCCGCGTCAGCGTTTGTCTGGGGAGTGTTCTCGGCCTGCGTGGCCACGACAGCCTGAATGAGCTGATCGACGCCCGTTTCCAGCGCGCCGAGCTGTTCGTGAAGATTCATGCGAGGTTTCTCAGGTAGGACCCGCGATTTTACCTGCTGCGCGCGGGCTTGGACCCGTCGCCGGCGCGGGACTTGTAACAAATTGCTTACGGCTGTCGCTTACCGCTTCAGATACCCCGCCTGCCGGAACCATTCGAGCGCATCGGCGAGACCCTCGCGATATGGCCGCGCGCGATACCCCAGTTCGCGTTCCGCCTTCGCCGACGTGAAATACATCTTGTTCTTCGACATCTTCAGTCCGTCGACGGTGACGAACGGTTCGCGCTTCGTGAACTTGGCGACCGCTTCCGCGCCCATCGCGAGCGGATACAAAGGCCAGCGCGGCAGGCTCAGTGTCGGTGCCTTGCGACCGGTCAACGCCGCGATGTCGGCGAGCATCTGCTGCAGCGGCAGATTTTCGCCGCCGAGAATATAGCGCTCGCCGATCTTCCCGCGTTCGAGCGCAAGGAAGTGGCCGGCGGCGACATCGTCGACGTGCACGAGGTTCAGCCCGGTATCGACGAATGCGGGAATCTTGCCGAGCGCCGCCTCCAGAATGATGCGGCCGGTCGGCGTCGGCTTTACGTCGCGCGGGCCGATCGGCGTGGACGGATTGACGATCACCGCGGGCAGACCGTCCTCGGCGATCATGCGCTCGACAGCGCGCTCGGCGAGCACCTTGCTGCGCTTGTAGACGCCGATCGCCTGATCGGCGCGCAGCGGCGAGGTTTCGTCGGCGGACTGGCCGGAGCTCGTCACCTTCAGAGTCGCAACGCTGCTCGTGTATACGATGCGCTCGACGCCTTCCTTCAACGCCGCGCGCATCGTCGCCTCGGTGCCTTCGAGGTTCGCGCGTTCGATCTCGCCGGGGTCCGGTGCCCACAGCCGATAATCGGCGGCCACGTGCAGCAGATAGCGCACGCCGCGCAGCGCGTTGCGCATCGATGCTTCGTCGCGCATGTCGCCGACGACGATTTCCGCATCGAGCGATTCGACGTTCTTGCGCGGACTCGTCGCGCGCACCAGCACGCGTACACGAAAGCCCTTGCTTTGCGCGATGCGCGCCACCGACGAGCCGACGAAGCCGGACGCGCCGGTCACGAGCACGAGATCGCGATTCTGTTCGGTCATTCTGTTTCCATTTCCTGCGTGACGGTCGACGGATTGTACGTGGCGCGCGCGAGGGATGGGTGTTGTCGAGCACGCTCGCCGGGACACGACTAGAATGCCGGCTTGAAAGACTGTCAGGCATTAAAAGGAGGTAGCGGCATGGCCCCGGATCTGGATGAGCGGATCGAAACGTATTACGCGCGGGTGCGCGGCACCGTGCAGGGCGTTGGCTTTCGCCTGGCGACGGTGCGCCAGGCGCACGCCCTTGGCATCAAGGGATGGGTCGCGAATCTCGACGACGGTTCGGTCGAAGCGATGCTGCAGGGACCGGCCAATCAGATCGACCGGATGCTGTCGTGGCTGCGTCACGGACCGCCGGCGGCGCGTGTGACCGAGGTGAGCGGCGAGGAGCGCGCGACCGACAAGCGGTACGAGCGCTTCGAGCAGCATTGAGTTCGAGCTACGCGGGTTAAAAAAAGCGGCGCGCCGTCCAGAGGAGGGCTCGCCGCTTTTCGTTGATGGCCTTTATCGGCGGTGATTCGCCGCGAGGTCAGCGCTTAGCGCGCCACCAGCAAACTCTCCGCGAATCCCCACTCATCCTCGATCCATTGATGGCTGCACACGAAGCCGGCGTCATCGGCAATCGCGGGCAATTCTTCCGCGCGATACTTGTGGCTGCTTTCGGTCCAGATCGTCTCACCTTCCTTCAGCGACACCGTCAGCTTTGCGGCGCGCACGTGAGCGGTGATATCGCGCTTTGCGCGCAGATGCATCTCGATGCTGCGCGCGTCCGGATTGAAGCGCGCCACGTGCTCGAACTCATCGAGCGGAAAGTCGCCGTCGAGTTCGCGGTTGATGCGCGCGAGCAGGTTCAGATTGAACGACGCGGTCACGCCTACCGCGTCGTCGTACGCGGCGATCAGCACGGGGGTCGGTTTGATCAGATCGGTGCCGAGCAGCAGCGCGTCGCCGGGCGCGAGCATGTTGCGGATGTCGCGCAGAAAACGCGTTGCCGCGAGCCGGCCGAAGTTGCCGATCGTGCTGCCGAGAAACAGCACGAGCAAGCGGTCGCCGGGTGCGCGCTGCCGGCTCACCTCGGCGAGACCGGCCAGATAGTCACGCTCATAACCGACGATCGAAATCCGCTCGATGTCGCCGAGTTCGCGCCGGCACAACTGCAAAGCACTGCGCGATATTTCAATCGGGCAGTAAGAAGTGGGGCGCTTTTTACACAGCGCCTCGAGAATGCGCCGCGTTTTGCGGCCGCTGCCGCTGCCGAGTTCGGCGACCGTCACGTCATGCGGCAAATGCTCGACGATATCGGCCGCGTGCTTCGTCAGCAGCCGCTCTTCGGCGCGCGTGACGCCGTATTCGGGCAATACGGTAATCACTTCAAAAAGTGCGGAGCCGACTTCGTCGTACAGATACTTTGACGGCAGCTCTTTTTGCGGCGTGTGGGTGAGGCCGGCGTATACGTCGGCGGCGAAGGCGCGGCGCAGTTCGGAAGGCGAGTTGCTAAGCGATAGGGCTGGCTGGGTCATGCTGGCTCCAGTAGTCACATTCGATGAGCGGGATTGCTGCCGGGTGGTGGCATGCGCGATGAAAAGCGGTTGACGCGTGCCGTGGGCGAGATGCGCGGACGTCGGTTGGTGACGGGCTCCGAGACTACGCTCGGAGTTGCATTCGCCGACCCGGCTCGTGGGTGCTGCTCGTTTCGTGCCACTGTGGCTGTCGTTGTCGCGGGCGACGGGGCCACAGCGTGCAAAACCTGGTAGCAAGATTCGCGCACGACGATGACGAACCGGAAATGGGTTCGCCGGCCGCGCACATGAAGTTATGTTCTAGTGCATTGACGCGCAATGCGCACGACTAATTGCAGCCGATTGACGAAAAAGCGCAGGCCCGTCGGCGACCAACCCGTCTAGAATGCCCGTTTTCTGAGTTTTTTGCAGCGCCGCTTCAGAACAACAATGCAGGGCCGGCCGCTTTGCACCCATGCCCGCCTGCTCACGAGACATCATATTCATGACGACAACGAACGCCGCAAGCCTGCGTCGCGCGCCACAACGCCAAGCGTCACACCGATTCCGGACCGCGCAATGAACCCCAACGACTTCAGGCGCGGGATCGCATTGTCGGTCGGGGCGTCGGCGATGTTCGCATTGCTCTCCGCTTACGCGACGCTGCTGAAACCGCTTTCGGGCCTCGACATCTTCGCGTGGCGCATCGTATGGACCGTGCCCGGCGCGGTCCTGCTCGTCGCGGTGCGCAAGCGTCTGCCGATTCTGCGCGCGCTCGTTGTCCGAATGATGAAGCAGCCGAAGCTCGGGATCGCGATGAGCGTGGCCGCGGGCTTGCTCGGCGTGCAGCTATGGCTGTTTCTGTGGGCGCCGCTGCATGGGCGCATGCTCGAAGTGTCGCTCGGTTATTTCCTGCTGCCGCTCGTGATGGTGCTGGTCGGGCGCTTCCACTATCACGAGCGGCTCGACGCGTTGCAGTGGGTTGCGGTCGCCTGCGCTGCGGTTGGCGTCGCGCACGAGCTGTGGGTGACCGGCGCGTTTTCGTGGCCGACGCTCGTCGTCGCGCTCGGCTATCCGCCTTATTTCATGCTGCGCCGCCAGATCAATCAGGATTCGCTCGCGATGTTCACCGTCGAAATGACCTTGCTGCTGCCGGTGGCGATCGTGTCCATTCTCGTCGGCGGTTCGCTGCAAGCGATCGCCGGACGCGCGGAAATGTGGTTTCTGCTGTTGCCGGGCCTCGGCGCGTTGAGCACGCTCGCGCTCGCTTCGTATCTGAAGGCGAGCCGCCTGTTGCCGGTCGCGTTGTTCGGCATCCTCGGCTACGTCGAGCCGGTGCTGCTCGTGTTCGTATCGATCACGCTGCTGCGCGAAACGCTGAGCGTCGCGCAACTCGCGACCTATGTGCCGATCTGGATCGCCGTTGCGCTGACCGCACTGCACAGCGTGCGCTTCGTTCGGTTTGCGTCGAGCTGAACGGCGACGCGCGCTCAGCGATGCGCTTCGGTCCGCTGTGGATTGATGCGAGTCGGGCCTACCTGCGCCTCGATCGCGTCGCGCAGTTCGGGACGCCAGCCGACCCCGAACAGCGCTTCGGCGAGCACGAATAGCGGGCCGACCAACAGGCCGATCACGTCGTCGACGAAGGCCGGCTTGCGATGTTCGTACGCGACGTGACCGACGAATTGGAACAACCAGCCGATCACGAAGAGTCCAATGCCGGTCGCGAGCCACACGAGCGTCGTTTGGGCGGCCAACCACTCGCCGAACCTCAGGCAGAGCGCCGAGATGCACGCCATCAGCACGCCGAGCGGCACGTCGAGCGCGAGGTAATAGACGGTCGCCGCGACGAACAACAGCCACGCTGGCGACATCGTGACCGGGAACATCCCGGCACCGAACGACGGGCGGCTCAGCAACACCGCGAGCGCGAGCACGATCATCGGAATGCCGACGAAGTGCGTGGCGATATTGCGCCGGTCGCGATGGTAGGCCGCGTATTGCGTCAGTTGCTGCGTCAGCGTTCTCATGAATGCCGCTCCTGTGTCAACGTCAGCATAATCGCGCGGAGCGGATTTTCAAACCATAGGGTAGCCGACGATCAGCGACGATCGCCCCCTGATGCTGTCCATGGTTCGTACTGTGCTCGTCGAGCGCGTTTAACGCGCACTCGGGTGACCGGCGCGACGTTTCAATGGGCCGATCGTCGCGGCGGGCAACGAGGTGAGCAGCATGTGCAGCGTGAAGTCGAGATCTTCGCGAGCGATGTCGAGTTGCACGCGGACTTCTCCGCGCACCGGCTCCGTGTTGATGACATAGACGCCGAGCGGCGAATGAAGCAGTGCGCGCAAGTGAGGCTGCGGCAGCGTCACGAGCAGAAGCGAACGCGCCGACGGAAAAGGAATGACGTTGCTGGGTTGAACCTGCTTGCTGGCAGGTTGCGCAGAGAGCGTGTCGAGCGATTGCGTGAGAGCCATGTGATGCGGCGTTCGTGTAACGCGAGGGTGAATTGGAACAATTCGAGAGTAATCGCCCGCGAGTAAAGACGGTGCAAAAATTCGCGCGTCTGTCGACAAAAAGATACGACACGGCATCGCGCGCGGAATAAAAAAAGGCGAGTCACAAGACTCGCCCTCCCTGAACGGCACGGTCCGGCTTCGATCAGCTTCTATTTGAACAGCACCTGCATGGCCGGTCAGCGCCGAAACCGATCACGTGTTATTGCGTTTTGGTCGTGTCGGCTTGTGCGCCGTCGGCTTTCGCCGGGGCAGTGCTGGCCTCTTTCGCACTCTCCGTTTTAGTCTTCGCGGCGCTCGTTTCTACGGCATGCTTGCTCGTGGACTTGTGGACCTTCTTCGTATGGGCGGAAGTCTTTTTCACGTGCTTTTGCGCGGCGGCTTCGGCGGGCGCTTTCGCTGCGGTCGCGCTGTCGTCGGTCGCGCCGGCTTGTACCGCGGTGCTTGCTTTCAGATTCGCGTGGCCGGCAGTCGGCAGCTGCGTGGCTTGCGCGGGTTGTGCGGGTTGTGCGGCGGACGGTGCGGCCGTTTGAGCAAATGCGGTCGACACGAGCAGTGCGGAAGCAACAGCGGCGAAAAGCGTCTTCATGATGTGACTCCTGGTTGAATCGGTGGATTCGTTTGTCGCGGCTGAATCATTTCAGCGCTGCCGGTTTAACGTAGGGCGGAATACAGGAGTTGACGCTGCGCTGGTGACAAAACGTAAGTAGTGCGTCAGCGCGGATACATGTTGCGGCTCAGAAAGTGAATCCACGGAAAGTCGCCACGCTCAATGAAGACGCGACCGGGGATTTGCCGAGCAATTGCGCTAAAGCTTCCGGCGAGACCGCTCGGCTAAACAGGAAACCCTGGGCCACCGTGCATCCGTGGCGGACCAGAAACTCGCGCTGGACCTCGAGCTCGACCCCTTCAGCGATCACATCGAAGCTCAGCGTTTCAGCAATCGCGATGATCGCAAGCGATAGCGCTTCGAGCTCCTTGTCTCTGCCGATCTCGCAAACGAAGGCGCGATCGATCTTGATGCGATCGACGCTAAAGCGTTTCAGATAGCTGAGGCTCGAATAGCCGGTGCCGAAGTCGTCGATGGCGATGGACACACCGAGTTCGCGCAGCTCGCGAAAAGCCCGCTGCGCTTCTTCGGCGTTGCGCATCAGCGTGCCCTCGGTGACTTCGAGTTCCAGCAGTTCGGCGGGCCAGTTGGCCTCCTCGAGTGCCGAGCGCACTACGCCGGGAAGGTCCGCCCGTTCGAGTTGAAGTGGCGAAACATTGACCGAGATGCGCACGGGCGGAAGCCCCGAGCGTACCCACGCGCTCGCCTGCAGGCACGCCTGCCGCAATACCCATGTGCCGATGCTCTGAATCAGACCGGTTTCTTCGGCAAGCGGAATGAAGACGGCCGGCGACACCTCACCGAGTTCGTCATCGTGCCAGCGCAACAGCGCCTCGGCACCGACGATGCATCCGGTTTTCATATCGATCTGCGGCTGATACGCGAGATACAACTCATTGGCTTTCGCCGCGCGCCGCAGTCGCGTCGTGAGCCGCAACTTCTCGGCGGCCGCCCGGCTCAGCTCCGGTTCGTAGAATTGATAGCCGTTTCGCCCGCGCGATTTCGCCACGTACAACGCGGCATCGGCATTGCGCGTGAGCAGTTCAGGCTGCGCGCCGTCTTGTGGAAACGTACTGACGCCGATGCTTGCTTCGAGATAAAGCTCGTGCTCGCCGATGCTATACGGCTCGCTCATCTCGTGAATCAGCGTCTCCAGCATTTCGGTGAGTTGCGTCGCGTCGGCCCGTTCCGCGACGATGACGAATTCATCGCCCCCGTAGCGCGCGACGAAATCCGTCGCGCGCAGCAGGCGCTGAAGCCTTCGCGCCACGGCTTGCAGCAGCAAATCGCCAACGCGGTGTCCGAGCGAATCGTTGACGTCCTTGAAACGGTCGAGATCGAGAAAAAGGACGGAAACGTTCTGGCCAGTCGCTTGCGCGCGCACCAGCGACTCCGAAAGGTGTTCGCCGAGCAGCACCCGGTTCGGCAGCTCGGTCAGGGCATCGTATCTGGCTTGATGTTCGAGGCTTTTGAGCGAGCGGCGCAGATGCGCTCCGATGCGGCCGTTCCAGTGAATCAGCGAAAGCAGCAGCAAGGCCGAAGCGACGCCGCAGCCCAACAGCACGCGCGTAAACCACTTCCCGTCGAGCGAGGATTTGCTGACGACTGAAGCGACCTTGGCATCGGCCGCGAGTCGTACGTCGACTACCCGTTCGAGGACGCTATAGAAATACGCGTCGATTTCCTCGAGTCTGGGGTCGCCCACTGCCACGCTGCCGGGATGCTCCGCGATCGTGCGCGCGAGACCGAAGCTCAGCTCGCTGAGTCTGCCGATCATGTCGTCCAGGTCCGATAGCCGCGATACGCATTCCTGATTCTCGCTGCAGCTCTCGCGCGCGTCGCGCGTCAACGCGAGCAGTTCCAGCATCGGAAAGGTATAGGCCGCGCGGTTGTAGAGCGGCACCGTGGCTATCGAGGTGTAGAGCGTCGCATGCTCATCGAGCATGGCATGCTGAACCTGGTCGAGGTCGTGGCGCAGCCGCCCGGAAGCCTGGATCGTCCGAAGCGAACTGTCCTGCTCGCTGCTCTGGCGGATTGCGAGGAAGGTACTCGTCGCAATGACAGCGAGGATGGCAAGCACGGCGATGACAGTACCGGCTTTGCGCGTTGCTTCCTGTCCCAAGGCGCTTCCTTTGCGTCAACCCAGCGCGGGCGAAAACCGGCCCGCCCGGATAGTGAATGTTCAGGTGGCTGCATGACTTGCCTTAGGGCGCTGGGGATCTACCCCGGTAATGGCGCGCTATGGCTCTGCTTATCCGCCTATTGATCGGCAAATTCCACGCGGTTGCGTCCGCTTCGCTTGGCGCGGTACAGAGCCGCATCCGCGAGACCGTATGCGGTGTCGAAACAGGTTCCGACTGCGTTGATGCTGACGCCAAAGCTGGCCGTGATGCGGCGCTCGACCGGTGGAACGACCAGCGAGTCACTGATGGCTTCCCGCATGCGCTCGGCAAGAATGGCGCCACTGGCCGGTTCATGACCGGGCAGCAGCACGGTGAACTCCTCACCGCCCACTCGCCCGATGAAGCCTTGTTCCCCGACGATTCCGCGCAGACAGTCTACGACCCCCGAAATGACCGCATCTCCAGTGGGGTGGCCGTAGTCGTCGTTGATCCGCTTGAATTCGTCGATGTCGAGGATGATCATCACCGCGCTGCTGGTGCGCAAAACCTTGGTGGTCCGCTCGATTACGGCGCTGCGGTTCAGTACGCCCGTCAACGCGTCGTGCGAGGCGCGATACGCCAACTGCTGGGCCAGCACCTGCATCTCGCGTTCGGCCCGGTCGCTGCGGCCGATCAGGCGCCGTGTTTCGCGCATCAGGCGCTGGAAGTGCTCGATCAGTTCGCCCAGCGACTGGCGATATTCCGCGGCATCCGCATCGATGATCGAATGCATTGCGCGGGCCTTTGCCAGCGCCGTGCTCTCGTTCTGGAACAGATCGGGTGCGCCGCCCGAGGACACGTCACGGGAAGAGGTCGAACGCACCTTATTTTCCCTGCTGCGCGATGGGACGATCGGTGAACTCGATCGAGCGGAAATCGGCCTTCAGTTCTTCGCCGAATTCGGCGATGGTCTCGTCTTCCTCGTCGCGATACCAGTTCATCGACACGCGGCTTCCCGATTCCGCCGCCTGATCGAGCGCGTCGAAGATGCTGAACAGCATCTTGGTGCTCGAGCTGTTGAAGTACGTTAGCGCGACGTCGATGGTGATTTCGGCCCCGGTGTTCGCGGCGAGGTACTTACGCATCTGCTCGATGATCGGCGCGTAAAAAGCGGCTGCGTTTTCCGGGTAGGACTCACCCTTGATCGACAACGCGTGTTGGTCGAAGCGAAAGTCGACTTCGGGCGACGTCGTCGTCGCGGGGATGTGTAGGTTTTCCATTGTTCTTGTGCCTTCCTGCTCAGATGATGGCCATGAGGCAAAACAGCGTGGTGCCGGGTTCGTCGGCACGCGGATGAAAAGCGAATTCGAGGGGCGCGCTCGCGTCGCGCGCCATCGTCAGGAAGCCGAGGCCGGCGCCCTTGCTGTCCTTCGGAGCGTCGGCACGCAATGTCACCTTGTACGCCTGCTTGATTTCTTCGAGCGACATGTTGCGCAGAGGCTCCAACCGGTTGCGCAGGCCCTCGACCTCGGCGGTCGCGATGGGATTGACGCACAGCATCACATGATGCTCGCCGTGCCTGGAGATGCACACCGCGCCCTCGCGTATCGCGCCTGCCCGTTCGCCGCCGGGCTCCAGCGCGTTCGACGAGTAATGAACGATGTTCTGTGCCAGCTCGATAAAAGACGAGAAAAGTTTGCGGCGGGTAGGACCGCTGACGCCGGCGACTTCGAGTTGCAGTTTCACGACTTCGCCCATCGACGCGACGATGTTATGGGAGAAGTAGCCCTTGTGATAGAAGAGCACGTTGCGCCGCTGCGCGAGTTCGAAAAAAGCGCTGTCTTGTTCTAGTAGTTGAGACATTCTGGGAATTCACTAAATGCGGGCACAGAAAAGCGTGACGTCGTCACGGCGCGGTTGATTGCCTTGCCACTCCGCGAGCGCGAGCCGGACGCGCTCGCAAATCGTCGCTGGGGTTTCGGCGCGGTTCTCGAGGATCAGGTCGAGCGCACGGCGCCGGCCGAAAGAAATGTTGCGCGGGCCGCCGATCTGATCGGCGAGGCCGTCGGTATAGACGAACAGCAGGCTACCCGCCGTCACCGGAACCGAGCGCAAGCTCCACGCATAGTCGGCGCGACTGTCCACGTAGCCGACACCCATGCGGTCGGCGCTGATCGTTTCGAACGCCCCGGCATCGGGTGACAGGATGTGCAGCGCGATCCTCGCGCCAGCAAAATGCAGCACGCTCTCGGTGGCATCGAACCAGAAGAGTGCCGTGTCCAGGCCGTCGTTGGATTGGGTTCCTTCGTCGGCACCGTTCACTTGCCCCAGCAAGGCCTTGACGTTGCGATTGACGGCAGCCAGCAGCGCGGCGGGGTCGCGCGGACCGATCTGTTCGAGCGCCTTCGACAATGACGCCGAAGCAAGCAAGGTCATGAAGGCGCCGGGCACGCCATGTCCGGTGCAATCGGCAACGGCGCCGAACCAGCCGTTCGGAAAGGCCGCGAAATGATAGAAGTCGCCGCCGACCACGTCGCGAGGTTCCCAGACCATCGCCGCGTCGCGCAGCTTCATCGACAGCGTCTCGCTGGAAGCGCGCAACATGGCGCGCTGGATCACGCTGGCGTACTCGATACTCTGCATGATCTGGCGGTTCTTCTCCGCCTGCATTTCAGCGACCGCGCTGATCAGCTGCAAACCGCTGCCGAGACCTGAGAAGAGTCCGTCGCGCGTCACGATGAAACCATCGACCAGTGCTTTTTCTCCGGCCTCGACGGTCCTGAACGTCAGTGCCTCGATGCTCACGCCGGCATCGACGATGAGCGGGTCCTTGTCCATGAACGCGATGCAACTCTTCTTGTCGTAAAGCTCGCGATGGAACGGCTTGCTCATCTGCGACATGAAGATATCGCGATTGATCAGGCCGATGGGACGCTGGTGATTGATGACAGCGAGACTCTGCATGTCGCGGCGCGCCGAGAAGATCTCCATGACCACGGAGTTGGGATCTTCAACGTCTACGGATGGAACTTCCTGGCACAAGTCTCCGGCTGTGCGCGGATTCCCCTGTGCGGAAGAACGGCGAAACCTCGAGAACGCTGGATGCATGGCGACGCCAGTCGATGTATGAAGAAACCTCGCACGCTAAGGTTTCTCTATGTACGTTATGTGACAGAGCGGAGGCGCTCCGCCCGATTGGCGCGAGATTGGAAAACGCGTGGTCACGCAAAGGTTTGCGTGACCGACATCAGTAAAACTTGCGAGTTGCGAGGTTGCGCAAATGCAACGTCGACGGTCCAGTTATTCAAACGGATTCTGCACGACACCCGGCTTGGCATCCGGCTCGTCCTGCACCTTCGCCGGCAGATCTTTCTGCGCCTGCAGACTCGCGACGATCGCATCGAGCGCTTCCTTCAGCGCGAGCGCCGCCTTCAATCCGCGTTGATCGCGCGTCAATTCGAGCGTGCCGTTCAGCACGACACGCGTCGTGCCGTTGCTGAGCGTGAGCGCATCGCCCTGAATGTTGAGCACATCGTCATCGTTCGAGTAGGGCTTAAACACCTTTTAGTCCTCCTGGCCGCTGGTCCTTCAGGTTATCCGGAATGCCCGGAAAGCGGATGCCCGACATCGCTTCGAGTTCGTGAATCGTGCGCATGTCGTAGCGGTTGGTCGCTACATTATCAACCACGACTGCGAATGCCAGTTGACGCGACGGCACATAGACGACCTTGTACAACTGGGTCGGCACGAACACGCGGGTCGGTCCGATCGTCTGCAATTGCTGACCGGTGAATAGCGGTCCGGTGACGACGTACGTGTCGTCGTAGGCGAGTGCGATCTTACGCACCGCGGTTTCGATGCGCGCCCACAATCGTTGGTTGTTCTGACGGTCTTGCGGCACGATGTTCGCGAGCGAGAACGATTGCGCCATCGCCTCATTGTTCCAGCGATTGCCCGCCGGACTCATATGACCGCGATCGAAGCCGCTGCGTTTGTAGTCGGCGAGTGTCGCGCCTTCGCCTTCGGGCAGACGCGCGTCTTCGAAGAACTTGTTGGTACGCACCATGTCCTTCGCTTCTTCGATGTGCGCGCGTGTCAGATGTTCGGCCGACCACAGCGGACCGTGCGTGATACCCGAATGCAGCACCGCGAAATCGCTATAACAAAGCATGCGCGTTTTGGGCGCCATCTTCTGGTTGGTGAGGACGGGCCATTGCGCATTCGGCGTGAAACTGGTGCAGGGGGGCGCCGCGCCCGCATGAGCGGCGACGAACAGACAGGCAAGCCACTTCTTCATGTGTCGGTGGTTCGATGAAAGGGGACGCAAGTATAGCGTCGCGGCCCGCATCGAGCGACCGCACCATGCGAATCAAAGAAAGGGGATGGGAAACAGAAGAGGCGGCGTGCGCCGCACAAAAAAGTGGGCCGCTTTGCAGCGACCCGAATGCGTGGACTTCCGACTCTACTCACGCAAGCTTAAGAAGGTCTTAAGGCTCGCGATATGGCGGTACGTTATGTTCGTTTGCGCACGAACAGATTTACGAGTTCGAGCAGTGCTCGCGCAACGAGCCGGAAGTTTCGACCGGAAAAGAGAAGCGCGGCGAAGCGCGCCAGAGATTAATTACCGAACACGCTGTTTTCAGCGCGAGTTTTTTGACGATCCACCGCCTGCAAACGCCAGAAGCCGCTAGTCGCCTTGCGGGTTCGCAGCGCGGTCCATGCTGCGGCGCCCTGTGCGGCGCTCACTCTTTCCTTGCGATCGACGTGCAGACCGCGCAACGTACAGAGCGGCGCGTCGGCGCTCGGTGCGCACAGCGTGGTCACGCCGTTCTCGTCGCGCAGCTCACCCCAAGGGGGCAAGTCGATCCCTTGATGCGCTTCTCTCGACCACCGATGTTCATCGGTATCGAGCCAGAGCACAGCGTAATCATGGCTTACGGTGGGATCGGAACCGTTGATCAGGATGGTCAGTCGCATAGCAGTTCCGTTCATAAATTGCGAAGGGCTTTACCAGTCTAGGCGGCGCGGCGCTTTATGCAAGACAAAGGCATGATTTGCGAATGGAAAAATAATTCTCCAAACCGTGGGGAAGGAACGGTGCATGCTCACCGCGGCGCGGCGGACGCGATATGCATGCTGTAACGACCACATGCACATCGCGAGCCGCGGCAAATCAACGCAGCCGACAGGCGTTCAAGCGAGATCGAGCGAAGCGGTCAGATCGCCGAGCGGCGCGAGTCCGTTGCTGGCGAATGCCTTGTCGCGCGCGACCACGCCATCGAGCGGAGCGAGTCCATGCACACGACTAATGAAACGCAGGATTGAGTTCGTGTCGTACACCGTGTGATCGACGTAACCCTTCTTCGCGAGCGGCGAGATCACCAGCGCGGGGACGCGCGAACCCGGCCCCCAGCGATCGCCGACCGGTGGCGCGACGTGGTCCCACCAACCGCCGTTCTCGTCGACGGTGACGATCACGACCGTGTTCTGCCATTGCGGGCCACGCTGAATATGCTCGATCAGCGTCGCGATGTGACGGTCGCCCGAGGCGACGTCGGCATAGCCCGCGTGCATGTTCAGGTCGCCCTGCGGTTTGTAGAACGTGACGGTCGGCAAACGTCCCGCGTCGATTTCGGCGATCAGGCGATTGGTCGACGCGTCGTTGCCCATCCCGCCGTCGCGCAGATAGCGGCGGCGCGCGGCCGTGCCCGGCGCGTAATTGGCGAAGTAGTTAAACGGCTGATGGTGATACTGAAAGTCGGGCATCGATCCCGTATCGCGATGATCGAGCGCGAATTGCCATGCGCCGCTGTACCACGCCCAGTCGATGCCCTTGGCGGTCAGCCGGTCGCCGATCGTTGCGTAGTGCTGCGGCGGCATAACGCGCGGGTCGGACGGATCAGCCAAGGCCGGGTCGCCGCCTTCGGCCGGACGCACGCTGCTCGGCTGATACGGCGGCGCCATCGTGTTGACTGCATAGCCGTCGGCGGTGAAAGCGCCGTCATTGACGAACTTCGGCGGACCGTCGAGCGCCGACGCGGGTGAATTGGGCGCGAGCTTCAAACGGGTGCCGGTCGGATCGTCGCCTTCCACGACCGACACCATCTTCCTGGCCGGGCTGTTGTGGATGTCCGGGTAGTACGGCGCTTGCGCCGAGATCAGGAAGATGTGGTTCAGCCACGAGCCGCCGAAAGCGGCCATGAAGAAGTTGTCGCACAGCGTGTACTGCTGCGCCAGATTCCAGAGACGCAGCGAGTCGGCGGAATTGCGGTAGTGCCCCATCACGAGGCCGCCCGAATCGCCCCACGCGGCGAACTGGTTGTTGCGCCCCGCGTTGATCTGCATCTGATTCTGATAGAAGCGATGGATCAGATCGCGGGTGATCACGCCGGTCGGCAACGGTGCGCCGTGAGCATCGACGATCTGGAACGGCCGGTTGCGCAGATGATCGAGATCTTTTTCGCCGATCATGTAGCGCTTGCCGTCCACTTCCTGCGCCTGCGGCACGAGCCCGCCCCAAATCGCAGGCAGCCGCGGCAGCGGCGTCTTGCCATCGCGGTCGAGCTGGACGTACTGCTCGGCGGTGACCGCGTCGAGCGGATGCTGGACACCCGGGTAGTTGCCGTACAGGTTCGCGAAGCTGCGGTTCTCCGCGTAAATCACCACGATGTTCTTCACCTGATCGTGCAGCGCAGCGTCGAGCCGCAAGTCGGCGGCGCTGCGCGGCGGGCCGTTGCCCGCGAGTTCCTCGCCCGTTTTGCAGCCGGGCAGCGCGAGGCCGAGCCCGACTGCCGCGAGACCGGTCAGGACGCGCCGGCGTTCGGGATCGTCGGGGGCGTCGTTGGTGTTGTCGATTGAATCGGGGTTGTCCAGTTTCGGCGGCAGGTGAGGATCGTGGTCGGTCATCGGTGAGTTCCGAAGGAGACGTGACGGTCGCTTCGGCGCCGCTGCAGGCGGCGCGCGCGACACCGGTTATGGAACCGCCGAGGCCGGCAGGCCTCGCGGCTTTACGGCAGCCGACGCTTCACGCGCCAGCTGTGATGCGTGGCATCGACAGCCAATAGTAGCCAGTGCCGTGCGTCGATCGGATGACGCTTTTGCGTCGCGTAACGGTCGACGGTCAATTCGAGTTCGTCATGCGCGCGCCGATGACAAATGGCGTGCGCCCCGGAGCCATCCGCGAACTCGACGCGCGCCTCGGCGAGGTTCGGCGCGCCGGCCGGTTCGGGAAGATCGGCGATGCGCACCGCGCAGCCCGGATAAAGATGCGAGTCGGCAACCTGAATCTGGATCGCGTTGGGCATGGCGTGGCCTCCTACGCTTGGGCGGCGCGAGCGCGCGGCTGGGACACACCGCGCCGCTAGGACCGGATCAAAGCATAGCACCGCGTGGCCGAGTTGCCGCATGCTTCGCGCTATAGGCGGGACGCAAGCCGATGGGCCTGGATGAAGCGCTGTGCGTTAGAGCGTCTTGCGATAAACCACGAAGCCGGATTTGTCCGCGACCTTGTCATAGAGCTGCATCGCGGTGTGATTCGTCTCGTGCGTCTGCCAATAGACGCGTTGCGCGCCGTCGGCTTTTGCCCGCTCATAGACGGCCTCGATCAGCGCACGGCCGACGCCCTTGCCGCGCTCGCTATCGAGCGTGTATAGGTCCTGCAGATAGCAGATCGGTCCCGCCATCGTCGTATGACGGTGATACAGAAAATGCACGATGCCCTGCAATTGGCCGGCGCGTTCGGCGACGAACGCATGCATCGGCTCGTAGCCATCGAAAAAGCGATTCCACGTGATCTGCGTGATCTCGCGCGGCAACGCGGTCTCGCCCGAGCGGCCATAAAACGCGTTGTAGGCGTTCCACAGCGGCAGCCATGCATCGAAATCGTCACGGGTGACGGCGCGAATCTGCAGCGGGGCGGACATGTGGGCGGCTCCTTTGGAAAGCTATGGAACCGCCAGCATAGAAAATTTGCGACGTGATTGTTAGCTCCACCATGATCGCCAAATCTGGAGCCACGACGCGTGCGGCAGTGCGGTGAACCGATGCATCGCCGCCTACAGCCTGTCAGTGCTTGCGAGAATGCTTCTGGCGAAGCTCGTTGCGGACCTTCTTCGCGGCGAACAGCGGAACGTAGTCGAACACGCGCGCCTCGCTCCGGAATTCGGCGAGCGTATCGGCGTACATGCGGGACACCGTTTCGGTCGGCGTGTCGGTTTCTTCGGCGATGCTGCGGACTACTTCGTCGACATTCGGCTCAGGCTGCGACATGGGCGCTCTCCGGGTAGTGCGCGGCAGACTGGATGGACGGTACGCGCACGGCAGGAGTCCATTACAGGATGCGATTCGCGAGCACGCCAATTAAATCGGCCTATCGTTCGACCGGTTTCACAGAGATTTTCTTCTTGCGCTGCGGCAAGCGACCCTGCGGTGAGGGCGCGCGAAAAATCAACCGGTTCGGCGGTGGTGAATACCCGGGAAACGCGCAGGGATAAGCGAACAGCGTTTTTACTTCTCCATCTTCTGCGCCACATGCGCGATCCGGTCGCGCACGACGCCGATCGCCTGCTTCAGCGCGTAAACGTCCTGAAAGTAGCGGTACGGAATCCGGATCTGGCTAGCGTTCGCGTCGATGTTTTCAATCTCGTCCCTCCATTGCGCGATCTGGGCGCGAGTCGGCTCGGCGTTCTTCCACACTTCGTCCTCCAGCGCCTTGATCGCGCGGTACCACACGAACAGGCGTTTCTTCATACGCGCTTCGAGCATGCGCGGCAGCGCCTGCGCGAGGCCGATCAGCAGCGCGAGGAACGGCACCAGAATCAGCAGCCGCCGTTCGATCAGACTCGCGAGCCAGAACGGCAGGTAGCGATACAGAAACGGCCGGCCCGATTTGAAGTAGCGCACGCTTTCGTCGGAGATCGGGAATTCTTCGGTGTTCAGATTCGGGAACGTGCCGAGGGGCGTGAAGTAGTCCTCGCCGCCGTGCACCGTGCGCGCCGCGTCGAGCAGCAGATAGACGAGCGCCGGATGCAGCGCGTCCTTCGACACCAGCAGCGCCGTCGCCGCGAGCAGCGTGACGTCGCTGCGCGGCAGATCGTCGGCGACGCTCGTCGAGGCGCGCGGTAATACGATCTTCGAAAGCGACGGGAATTTTTGCGCCAGTGCATCGGCCTGCGCGAAGCTCATCAGCTTCAGGTTGCTGGTCAGCAGCGTGTGCTGCATGTCGGCGTCGGGCCGGCCGATGAAGAACGCCGCGTCGATCTGACCGCTTTCCAGCCCTTCGTATGCGGCGTTCGCGTCCATCTGCAGCAGCGTCGAGTTCTGACTCGTGACGCCGCTGTAGCCGAGCAGCACCTGCGAGACGTTGAGCAGCCCGCTGCCCGGCACGCCGATCGAAATGCGCTTGCCGCGCAGTTGCGACAGCCGGTCGATCGTCGCGTCGCCGCGATAGAACACCCAGATCGGCTCGTACGACACGGCGGCGATGGTTTGCAGATTGTCCGTGTCTTTCGGACTGGTCATGCCCGACTGGATGAAGCCGACCTGATAGGCGCTGTCCGGGTCCGCGAGGCGCTGGTAGTTTTCGACCGAACCCGACGAACTGCGGATGTCGAGCTTGATGCCTTCACGCTTGAGCAGCGGCGCGTAGCGATCGGCAAAGCTGCGGTAAATGCCGCCGTCCGCGCCGGAGGTGATGACGATGGTGCGCTGGAACGCGGGCTCGAGAATCAACGCGAGCATCCAGCCGAGCGCGGCGATGAGCACGATCGAGCCGATGATCAGAAGACGCCGGCGCCGCCGTGTCGTCGGGGTTCTCGGGCTGCGGTACGGCGCAGGGTCTGGTCTCGGCATCGTTACCCGGCTTGGTCAGGTCCGGCCTTGGTGAGTCAAGGAGTGGGATCGGGGTTTGGTTTCTCAACTTTACGTTATCGGGGAGTTTTATTCGATAGCCAGTGATGTGCAGTGAAAACAGGCGGGGTCTGTTTACAGACTGTGGCGACCGCGATTTTCGTGCTACAGATTCCAGTCGTACAGGCCATTCCGGCGTACGAACACGCGCGTCGTTTGTTCAGTCAGAGGGAGTTGCGGTGTCGGAGGCTCAAGGTCGTCAGTATCAAGTGTTGAGTTAATGTGATGCAAACTTTGCCGTGTGCCAACGGCATCTAGGCAGCAACCGCAGCGACTGTGAGCCGGGTCGCCATTTTGCGGTTACCCAGTCCATTTAACGAGAGGTGCAGTGAACCGCAAAGGGTTTGCTGGTGGCTTCACAGGTCCGAGCACCAACAGCATGAATCACAAGAGTGCTGTTAGTGCCGTGGTAGCGGCATACCAGATAGGGGTCGACGCCCGTTAAATCCCACTGGTTAGATGTTTTTCCCGGCTCAGGAATAAGGTCCGCCGCCTCCTCTGGAGGACCATCGAACAGGGATGCGTTATCCAGAACATGATGTTGCCCTCCCGCAGAAAGCACGCTTGGGCATTTTGAACCTGACCCGTGTTGGCGACGCACCCGCGGCGCTCGTTGCCACGAGGCAAACTGCCAGGAAGACCGCCTTATTCGACAACATAATATCCGATTAACAGGCGTTCCATGGCCGCGACGGAAATGGATAGTACGCCGATGCGGAGGTTGTTTGGTATGTCCATTCCACTGGTCAATTACAGTGATTCCATCCAGTGTTTGCCCGAGATAAATTGCCGCGTGGCTGGTTCCGTTCGTGTGATTTCCATAGCGTCCATTGCTGTCGAATGTAGCTATTACGGTTCCTTTGGCGATGAGGACATTGCCTTGGACCCGGTCTCCCCTTTTCCATAAGGAAGACCGCGAAATGCTCACAACAGCATGAACGCGTGTAACGCACTGGCCATTCCCAATCAGATGCGCTTGGTTGCTAGCGAGCAAGAAACAGCCTCCCGATCAATGTGTCGCGATGTGTCGAGTAGCTCGACCTCGAGTCACCCGCTCCGCAGCACTACACAACCATCCCCACCTCACCCCCCAACTCCCGCGCAATAAACTCGACAAACGCGCGAATCCGATTCGACATCTGATGCCGTGGTGAATACACCGCGAAGATATCCGCATTCGGCGTGTCGTGATCAGGCAGCAACTGAACCAGCGACCCCTCCGCCAGATACTGCCGGATGTCCCATTCCGCGCGCAGCAGAATGCCGTGTCCTTCGAGCGCCCATTTGACGGCGATCTCGCCGTCGTTGGTGGTCAGCGTTCCCTTGATGCGCACCGCCTCGGTCTTGCGCGCGGCGCCGCGCCCAGAAGTCAGCCGCCACACGCCATACGCTTCGTCGCCCTGGCGAATGCCGATGCAGTTGTGGCGCGTCAGATCGTGCGCCGTGAGAGGCGTACCGTGCGCCGCGAGATACGACGGCGCCGCGCACAGCAGACGCCGGTTCGGCGCAAGCCGGCGTGCGACCACGCGCGTATCGGGCGGCTCGCCGAAGCGGATGCAGACGTCGAAGCTGTCGTCGGTGAGCGGCGGGGGCGTGACCGACAACTGCAGTTGAACCGACACCTGCGGATACCGCGCGACGAAGCGCGAAATCGCCGGCCCGATATGGCTGCGCCCGAAGCCGAGCGTCGCGTTCACGCGCAGCAAACCCTTAGGTGTCTTCTTCGCCGAGCCGAGCAATTCGGCCAGCTCGTCGAGCTCGTCGAGAATCCGCCGCGCGCGTTCGAGGTATAGCTCGCCTTCGGGCGTCAGCATCATGCGGCGCGTCGTGCGGTTCACGAGCGCAACGCCCGCGCGCTGCTCCATCTGCGTGAGGCGCTTGCTGACCGCGGCCGCGGTCAGCCCCAGTTCGCGCGCGGCCGCGCTGAGACTGCCGCTCGCGGCGAGCGTCGAGAAAAAGCTCAGATCCGCTGGCTGCACGGTGTCGCGCATCGTCTTTTCCACGCCTTCGCATTTGTGAATGCAAGTTAAAGATGCTTTGAGTTTAGCACCGGTTTTTACCCGTGCGAGCGCGCTAGAGTCCACTCACGCCATTCACCAAGCACAGGACGCAGACATGAAGACCTATCGCATCGCAACCATTCCCGGCGACGGCATCGGCAAGGAGGTCGTGCCGGCCGGCGCACAGGTGCTCGAAGCGCTCGCGAAAACCACCCGCGCCTTCACGTTCGAGTTCGAGAACTTCGACTGGGGCGGCGACTACTATCGCCAGCACGGTGTGATGATGCCGGGCAACGGGCTCGACGCGATCCGTAACAAGGATGCGATCCTGTTCGGCTCGGCGGGCGACAAGGACATTCCCGACCACATCACGCTATGGGGTCTGCGTCTGAAGATCTGCCAGGGCTTCGATCAATACGCGAACGTGCGCCCGACGCGCATCCTGCCCGGCATCGACGCACCGCTGAAGTACTGCAAGCCCGAGGACCTGAACTGGGTCATCGTTCGCGAAAACTCCGAGGGAGAATATTCGGGCGTCGGCGGCCGCGTGCATCAGGGCCATCCGATCGAAGCCGCGACCGACGTGTCGATCATGACGCGCGCCGGCGTCGAGCGCATCATGCGCTTCGCGTTCCGCCTCGCGCAGTCGCGTCCGCGCAAGCTGTTGACCGTGATCACGAAGAGCAACGCGCAGCGTCATGCGATGGTGATGTGGGACGAGATCGCGCTCGAAATCTCGAAGGAGTTTCCGGACGTCACGTGGGATAAGGAACTCGTCGATGCGGCGACCGCGCGCATGGTCAATCGCCCCGCCACGCTCGACACGATCGTCGCCACCAATCTGCACGCCGATATTCTCAGCGACCTCGCAGCCGCGCTCGCGGGCAGCCTCGGCATCGCGCCGACCGGCAACATCGATCCCGAGCGCCGCTATCCGTCGATGTTCGAGCCGATCCACGGCTCCGCGTTCGACATCATGGGCAAGGGGCTCGCGAATCCGGTCGGCACGTTCTGGTCGGTCGTGATGCTGCTCGAACACCTCGGCGAATTCGACGCGGCCACGCGCGTAATGCAGGCCGTCGAAGCGGTCACCGCGAACAAGTCGCTGCATACCCGCGACCTCGGCGGCACCGCTACGACCGCGCAGGTCACGGCGGCCGTATGCGCGTTCATCGAGCAGGCGGCGACGCCCGCGGCGAACGCGGCTTGAGCGGTGACTTCGCTTGAATTGACCAGTACCGAGCGGGAACCGCGCGCAACCCAGGCGCGCGGTCTACGCCCCGGCCACCACGTGGCCGGCACCCAACCTTGACTCGACTAGCTCGGCCCAACGTCGGCCGGCGCGAGGCTCGCGCGCGGTCCACTGCCGCGCGCAGAAGGAGGAGACAATGACTTCGGAACTCGAAAGCCGGGTGTCCCGCAAGCTGATGCTGCGGATCATCCCGTTCGTCATGCTGTTGTACTTCGTGAGCTTTCTCGATCGCGTGAATGTGGGCTTCGCCGCGTTGTCGATGAACAAGGCCTTTCGCCGACCGCGTTCGGACTCGGCGGCGGCCTCTTCTTTATCGGCTATTTTCTGTTCGAAGTGCCGTCGAACCTGATCCTGCACAAGGTCGGCGCGCGCCGCTGGATTGCTCGTGTGATGGTGTCGTGGGGGCTCGTGTCGCTCGCGTCGGCGTTCGTCGTCGGGCCGAACAGCTTCTACGCGCTGCGCTTCATTCTCGGCGTCGCCGAAGCGGGCTTCTTTCCCGGCATCATCCTGTATCTGAGCCTGTGGTTTCCGACCCGGCAGCGTGCGGTCGCGGCGGCGTGGTTCATGGCCGCCGCGCCGATTTCGACCGCGATCGGCTCGCCGATTTCCGGCGCGATCATGAAACTGCCGCCGATCGCCGGACTCGCCGACTGGCAGATGCTCTACATACTCGAAGCCTTGCCGGCGATCATCCTCGGCTTCTGCGTGCTCAAGTATCTGACCGACAAGCCCGCGCAAGCCGAATGGCTGCAGCCCGAAGAGCGCGACTGGCTGATCGCGAAACTGAAGCTCGAAGCCGACGCGCGACACGCGCAGGCAGGCCACACGGCCGGCGCGCTCAGCGCGTTGCGCGATCCGCGCGTGCTCGCACTCGCGCTGATCTACTTCGGCACCTCGGCGGGACTGTATACGCTCGGCTTGTGGGCGCCGCTGATCATCCGCCAATATGGTTTCGGCACGTTCGAAACCGGGCTGCTTGCCGGTGTGCCGAGCGTGCTCGCGGTGATCGCGATGGTGCTATGGGCGAAGCACTCGGATCGTACCGACGAACGTACATGGCACGTCGTGATTCCGTGCGCGCTTGCGTGCGTAGGCTTCGTGTTCGCCGGCAACGCGAGCACGGCGTTGATGATCGTGCTTGCGCTCGTCGTCGTGAACGTCGGCATCAGCGCCGCGAAGGCGCCACTGTGGGCGATGCCGAGTATGTTCCTGTCGGGCGCCGGGGCGGCGGCGGGGATTGCGATGATCAACTCGATCGGCAACCTCGGCGGCTTCGTCGGGCCGTTTGCGATCGGCTGGCTCAAGAACGTGACGGGTGGCTATACGGCGGGGCTCTATGTGGTCGGCGCGACGTTGGCGGTGTCGGCGGTCGTGACGCTGATGCTGAGCCGCCAGACCAGGCATGCGCCGGTCGCGGTGGGCCAGCGGCAAGGGCACTGAGCGAAGCATCGACGAAGCGCGCGTGCCGCCGGTTGAAAAGCCGGCGGCGCGCTTGAATCCATCCGGTCCATCGGTACCCGGCTACCGGAAGCCGTAGACCAGAACCTTCTTCCCTTCGAACGCCTCCTGCACCCCTTGCACGCAATCCATCGAACAGCTGAAGCCGTCTGGGGCCGACGCGGCTGACGGGATGCTCGCCCGATAGACGACGGATTCGACCTGGGTCCCGTCCGAAGTGACCACGATATTCAGATCGGTCTCGACGCCGGCAGGCACGGCTCCTCCCGCGATATAGACGATCGACATCGTGCCGGTGCAATCGGCATTCACCTTATAAGTGCCTTTCTGAAACGGATTGAAGGTGGTCTGCCCGCCTTTCGGCACGCCGTTGATGCTGCCGAAATCGGTGCGGGTGAATTTGCCGTTGCCGTCGAATGTCACGAGCGCGACGTCATCGAGGATCGACTGGGTCGCGAACGGATGCAGCACGTTGTTCGAATCCAGCAAGCCGAGGATGACTCCGTGACCGATGAACCCATAGGGTCCTCTTAGCGTTGCGTTCGAACAAAGCCCACCACCGCCACGATTGTCACCACCGGCCTGCGCGGTGCCGCTCAGCGAGAGAAGTACAACGGCCATAGCTGACCAAATGCTCAAATGCCGGGTGTTCATCGTCATCTCCTTGTCAACGACGAATCGGACGCGTGAAATCCTGGCGTGCAAGGGCCTACGAGCGGCCTGGATCACAGGCGCCTGATTGAAAAAAACGAAAATAGTCGATTAACAAATGGCCGCAGCAATGCGTGGTCGCTGTCGTTTGAAGGACCAGGTGTGGGCCAAAGTAGTGAGCTGCGAACGGCTTTCACCAAGCAGTCGTGATTCGCTCGGCGTCGGCGGATACGTGCGGAAGGGATGCACGAAAGTCCGCGCAATGGTGACTTCGTGGGTCGGCCACGCTCTAAAGTCGCATAGCGAAAACCAGTGTAATCCACGCTATTTGCGGCGACCTGATGAATATCGGACAAAAGGAAGGCACAATCAGATCGCTCGCTGCGAAACGCGATGACGCCACGTGCCGTCTATGCTGAAGAACGTGATGACTTGCACCGTGATTCACGACATGCGGAGGTGAGATGGCAACGCACGATTCGTCGCAGGCGCTCGATCCCGCGGACTATATCGCTCACCATCTGCAGAACTTTTCGACGACGTCGTCGGCTTCGGGTGCGGCCTCGATGGAACACGGTGTGGGTACTTTCATTTTGAGCCCTCATGCGCTGGTTTTCGCTGCGGTGCTGTTCGTCGTGCTGGTGTGCGTTGCGGCGCTGAGGGATAGAGGCGCAATGTTCAGCGTCGGGCGCGCGATCGGTTTCGGGCGTCGTCTGTATGTGTGGTGGTCGTGCGCCTGGCGTCAGGGGCTCGCGAGTACGCTGCTTTTCATCGTCGCCGTGGTGGCGTTTCACTTTCTGATGCCGCGCACGGCGGTGCCGCTGATGCAATTTTCCGAGCACGTGATTACGTCTGAGGGCGCGAAGAGTTCACCGGCATGGTCGACGGTGATTGCGGCGATGCCGGCGATCGTCGCGCTTGTGATCTACCTGCTGGTGAGTCTGCCGATCGCCGGATACATGGTGCGCAGCGGCCTGGCCGCGCATGCTTTCGCCGGCTCGGAGCGTTTCGGCTTCTGGCGCGCGGTGTCGCTCGGGCTCACCACGTATCTCTGGTCGGTGCCTGGAAGCGTCGCGATTGCCGATGTCGGAATTTCATTGCCCAGTCATGCCGCGGATGCGCTGCGCGCGATTCTTGTCGTGGCGTGGGGGATGTATATCGTTTTGCCGAGGCAGGTGAAAAGGGTAGAAAGGTTTGCGGCGGGGTGAATATCCTCGAAGCGATTCGATGGTGCATGCGCGACGGCCCGCTCGAAGCGGGCCGTCTTCCATTGCCGCCGCCCACATGGGCAGCGCTCGCCCCACCTCAATGATGCGCGTAGACCGTGGCGAGGCCGGCAACGTCCTGTTGCTGTGACAGAGCCGGGACCTTGACCGCGCCGGCTCCGGCCGCCGACGACCCGTTCGCCGCCCCGCCATATGCCGACGCCGCCGCGCCGTTCAGCGCGCTCACGCGCGCCTCGGCGGCCTGGATATCCTGCGGATAGGTGTTGTAATCCGCGGCCGGGTTGTAACCCGCCTTTTCGAGTTGGACCAGTTCCGCGCGAACCTGGGCACGCGTAAGCGGCGCGTTGGACTGCGCGAACGAAACGACGGGGACAGCGACAACAGCGGCAACGACCAGCGACTTGATGAGTTTCATGGTATCCACCTGAGAGCAATTGAGTTGGTTCAGACCACGGTTGCGTGGCACGAGCGTCCAGTCACGTCGACGTCCGCTTTGCTTTGCGGCACCGCCGACTGGCATGGACGTATTTGAACCCCCTCATGTATCCCGCCTGTTTCCGCGAACCCCGACTTTTGCAACCGTGTATGTCGGGTTGCCCGGTGGATACACAACGATACGAAACTCGTCGAAATCACCGTGCACCATTACTGGCCGCGCGCTCGGCACTACCGCGCAGCTCGCCCAACGACGCGCCGTTCGGCCGCAGCCGCAGGCGCGGATCAAGCCGCTGCCACGGCAGATCGGCGGGGTCGGCGGCCATCGGGCCGGGCGCTTTCGCCACCAGATGGGCGGCGGCAATCGCGTCGAAGTCGGCGCGATAGTGAACCGAACTCTTGTTGACGAGAATCTTCATCCGTTCGGGTTCGATGCCGGCCGCGCGATAGAGATTGCGGTCGAAGATCTGCATCTTGACCGAGCTGACCGCAATCCTGACGCCGTCGATGCGCAGGCACGCCACCGGCCCGATATCGGTCCACATGCCGTTCATCATCGGCCCATCGAAGCGCACCCGCCCGTGGGAGAGGTGCTCGACAACGAAGCGCCCGGCGAGCGGCGCGTCCCCTGGTACGCCGGAGCCGCCCCCGAGTTCTAGCTTGATCGTCGCGCCGAGCCCCGCTTCGTGCGCCTTCGCCGCCGCTCGCGGATCCCAGATCAGGCCGACGGCGGCATCGCTCGCACCGTGACGCAGCAGCGCGCGCACGAGACCCATCGTGTTCGAATCGCCGCCCACGCCCGGGTTGTCCTGCGTATCGGCGATCACGACCGGTCCAGTCGCATGTTCGGCAAGCCGCATCGCTTCGCGCACGGCGGCGTCCGGGTCGAGGAAGCGCACTTCCCAGTCGCGCTCCTGCGCGACGATGGTCGAGGCCAGCGCATCGACGGCGGCGGTCACGGCGGCCTCGTCGAAGCCGTAGCCCCAGACCGCCGCGCCACATTCGGGGAAATCGGACGCCGGAAATCCTGGCGCGAACGACAGCGAGACGACGCCGTCGCGTTCCAGTGCCGCGAGACGATCGTACGTGCCGCGTGCCGGTTCAGCGAGCGTGCACATGCCATTGACGGGGATCAGGAACGGAATGCGGCGCACCATGCGCTTGAGGCCACGCTCCGGCTCTGTTGCGAGGCGCATCAGGATTTGCGCGGCGCGAGCGCCGGTGTCGGCCATGTCGACATGGGGATAGGTGCGATACGCGACCATCGCATCCGCGTGCGTGAACATCTGCTCGGTCACGTTGGCGTGCAGATCGAGCGAGACCACCAGCGGGATTTCGCGGCCGACGATCGCCCGCACGCGCGCGAGCAGTTCGCCTTCGCCGTCGTCGAGATGCTCGGTGACCATCGCGCCGTGCAGGTCGAGATAGATGGCGTCGAAACCCCCGCGCTGCACGGCCTCGAGGATTTCACGTGCGATGCGCTCATAGGCGTTTTCTGTCACGTGCGCGGAGGCGCTCGCGCCTGCCCAGATCACCGGCACGAGCGTATGGCCCGCCGCTTCCACCGCCTGAATGAAGCCGCCAGCGGGGACGTTCACGTCACGCAGCGCGAGCACGCCGGAGCCGCGCGCGAGCGGCGGAAAGCCCTCGCCCTGAACGAAGCTCTGCCAGCTTGCTTTGGTCGGGGCGAACGTGTTGGTTTCGTGCTGGAAGCCTGCGATGAGAATCTTCATTTCCCGTTACCTCGTTGATAAAGGATGGCTAATCGAATGGTTCCGTGGCGCGCCTTGAAAGCGCGGCACAAGGTCAGGGCTTCGTGGCAGCGAGCCGGAGCGGGAGGATCAGCAGCGCGGCAAGCAGCGACACGCCAGCCATTGCCAGCAGCGCAGGTTGCAGGCTGCCGGCCGCCGTCTTGATCCAGCCGATGGCCGCGGGCCCCCAGAAGCCGCCAGAAAGTCCGATGGTGTTGATGAGTGCGATGCCGCCCGCGGCGGCAGGCCCCTTGACGTACTCGGGCGGAATCGCCCAGAAGACCGTGTAGGCCATCCACAGCGCCATCGTCACGAGCGTGAGCAGCGTCAGCGTGAGCGCGAGATGATTGCCCGCGGCCGCGCAGGCGGCCAGCAGCAACGCGGCGGCGGCCGCAGGCGCCGCGCAATGCAGGCGCCGCTCGCCGAGCCGGTCCGAACGCGAGCCCATATAGAGCATGCCCGCCGCCGCGGCAACGTACGGAATCGACGTGTACCAGCCGAGCGTGATCAGGTCGCTCACGCCCTGAGCCTTCAGGATGGCGGGCAGCCAGAAGCTGATCGCATAGATCGAGGCAATGATGCAGAAGTAGGCGAACGCCAGCACATAGACCTTGCGATCGCGCAGCACGTGTCGAAATGAAGTGCCATGAGCCTGCGCCACGCCGACTTCGGCTTCCAGCTGACGCTTGTCGGCGTCGCTGAGCCACGAGGCGTCGGCCGGGCGGTCAGGCAGATAGAGGAAGGTCGCGATGCCGAGCACGATGCACGGCAAGCCTTCGACGAGAAACATCCATTGCCAGCCGGCGAGCCCGGCCTTACCTGCGAGCGTGCTCATGATCGCCGCCGAAACCGGGCCGCCGACAATCCCGCCGATCGGCCCGGCCAGAAACACCATCGCAATCGCGCGCGCCATGCGCGACGGCCCGTACCAGCGTGACAGATAGAAGATCATGCCCGGCGCGAAGCCGGCCTCGAACACGCCAAGCAGGAAGCGCATCGCGTAGAACGCCGGCACGCTGCGCACGAACAGCATGCAGGCCGATGTGATGCCCCAGAGAACGAGAATGCGGCCGAAAGTCTTGCGCGCGCCAATGCGCGGCAGCAGCAGATTGCTCGGCAGCTCGAACAGCACATAGCCGATGAAGAAGATGCCCGCGCCCACACCGTAAGCGGCATCGGAGAAGCCGAGATCGGTCTGCATCTGCAGCTTCGCGAAGCCGACGTTCACGCGATCGAGGTAAGCAAACAGATAGCAGATGAGAAGAAACGGCAGCAAACGCGCGTTGATCTTGCTGTAGAGCGCCGAAGCGTCGCCGCTTCGCGCGGTGGGAAGAATGGCCGCCATGTCTGTCTCCGAATGTGTGTCGACCGGGGGCAGCGCTTTGGCGCCTGATCTGGTCGCATGCAATAGATGTGATGCGCATCGTGCGCAACACCATCCTGACCAGGGCAATCCTTGCTAGCAATAGCAACAAAGTTCACATATCGTTCCTCCGAGGGCAACGAAGCTATACGCAAACGGGGGTGCGATGCGCGAAATCAATCAGCAGCGGCTGCGCTATTTCCACGAGGTGCTCGGGCACGGCACGATCCGCGGCGCCGCAGACAGCCTCAACACGTCGCCCTCGGTGATCACGCGGCAGATCAAGCTGCTCGAAGACGAACTGGGCGTGCAGCTGTTCGAGCGGCAGGCGCGCGGCGTCCGGCCCACCGAGGCGGCGGCGCATCTGCTGGAGTTCTGGCGCGGCTATCGCGCGCAGCAGGAGAAGTTGGAGGATCAGCTGCACGCGTTGCGCGGCTTGCAGCAAGGCCGCGTCGATCTGGCCGTCAGCGAGGGTTACGTGGATGCGCTGATTGCCGAGGTCATCACGCCGTTCTGTGTGCAATACCCGAAGGTCGATATCGGCCTGACCGTGCTGCCGGTCGACGACGTGCTCGATGCAGTTGCGGAAAGCCGCGCGCATATCGGACTCGCGTTCAATCCGCCGCCGCATCCGCGCGTCGAATATCGCGCGAGTTCCGCGCAGCCCGTGGTGTTGCTGGTGCGCCGCGACCATCCGCTCGCGCGGCGCGGCAAGCCCGCCACGATCGA
This sequence comes from Paraburkholderia sp. EG304, assembly GCF_046543485.1. Classification (NCBI taxonomy): domain Bacteria; kingdom Pseudomonadati; phylum Pseudomonadota; class Betaproteobacteria; order Burkholderiales; family Burkholderiaceae; genus Paraburkholderia; species Paraburkholderia sp. EG304. The sequence continues at coordinate 42,910 of NZ_JBKGUA010000005.1, read as the reverse complement.
CGATCTGCTCGCGTGGCCGCTGGCGTTGATGCCGAGCACGTTCGGCATCGGGCACCTCGCAACGATGCTCGCGTTCGTCGAACACGTTGAGATCCGCGCGACGCTCACCACCAATTCCCTGACGGCACTCAAGCGGTTTGTCGCCGATGAAAACTTCGCGACGCTGATCGGAGAATTCGCGGCCTCGCGCGAGATTCAGGCTGGCGAACTGGTGACCGTGCCGATCGACCACGCGCTATTTCTAGGCACGAAGGCGCGCGTGCTGGTGAAATCCGGGCGGCCGCTCGTCGCGGCCGCGCACGAACTGCTCGCGTGGATCTTGCAGCGCATGACGATGTTCGCGGCGACGCGCACAGGCGAATCGGGGTGATTCACTGCGACCGCGCGGAATAGGCCCCTACCTGCCGCCTGCGCACCACCATCAACGAACAGATCCCGATGGACGCCACGATATTCACGGCCGGATAAAACGCCACGGCCACACTCCATTTCGGCACCGCAAGAATCGCGAGCCCGTATTTAAGAACACATAGCGCAAAGTACAAAAGACTCTCACTCCACGGATCAAGAATGGTCTTGCGCACCGTCGGCCCGAGGCCGACGAGTTCGATCAGCGTGACAAGACAGATCGACAACGTCGGATCATTGGTGAGTATCCAGAGCGGAATAGCCGACAACGCCGCGACGAGGCAAAGCCAATCAAAAGCGGTCCGCTGCCGCTCGCCCCGAAAGACGCTCGCCACGAGAACGAAGAAGCAGGTGGCCGCGATCGCCGCCGTGGACCACGCCGAAGGGCCTGCACCGGCGACGAATTGCCCGACAGCCGCAATTGCCGTGACGACCGACCAGACCAGCCACGTGAACAGATGAGGACGTACGCTGCCGCGCCAGATCGCAAGTCCATAAGGCAGAAACGCGACCAGCGAAACGATCGCGCCCATGACGCCGAACAGTCGGGTCATGTCTGCTCGCGAATCATGTTCGGCATGTCAAGCGCCGGGCAGCCGATAAGTGAACTCGTACGAATGCGCGCCATCGACGATGTCGATCTTGAACTCGCCTTCAATGCCGCTCAGCTCGCCCGTGCCCGAATCGGGCACGACCGTCACCGCGAGCGACGCAACACCGCGATTCATCACGCCGATATGCTGCAGCACGAACGTGCCCTGCTTGCCCGCCAGCGTGCCCGTGACCTGTTCGAGCGCGACATAGCCGGCCGAGCCTTTGACGTTCGTCATCGCGCTCAGCATTTGCCCTTGGGTGGTCGCGGCGAGATCGCCGGAGATCTGCTTGTCGATCGACATGCGGCCTAGCTTCGATTCGGTCTCCGCGTTTTCGAACGGCATCGGTTGAAGGGAGACGATGAAAGTGCCTTTTGCGATGTGCTGAGTCATCGGGATTTCCTCCTGACTTGAACGGGCGATGGCGAAGCGGCGGAACGAAACGCAACGCAATGTGACGCTTATGAAACGTAGCACACGTCGCTGTCAGTTAGCCGCACGCGCAGCGCTGTCAGCCGTGCCGAACGCGTCAGCGAACTCCCGCTTCAACCATGCGAGCGCCGGGTCGTGATCGTGCGCCGCGGCCCACATCAACGAAACTTCGTAGCCCGGCACCTCGAATGGCAACGGACTGAGCGCGAGACCGAGCGTATCGCGCCACACGCGGCCGATGAACTCCGGAACGGTCGCGATCGCCGCCGTGCGTTGCACGATGAACGGACTGGTCGCGAAGTTCGAACTCGAAAATACGACCTCGCGCTTCAGTCCCTGCAGCTCCAGTCGTTCATCGATGAAGCCGCGCAGTTCGGCGCTGAACGAAGTCAGCACATGGCGGTGGCGCAGAAATTCGTCCATCGACAAATGCTTGCGACGCGTCCTGACGAGCTTCGGGTTGTAGACGCTCACGAAGCGCCATGAAAACAGCGGCATGAGTCGCTGCCACGGCACGCACTCGCGAAACACGCCGACTGCGAGTTCGATCGCGCCGTCGTCGAGCATCGCGGCGGCGCGCGTCGAATCGGTGGAGCGCGCGATGAGCTTCACGCCGGGCGCCGCCACCGCGAGGCGCGCCATGATCTCCGGCATCAGCAGCAGTTCGAGTGAATCGCTGAGGCCGATGCGGAACACCCGCTGCGCGCGGGCCGGATCGAACACGGACGGCTGCGTGAGCGCCTGATGCAGCGATTGCAGGAATGGCTCGATCTGCCGCGCGAGTTCGAGCGCGCGCGGCGTCGGCGTCATGCCTTGGGGTGTGCGCACGAACAGCTCGTCGCCGAAGGTCTCGCGCAAGCGTTTCAGCGCGCCGCTGACCGCCGGTTGCCCAAGAAACAGCCGCTGCGCGGCACGCGTGACGCTGCGCTCTTCCAGCAACGCGCGGAAGGTCAGCAGCAGGTTCAGGTCGAAGCGCCGAAAATCATTTTCAATGATGTTGGCCATGACGTTAAACGATTTGAATGATGGGCCCGCACCGCGCATTCTACTGCCACGGGGTCTTCCGTTCACTCTCAGGAGCAATGAAATGAACTGGCAAAATCAGAAGGTCGTGGTGCTGGGTGGCTCGTCGGGTGTTGGGCTCGCGACGGTGAAGCGGCTCGCGGCGGCTGGTGCGAGCGTCGTCGCGGTGGGGCGCGACCGCGCCAAGCTGGACGATGCGCTGAGCGGCATCGGCGGACAGGTGACGGGCGACGCGCTCGATTGCACCGATCGCGCGGCGCTCGAACGCTTCTTCGGCGGGCTCGGCCGGATCGATCATCTGGTGATGACGCTGTCGGGCGGCGAAGGCGCGGGGCCTTTTGCCGAGCTGGATCTGGCCGCGCTGCGGCGCGGCTTCGAGGCCAAGTTCTGGCCGCAGCTCGAAGCGGCGCAGCGCGCGCTGCCCACCCTGCGTCGCGACGGCAGCATCACGTTTCTGACCGCGATTTCGGCGCGCATCGCGAATCCGGGCACGGCGGGTCTGGGCGCGATCAACGGCGCGCTCGAAAGCATGATCGGCACGCTCGCGCGCGAGCTGGCGCCGCTGCGCGTGAACGCGGTGTCGCCGGGGGTGATCGATACGCCGTGGTGGGACAGATTCCCCGCGAACGTGAAAAGCGAGGTATTCCGGCAGCAAAGCGAAACGCTACCGGTGCGGCGCGTCGGCCAGGCCGACGATGTCGCTCACGCGCTGCAGTTTCTGCTGGAGAACACGTTTATGACGGGGGCGGTGATCGAGTGTGACGGGGGCTTGCGACTACTCTGACGCACGGGCGCGGGAATGTGCGCTCGGGCGTCCTACGCCCTGCGAACCCGAACCGGCAGACACATCGTCGCCGCAAAGCACAGCAAATGCAGCGCGGCTAGCAGCACGAACATCGGCAGAAATCGGCTGGGCTGTACATCCGAAGCACCATGCAGCGTCAACGCGATCGCCATCGAAAGCAGCGTCGTGGCGAACGGGCCGCCCACTCTCTGCGCGATGTTCAACGCCGTATTCGCGACCGCGAGCCGTTCTCTCGCGATCGACGAATACGCGGCCGAGATCGACGGCACGCTGATCGTTCCCTGACCGACGCCCGCAAGGAACAGACTGACAGCGGCCCATCCGGTGGAGAACGAAGCGATGCTCATCCACAGAAACACCAGCGTGCTCAGAAACGCCAGCAATGCGCCGCCCGCCGCGAGCGCGCGGCAACCGAGCCGCTCGGTCAACCAGCCGATCGGCGGGAACGAGCACATCATGCCGACGCCGGTCGCCGCGAGCAGGCCGCCCGCGTGCGCGGCCGACAAACCGCAGCCCGCGATCAGAAAAAGCGGCACTGCAAGCTGTCGTCCATACATGATCCCGTTCGCAGAGAACTGCGCGAGTGCCGCGACCGAGAACGTACGTCTTGCAAACATGCGCACGTCGATCAGCGCGGCATCGCCTTTGCGCAACGCGTACAGCACGAAGCCGGCGAGAAACACGGCGCCCGCAAGCAGCCACGCGAGGCCCACCGCGCGCAACGCGTTCTGAAGTCCATAGACGAGTGCGACCAGCCCGGGGGAGATCAGCGCGAAGCCGGTGAAATCGAACGGCCGCTTCTGCGACGCAGGGGTATCGTGCGGCAACAGCAACACCGCCATCGCAATGCCGACAGCGCCCACCGGCGCATTGATGAAGAACAGCCACGGCCAACTCGCGTGCGCGAGGACGAGCCCGGCCAGCACCGGGCCGAGAATCGGACCGAGCAGAATGGGCAGCGCGGTGAAGCCCATCACGCGCTCGAGGTTCCTGCCGGCCACTCGTCCGATCATCATCTGCGCCATCGGTACGAGCACACCGGCGACGAGGCCCTGGAAGATGCGCGCGCCGATCAGCTCGCCGATCGTCTGCGCCGCGCCGCACAGCATCGACGCTATCGTGAACGTCGAAAAGCAGAACAGGTACAGCCGCCTCGCGCCGATGCGGTCGACCAGCCAGCCGTTGAGCGGCAACATCAACGCCATCGCGAGCAGGTAGCCGCTGACGATCCACTGCGCGGTGGCGATCGACGCATCGAGCGTATGGCCGATCGTCGACAGCGACACGTTGACGAGCGTCGAGTCCATCTGCGACATGAACGAACCGGTCGACACGACCGCCACGACCTTCCACACGGTCGGATCGATCCGCTCGGAAGCGGACGCGCAGACGCGCTCGCGCATGCCGCTCATCGGTGCTCGCGTGTACAGATAAAGGTCTGGCGTTCGCTCAGGCTCATGTGCCGGCTCACGCTGCGTTACCGCTCGCGGTCGCCGCGGCCGCGGGCTGTACCTGCTCGAGATGGCGCAGCAGCTTCGTCACCATTACCACGACGACGAACGCGAGGACCACGAAGAACAGCGCGAGCGGCGTGAGCACCTGCACCGACACGAAGCCGGCCAGCCCCATCATCGCCGAGGACACCAGCAACAGCGCGCAGCCGAGAATCGCGCTCGTCAGCCCAGCGATGTGCGGAAACAGCGAGTTGCCCTTCGCCATCAGCGTCGGATACATCGCGCCGGCGCAGAAGCCCATCACGAGCACGGGTGTCGCGAGCGTCCACACGCGCAGACCGACCGTCAGCGCGAGCAGCAGCATCACAACCGAAGCGGCCGCCATCAGCCGCGCGCCGATGCGCAATCGCTGCTCGGCGCTCGGCAGACGCGGACCGTGCAGCCGATTCGACAGACCGCCAAGGAAGTACATCATGCCGATGCCGAGCGCGAGATAGCCGAAGAAGGTCGGCGGTTTGTGCAGCGTGGTCTGCACCATGAACGGCCCGACGATGTTGAACACGAGCAGGATGCTGTAGCACAGGCCCTGCGCGAGGAAACAGCTTTGGAACACGGGGCTCGCGAGCACCTTGCGCGCGTTTGCGGTCAGCGTGCGCGGTTCGAGATGCACGGGCTTGGGCAAAGTCTCGCGATAGCGCCACAACAGCGCCCACATCACCAGCGAATAGATCAGCAGGAACACGAGGCACGCGCGCCAGCCGAACGCCGTCTGCAGATGCGCGCCAATCACCGGCGCGACGATCGGCGCGAGCCCCCACGCGATCGACATGTAGGTGAACGCATGCAGCAACGCCTGACCCGCGAACGAATCGGTGATGATCGCCTTCGCGAGCAGGTTCGTGCTCGCGATGCCGAAGCCCTGCAACGCACGGGCGAGGATGAACGTCTCGAGATTCGGCGCCGCGAGCGACAGCAGGCAGCCGACCGTGTAGACCGTCAGGCCGAACGCGAGCACGCGCTTGCGGCCATACGCGTCGGCGATCGGACCGAAGATCAGCTGGCCGAACGCGTAGGCGGCCATGTAGCCGGTGACGCTGGTCTGGATCGCTTGCGGGGAGGTGCCGAAGTAGTGCGCCATCGCGGGCAGCGCGGGCACGTAGATGTCGATGGCGAGCTGTCCGGCGGATGCGAACAGGCAGATCAGGAACAACAGGAAGCGCGGCGAGTTCGGGGCGGAGTCGGCGGAGGCGGGTTGGTCGGCAGTAGCGTGGCTCATGGGTGCATCGAAAGGGAACACTGGCGGCGCGGGCATCGGCGCGTTCGGATATCGAACGGAAAAGACGCGGTGTCCGGCATTATCGCCGGGTATTGTGCCCGTGGTATCGCAGGAAGTGGGATATTCCCTGGCGGGGGTGTGGGATGGCGCGGCCGACCGGCGCGCTATCCCGCCGCAACGACGCTCATCTCGCGCAGTCTACGATCGACCGCAGCAACGCTCCCTGGTCCGCCGGGTCCTGGAAGAATGCGACGAAGCTCGCGTGTTCGTCGTTTGCGATGCGGCCGGAGCAGTCCTTGCCTTTGAGCGGAGGGCGAGACGCCGTCCAGATCATCGCCATCACGGCGAAGGCCAGCACGACGCCTGCAAAGACGAACCCGAGCAGCAACGACCTGGCGTCGTCCGACATTGCGTCCAGCCGAAGGAAAGCGTCTTGCGGCTCGCAACTTCTAGTTGAAGATGAGTTCATGCCGGTGGCCCGATAGTCAGCGTTGAAAAACCAGCGCCACCATCTTCCATCTGCACGTAAGATTGAAAAAGTTGAGTTTACTGATCGCCCGATTCAGCTTTTCTGACCCATGCCATTCCGACTCCGATGAGAGAAATCAGTCTCGACCGCCTGCGCACCCTCGTTGTCGTCGCCGACCTCGGCTCTTTTGCGGAGGCCGCCCGCGTTCTGCATCTCGCGCCACCCACGGTCAGTCTGCATATCGCGGATCTCGAAAGCCGCGTCGGCGCGCCGCTGCTGTCGCGCAAACGCGGCCAGGTGCGGGCATCGGCGATCGGGGAGACGCTGGTGGCGTATGCGCGTCAATTGCTGGCTGATGCCGAGCAGGCGTTGGAAGACGTGCGGCGACAGGTGGAAGGGCTCGGCGGACGGGTTCGGCTCGGCGCTTCCACCGCGGCCATCGCGAATCTGCTGCCGCAGGCGTTGGAACGGCTGGCCGACGAACATCCCGGCATCGACGTGCAAATTGCCGTATTGACTTCGCAGGAAACGCTGACGCGACTCGCGGACGAGTCGCTCGACGTCGGCATCGTGGCGCTGCCGCAAGCGCCGATACGCGGGCTATCGATCGAAAAATGGCGCCGCGATCCGGTGGTCGCATTCATGCCGGCCGGGTGGACGTGTCCGGCTCGCATCACGCCGCAATGGATCGCCGCGAAGCCGCTGATCCTGAACGACGCCACCACGCGGCTTTCCCGTTTGACGACGGAATGGTTCAGCGCGGCGGGGCAGCATCCCACGCCGCGCATTCAGCTCAACTACTCGGATGCGATCAAGAGCCTCGTGGCAGCGGGATACGGCGCTGCGCTGCTGCCGCAGGAAGCTGGTCGCTCAACGGCCGACGCACGCATCGTCACACGTCCGCTACGCCCGGCGTTATGGCGGCAGTTGGGCCTGGCCTTCCGCGCAGGTACGGTGGAGCGTCCGACTCAGTATGTGCTCGGCGTATTGCGGAGTTTGCGCTTGAGCTAGCGAGCAAGACTACGCGGCCGCGGCCTTGCGTCTGTCCTGTTCCTCGCGATAAAGCGCGTACTCTTCCGCCATCGCTTTGGCAACGGTTGGCCTACGCGCGGTGCGTTCATAGTACTGCTGCACGGATGGCCATTGCGCGAGCTCGACGCCACCATAGCGCGCCCAGTTCAACACGGTGACCAGATAAGCATCCGCGACGGAAAACCGCTCCAGCAAAAACTCGCGTCCATGCAGATGCTGCTCCAGCACGTTCAATCGCAACGCCACTTTCTTGTGGGTATAGCTAAGAACGTCGGCGGCCGCGTCCGGATCGAGCAGCGGCACGAGTACTCCCTTATGCAGTTCCGTGCTGATGAAGCCAAGCCACTCCTGCAATTTCGCGCGTTCCGCCGTGCCGGGCAGCGGCGCGAGCGCGGCTGCCGGAAAGGCGTCGGCCACATAAGGCAGGATCGCGGTGTTTTCGCGCAGCAGCCAACCCTCGTTGGTGCGAAGCACGGGGACCTGGCCTAACGGATTGATCGGATAGAAATCGGAGCCGTCGCGCAGCCGCTTGGATTTCGTGTCGACTTCGATAAAGCGCGCAGCGGCGCCCGCCTCGTAAAGCGAAATGCGCGTGGCGAGCGAACACGCGAGCGGCGAAAAATAAAGCTCCATGCTGATGTCTCCGGTTGTCGGTAAAGGTGTTTTTGTACTATAGTGAACAAAAATAGATCACGCCAGAGAATTTTATGCATACCGGTACAAAAACTGAGAAACGCTCGCGCGGACGACCGCGTAGCTACGATTCGCAACAGGCCCTGAACGATGCGCGCGACGCGTTCTGGTATGGCGGCTACTCGGGCACGTCGCTCGACGCGTTGAGCGAGGCGACCGGCATGAACCGGCCGAGCCTGTACGGCGCTTTCGGCGACAAGCACGCGCTGTATCTCGACACGCTCGATCGCTACATCGCGTTTGGCCGCGATGCGATGCAAGCCGCGCTGCATGGTGACCTGCCGCTCGCCGAGGCGTTGCTGGCCGTGTACGAAGGCGCGCTCGCGCTCTACTTTCCGCAAGGCGAGGTGGCGCGCGGATGCTTTCTGATCGGCACGGCGGCGGTGGAGTCGAGAGCGGATGCGCAAGTACGTGACAAGCTCGCGCACGGTCTCGCCACGTTCGATGCCGAGTTCGAGCGACGGTTCGAACGCGCGCAAGCGCAAGGCGAACTCGATGCGGCCGCGAGTCCCGCGCTGCTCGCCAAAGTCGCATCGGCGATTCTGCATACTCTCGCGCTGCGCTCGCGCGCGGGCGACTCGCGCGAATCGCTGCGCGCGACGGCGCAGGCTGGCGTCGCGCTGATCTGCGGGGCGCCGGGCAAGAAGCCAGGCAAACCATCGAGCAAGATGCCGGGCATAAAGCCAGGCAAACCGCCGGGCAAACCGCGGCACAGGCCTAAAAACTGAAGCGCCGCGACCGCGCACCGCCTAGCGGTTGATGAACCGCTGAAACTGCGCCGGATAGCGCTCGCCCGCCACCTTGATCTGCTCGAGCGCCGCTTCGATGTCGGCGAGATCCGCCGGCGTCAGCACGACACTGGCGGCGCCGAGGTTCTCCGCGAGGCGCGGCAGCTTCGTCGTGCCCGGAATCGGCACGATCCATGGCTTTTGCGCGAGCAGCCACGCTAGCGCGATTTGCGCGCGCGTCGTGCCTTTGCCGTCCGCGATCCGGCCGAGCACGTCGACGAGCGCTGCATTCGCTTTGCGGTTCTCTTCCGAGAAGCGCGGCGCGATATTGCGGAAATCGCTCTTGTCGAAGGTCGTGCGTTCGTCGATCGCACCGGTCAGAAAGCCCTTGCCGAGCGGGCTGAACGGCACGAAGCCGATACCGAGTTCTTCTAGCGTCGGCAGCACGCTGGCTTCGGGCTCGCGCCACCACAGCGAATACTCGCTTTGCAACGCCGGGACCGGCTGCACCGCGTGCGCGCGGCGGATCGACTCCACGCCCGCTTCGGACAGGCCGAAGTGCCCGACCTTGCCCGCGGCGATCAGATCTTTCACCGCACCGGCGACGTCCTCGAGCGGCACGTTCGGATCGACGCGATGCTGATAGAACAGATCGATGCGGTCGGTTTTTAGACGCTTCAACGCAGCCTCGGCGACAGCGCGAATGGTTTCGGGCCGGCTGTTGAGCGGCTTTTTCGTGTCGCCGTCCTGAAAGCCGAATTTGGTCGCGATCACCACCTGATCGCGAAACGGCGCGACCGCTTCGCCGACCAGCTCTTCGTTCACAAACGGACCATAGACCTCGGCGGTATCGAAGAACGTGACGCCTTGCTCGAAGGCCGCGCGGATCAGTTCGATGCCCGCCGCTTTTTCGGTGGCCGGGCCGTAGCCGAAGCTCAGGCCCATGCAGCCGAGGCCGAGCGCGGATACTTCGAGGCCGCTTTTACCGAGTTGACGTGTTTGCATACGACGCTCCAGTTGATGCGCCCGGCCCCGGCTGCTGCCGGGGTCACGACGCTTTGAATACGACACGAGCCACGCGAGCCGTGGCATTGGAAGCGAGTTTAGGTTGCTGTGTGCGGCTCAACAATCTCTCTATACTTGCATGAGGTATTGAATCGAATTCACAAATGACGAATTCCCGACTACCGCGCGCGGGCCTTGCCGAACTGACCGCCTTCATCACGATCGCCGAGCAGCGCAGCTTCAGCGCGGCCGCGCGGGTGCTCGGACTTTCGCCGTCGGCGTTGAGTCACGCGATGCGCAACATGGAGTCGCACCTCGACGTGCGGCTCTTCAATCGCACCACGCGTTCGGTCGCGTTGACGGAAGCTGGCGAGCAATTGCTACGGCGCGTGCGTCCGGCGCTAGCGGATCTCGACGACGCGGTCGGGGAAGTCACGGCCGCGCGCAACCGGCCGTCGGGCACGATCCGCATCAGCGCCTCGGAGGCGTCCGCGAAACAGCTCGTGCAACACGTGCTGCCGGATTTCTTTGCGCGCTATCCGGAGATTCACGTCGAGTTCGTGGTCGATTCGAGGCTCGTCGATATCGTCGCCGAAGGATTCGATGCGGGCATCCGCGTGCTCGAGGACGTGCCGCGCGACATGATCGCGGTCCGCTTCGGGCGCGACATGCGTCTGGTGGCGGTCGCGTCGCCCGAGTATCTCGCGCGTCATCCCGCGCCCAAGGCGCCGCACCATCTGATGCGCCACCGTTGCATTCGCTTTCGCTTTGAAAGCGGCACGCTGTATCGCTGGGACCTCACGCATCGCGGCAAGAGCGCAAGCATCGACGTCGACGGGCCGATGACGCTCGGCAATGTGAACCTTATGGTCGAAGCGGCGCTGGCCGGCATCGGCATCGCCTGGGTGCCGCTCGACCATGTGGCGGAACATGTCGCGAGCGGGCGGCTCGTGCAGTTGCTGGCGGAGTGGAGCCCGACCTTCGCGGGCTTGTGCCTGTACTACCCGGCCAACCGTCATCCGCCGGCCGCGCTGCGTTTGTTCGCCGACGCAGTGCGCGCTTGGGGCGAGCGGCAGTTGAGCGATGAGCGGGACAAGGACCCGCGACGTCCCGTCAAGCGAGCCGATGCCCGAAATCAGAAGCCCGAAACAAACTGAAACATGCACGTTAAGCGCTTTAGGGAATAAGACGGCAAACTTGGGCGTTTGCCTGATACCGGTAGCGTCGATTTCAAACCTCTTTCGCGGCATTCATCGCCTTCGTGAACGGAACTCCCTATGAACACCCGAGCGAACTCCCTGGCCGGTTCGACCGATGCGACTTACCCGCCGCGTTACACGCGTACCGCGATGACATTGCACTGGCTGATCGCGTTGCTGATGATCGTCAACGTCGTGCTGGCTCTGTCCGCTGATTCGCTGCCCGACGACTGGGTGCGTCCGGTGATCGACACGCACAAATCGATCGGCATCACGGTGCTCGGGCTCGCGGTGCTGCGCATCCTGTGGCGCGTGTCGCACAAGCCGCCGCCGTTGCCGCGCGAGTTTCCGTCGTGGGAAAAGATGGCCGCCCATCTCGCGCACTTCGCGCTGTATTTGCTGATGATTGCGTTGCCGCTGTCCGGCTGGCTGCACGATTCGGCGTGGAAGGACGCGGCCACGCATCCGATGCAGTGGTTCGGCCTGTTCCAATGGCCGCGCATCGGCTACGTGATGCACCTCGACCCGGCATTGAAAGAGACATTGCACGATCGCTTCGGCGCGCTGCATACGTGGCTCGGCTATACGCTTTATGCGTTGCTGGCGATGCATATCGGCGGCGCGCTCAAGCATGAATGGCTCGATCGTAAATCGGTGTTGAAGCGCATGAAGCCGTGAAGCCGCGGCACGAACACGGTTTCAACAACCAACGGCCAACAGCCCCAACCTGACATATTCGCTTTGAAGAAGACCCTCGAACAGGCACTCGCAGCCGCGTCGCCACGCATCCTGCCGCGTCGCGCGACGCTATGGAGCACGCTGATCCATTCCAGCGTCGTCGTGCTGTGGGCGCTGCTGTTCGCGCGGGCGTTCTTTCTGCGCGGTGCGCTTGCGTGGTCGACCGGTATTGCATATGTCATCTATGACACGTTGCTGCTCGCGTTCGTCACGTGGAAATCGTTGCCGCTCACGCGCCGCACGGCGCCGCTCGAAGCCGACTACGAACGGCGCGAACTGCCGGGCATGGGTGTGATCGTCGCGTCGCATAACGAGGCGGCCGTGTTGCCGGTCACGCTCGCCGCTCTGCTGCGGCAAACGCATGGCCCGGCGCAGATCGTGATCGCCGACGACGGCTCCACCGACGCCACCGCCGACCTGCTCACGCAACGCTTCGGCCTCACGCCCGCCGCCGAAGGCGTGCTGAGCGCGCCGAGTTCGCTGCATCCGAATCTGTTCTGGCTGCGCGTGCCGCACGGCGGCAAGGCGCGCGCGCTGAACGCCGCGATCACCGTGATGACGACCGATACCGTGATGACCGTCGACGCCGACACGCTGCTCGACGACGACGCAACCTATGCGATGCGCGCCGCGTTCGCGAGCGAACCATCGCTCGTCGCGGCGGCGGGCATTCTCGTGCCGGTCTGCGGCAAGTCGCTGTCGGGCCGCGTGTTCCAGTGGTTCCAGACCTACGAGTACATGCGCAACTTCATCGCGCGATTCGCGTGGATGCGTGCGGACAGCCTGCTGCTGATCTCGGGCGCATTCGCGTCGTTCCGCCGCGATGCGCTTGTCGCGGTCGGCGGCTTCGATCCGCAGTGCCTGGTCGAGGACTACGAGCTGATTCACCGGCTGCGCCGCTATTCGATCGATCACGAGCTCGGCTGGGACGTGCGCGTGGTCGGCGAAGCGCACGCGCGCACCGATGCGCCCGACACCCTCGCAAGCTTTCTGCGCCAGCGCCGCCGCTGGTTCGCGGGCTTCCTGCAGACGCAGTACTGGAACCGCGACATGACCGGCAATCCGCGCTACGGCACGCTGGGCATGCTGATGCTGCCGATCAAGGCGATCGATACGATGCAGCCGATCTACGGCCTCACGGCATTCGCATTGCTACTCGGTTTTCTATTCGGCGGACACGGCGCGATCGTCGTGTCGATCTTCAGCGTGATCGGTCTGAAAACGGCGATCGACCTGGCGTTTTATCTGTGGAGCATCCATCTGTACCGGCGCTGGACCAACGAGCGCAGCGGCAACAGCCTCGGCATGGCGATGCTCGCGGCCGTCGCCGAGCCGTTCACGTTTCAGCTCGCGCGTCATCTGGGCGCCGCGCTCGGCTGGCTGCAGTTTTTGCGCGGCGGCCGCGCATGGGGCGTGCAACGGCGCACCGGACTGGTCGCAGGCGACGAGGATTGAGCAAGTCGATGGACAGCTCATAACCCAGGTCAATGTTTCTGTAGGGCGGGTGTGGTAAAGGTAGATTCTTCACGCCCATGCCGCTGATGCGCAACGTGTGCTGCGACGCATCGCGCATGCCCGCGACAGTGCCATGCGGCGGCCGCATCAAGTAGACTGGTGAAGATGCCGCACTGCCATGCAGCGCGGTAACCTTCTATCCGCTCGTGCACGGAGGCTTGACCTATGCATGCAGTTCCCCCGCTAGAACAGGAACAGGAAATCGCCGGCGCCGCGCTTGCCGCCGCGCCTGCTCAAGCCACTCACGACGCGCCGGTGCGTGATCTGCGCCGCGTCGCCATTCATCCCGATTACTGGTACCCGCTCGCGTGGTCGCATGAAGTGAAGCGCGGCAAGACGCACGGCGTGACCTTCGCCGGCGATCCGATCGTGCTCGCGCGCACCGAGAGCGGCAAGGTGTTCGCGCTCGAAGACCGTTGTGCGCATCGGCAGGTGCCGCTGCATCAGGGCGTGGTCGACGGTGAATCGATTCGCTGCGGCTATCACGGCTGGACCTACGACTGCTCGGGCACCTGCATCGACGTGCCGTACCTCGGCCGCGAGCGTTTGCCGAACGGCGTGCGCTCTTATCCGTGTCAGGAAGTGGAGGGACTGATCTTCGTGTTTCCCGGCGATGCCGCGCTCGCCGACGAACGGCCGCTGCCGGACTTTCGTTCGGTGTCGGACCCGAAGTACAAGACGCGCCGCTTCGGCCGTCCGGTCAAGTGTCATTATTCGTTCATGCACGAGAACCTGATGGACATGAATCACCAGTTCCTGCATCGACGCCAGATGGGGCAGATGCGCGCGCGTTCGCTCGGGCGGCGGCGCGGTGAGGGCTGGGTCGAGATCGACTATACGTTCGCGCGGATGGCGGGCCAGCAGCCGATTGGCGAGGCGATGGTGTTCGGCGAGCGGCGCAAGACCGGTGGCTTCAACCACAAAGACGTGATGACGATCCGCACCGAATACCCGTACCAGACCCTGCAGATCCGCAACAACGACAAGACGCTGGTGATGGACCTGTGGATCGTCTATGTGCCGCTCGATCGCGAGCAGCGCACCAACCGGACCTTCGGGCTGCTGTCGATCCGCAAACCCGGCATTCCGGGCGTGATGAATCTTGCATGGCCGCTGCTGGTGTGGTTCACCGAGCGCATTTTCAAGGAGGATCGCGAGATCGTCGAGGCGGAGCAGCGCGCCCACGATTCGCAGGGAGCCGACTGGAATCACGAGGTATTCCCGGTCATCAACGACCTGCGCGCGCTGTTGCGCGAGTGCGGCGCGCCGGACAAGGTGGTCGGCGCGGGCACTGGCGATACCTCGGTGATCCGCTTCTGGGATTCGCGTCACGGCAATCCGCTCGCGAAGACCTGAGCGCAGCGCGGCGCGCTGCGGGTGTGTTCACCGGCGCCGCGCAAGCGGTCCCGCCACGGCTTTCTCCCTCGCTGGGAATTAATCCATCTCCGCACGGTAGACAATGCGCGGCGCGCAAGCGGCGATAATGTCGCACGGTACCGTTATTGCTCGCGAGTTTGCGCCAATCGACATTCGTCGCGTCTGCGCCCGTGTACCATTGCGCTTTTTCCGAACTTCAAGACTCGCTCGTGACCACGCAACAATCCCCCACCGCCTCGCGTAAATCCCTCACTCTGCTGCAACTGCTTGGCCTGATCGGCGCCGCGGGCCTGATCGCGTCGTACGCGCTGAACCTGCTGTTACAGGCGCACTGAAGCAGCGCCCGCGTCGCGCGGGCAGCCTTTCGCCGGCGCGCGTCGCCGGCTTTCTCGAGATTCCGATTGCCATGTACAAGAAGGGCGTAGCCGTAGAAATCCAGTTTTCCCCCGAGCGGCTCAACGACGGCGCCGGCGATCCGTACTGGATCGATCTGACGCACGACGAAGCGCAGCGCCTGCTCGACAGTCTGCAGGCGCGGCTCGCGGGAACTGGCAGCGGCACGGTCGCGCCGCTCGTCGTGAGCCTCGATGCGACGGCGCGCACGACCGCGGCGGATGCCGCCGTGCTCGACACGCCCGATGCGCCGTCGGCCGCGAACGCCGCCGCGGCCGTCGAGTTCAAGCAATGGGTCTGCGTGATCTGCGGCTGGGTCTACGACGAAGCCGCCGGCGTGCCGGAAGAGGGCATCGCGCCGGGCACGCGCTGGGCCGATGTGCCGGCCGACTGGCGCTGCCCGCTGTGCGATGTGGGCAAGGACGATTTTGCGCTGGTGGAGTTTTAAGGGTTCCCTTCCGGATAATCCGCGCCCTCGGTCGTCGCTCGCCAGGTGTCGAAATCGCCGCGCATGAAATCGAGCTTCTTGTACGCGAGATCGAGCGCGGCCTTGCCGAGCAGCAGACGCAGCGGCGGCGCGTCCGACAACGCCGCATCGATGATCGCCTGCGCGGCGCGTACCGGGTCGCCGGCCTGCTTGCCGCTGCGCGCTTCGGTCTGCTTGCGGCGCTCGCCGGCGGTCGACGCGTAGTCGTCGATCAGCGTCGCCGACTGCTTGATCGACGGCCCCGCCCAGTTGGTGCGGAACGGCCCCGGCTCGACGATCAGTACGCCGATGCCGAGCGGCTTCACTTCCAGCGCCAGCGACTCCGACAGCCCCTCGACCGCGTACTTGGTCGCATGATAAAAGCCGGTCGCCGCGAAACTCGTAATGCCGCCGATCGACGACACGTTGACGATCAAACCGCTGCGCTGCTCGCGCATGATCGGCAGCACGGCCTTCGTGATGTCGATGAGACCGAACACGTTGGTCTCGAACATCGCGCGCACTTCGCTGTCGTCGCCTTCCTCGATTGCGGCCAGATAACCGTAGCCCGCGTTGTTGACGAGCGCGTCGATGCGGCCGAAATGGCGTTTCGCCTGCGCGACCACGGTTTCGATCTGCGCGCGATTGGTCACGTCGAGCGGCAGCACCAGCGCGCGCTCGCCGTGCCCCTCTGCGATGTCCTTCACTTTCGCTGCATCGCGCGCGGTGACGACCGCGCGCCAGCCACGTTCGAGCACGAGCTTCGCGAGCTCGCGGCCGAAACCGGTGGAACAGCCTGTGATCAGCCAGACGGGATTGTCTCGATTCATCATGTGGAACACTCCTGTTGAGGGTCTATGACGTGAAGACTCGAAAACGGCGCGCCGATGCGGCGCGAACGCGCGGCGCGTCGGTAATCGGTATGCGGGTGACGTCAGCTTGCAGCGTGCCCGGCTCGCGCGGCGGATGATTCGGGCGGTGGCCCCGCGCGAGCGCGCGTGCTGCTGAGCGGATTCGCCGGGTGACGAGGCGGGGCGCCGCTATGACTGCGAGGACCGCGTGGGGCTAGTGTGACGTTTCAATTGTAGTCGCAGCGCGGCGGCTTCGCTTTGCAGCGCGCCGACGAACGCGTCCGCGAGCGGATGCGCGGGCCGGTGCTCGGGACGGATCACGCTGACGCGAAACGGCAGCGATAACGCGAGCGGCCGGATATGCAGATTGCGGCCCGCGAAATCGAGGGCGGTCAGCGGATTGACGATCGCGATGCCGAGCCCTTGCCGCACGAAGCTGCACACTGACACCGCGGTCGGTGTTTCGAACAACAGGCGGCGCGCGATGCCAGCCCGCGCGAACGCTTCGTCGATCTGCAGCCGGTAGGGATCGTTGGCGGACAGGCTGATGAACGCCTGATCCGCTAAGTCTTTCAATGCAATCACACGTTTCGCGAGCAGCGGGTGAGCGTCGGGCAGCACGCATACTTCATCGACGGCGATCAGCGGCGTGAGCCGCGTGCCGGGCGGCGGCGCGTCGTGCTCGGTGAGGCCGAGGTCGTAGCGCTGCGCGGTCAGCCATTCTTCGAGAAACGGCGACTCCTGCGTCGCGATCGAAACGCTGACACCCGGCTGGGCATCGTGAAAGCGTTTGACGGCGCCCGGCAGGATCGAATGCGAAAACACCGGCAGCGCGATCACGGACAGCTGGCCGCCCTTGAATTCGCGCAGCGCGGCCGCCGTCGACGCGACGCGCTCTAGCCCGACATACGCGCGCTGAATCTCGTCGAACAGCGTCAGCGCGGATTGCGTTGGGCGCAACCGGCCCTGCACGCGTTCGAACAACGCGAAGCCGATGCTCTGTTCCATGCGGGCGAGTTCGCGGCTCACGGTGGGCTGCGACGTGAACAGCATCTCGGCTGCCTTGGTGACGCTGCCGGCCGTCATCAGCGCGCGGAAGATTTCGATGTGCCGGTGCGTGAGCGCCATGTGGGTTTGGGATATATCAGAAGTGAATAGATCAGCGATAGATTGGTATTTTACTGAATGATCGCCGCGGCTCATCATGTCGGCTACCGCTTTCACAAAGCTTCGACATGCAACCGACCATGACGCCATTCAACCCCCATCAACTCGCCGGGCTCGCGCGCCAGCACGGCACGCCGCTATGGGTGTACGACGCCGACACGATCCGCCAGCGCATCGCGCAGTTGCGCAGCTTCGACACGATCCGTTACGCGCAGAAGGCCTGTTCGAACGTGCACATCCTGAAGCTGATGCGCGACGAAGGCGTGATGGTCGATGCAGTCTCTGTAGGCGAACTGGCGCGCAGTTTTGCGGCGGGGTTTGCGGCTCGACCTGCGTCGCACGACGCACCCGAAGGCGTGGTATTCACCGCCGACGTGCTCGACCATGCGACGCTGGCCACCGTGCTCGACGAGCGGATCACGGTCAACGCCGGCTCGCTCGACATGCTCGACCGGCTCGGACGGCATGCGAGCGAAGGCCATCGCGTGTGGCTGCGGATCAACCCAGGCTTCGGTCACGGCCATAGCAGCAAGACCAACACTGGCGGCGAGCACAGCAAGCACGGCATCTGGCGCGACGACCTGCCACGCGCGCTCGAACTGGTGCGGCGCTATCGGCTGAAGCTCGTCGGGCTGCACATGCATATCGGCTCCGGTGTCGACTACGCGCATCTCGCGAAAGTCTGCGACGCGATGGTCGATGCAGTGTCTGAACTCGATGAGGATATCGAGGCGATTTCCGCGGGCGGTGGTTTGTCGGTGCCGTATCGCGACGGCGAGCCGAGCGTCGATACCGCGCATTACTTCCGGCTGTGGGACGATGCGCGGCGGCGCATCGAAGGGCGCGTTGGGCATCGTGTGCGGCTCGAAATCGAACCCGGGCGCTTTCTGGTCGCGCGGGCAGGGGGGCTGGTCGCCGAAGTGCACGCGCTGAACCGGCGGCCGTCGCGGCAATTCGCGCTGCTCGACGCGGGCTTCAACGACCTCGTACGGCCATCGTTCTACGGCAGCCATCACGAGATCAGCGTGCTTAGGCGCGACGGCACGCCGAGCGATGCGCCGGTCGACTGGTTGAGCGTGGCGGGGCCGTTGTGCGAGGCCGGCGACGTGTTTACGCAGGCGGAAGGCGGAGTCGTGACGAGCCGCTCGATGCCCGCGCCTCAAGTAGGCGACCTGCTCGTGTTTCACGATGCGGGCGCGTACGGCGCGTCGATGTCATCGAACTACAACAGCCGGCCGCTTGCTCCCGAGGTGCTGATCGAGCGCGGCAATGCGCGGCTGATCCGGCGCAGGCAGCGCATCGAAGAATTGATCGCGCTCGAAGAAACGGCGGGTTGAACTTCAAAGCTCAACGCGCCCGCACCGTGCGCGTGTACGACGCGATCATCGTCGCGAACTCCTGCGCGGCTGGCGTCAGCGGAATCGCCGCGCGTTGCAGCAGACACACGTTCTGCTGCAATGCGCGCTCGCGCACCGGGATCGTCGTCAGCATGTCCGCGAACGGCCCGCGCTTCGTGATGACCGACGATTCGAGCGACAGGCAATCCGTCGCGCCTACCAGATGCAACGTCTCGTATAAGCCCTCGACGGTCGCGACGATCTTCGGCGGCGGCAAACCGTGGCTGTCGAACAGATGGCTCAGGCGGTTGACGTGCGGCTCCTCGGTCAGATTCGGCGAGCGCGTCGTCACCCACGTGCAATCGACGAGCTCGGCGAGCGACTTCGCGCCCGCCTTCGGATGACCACGCCGGCACACGATCACCGGGTCGGACGGATAGAGCGGCGTGACCGACAGATCGGCGGTATCGGTCTGCTTCGAAACGAGCGCGACCGCGAAATCCAACGTGCCTTCGCGGATCCACGAAATCATCATGCGCGACGTGCCCGTGCGCAGATGCACGGCGACGCGCTCGAAGCGTGCACGAAATTCCATCAGCACCGGCGCGAACGCGTCGACGAGCGGCTCGGTCGTCATGCCGAACGTCAACTCGCCCACGTAGTCGCCGCGCAACTGACGCACGTCCTCCTCGGCCCGCTCGCATTCGCCGAGGATCGCGCCGGCCCGCTGCAGCAGCCGCTGGCCCAGCGCGGTCAGCGCAATGCCGCGATTGGTGCGCGTGAACAACGTTGCGCCGAGCATCGATTCGAGGTTCTGCAACTGCTGCGTGATGCCGCTTTGGGCGATGCCGAGCGCGCGCGACGCCGCGCGGATGCTGCCATGCTCGGCGACCGCCGTGAACGCGCGCAACTGCGAAATCGTCAATGCCATGGCGTCAGGGTCCGGTGATCGGTAAAAGTGATCATGATAGTCCGAACGAGACTTCTTTGAGGCGCGGCGGCAGCTTACGATCGCGCTGTCCTGATCCGCTCCCCGTCGCCTTCCATGAAAACTCTGCTGATGACTCTTTGCGCCGCGCTGGCTTTCAGCAACGGCGCGTTCGCCGCTGACGCCAACACATTGCGCCTCGGCATCGACCCGACCTATCCGCCGATGGACTCGAAGGCACCCGACGGCAGCCTGAAGGGCTTCGACGTCGATCTCGGCAACGAGATTTGCCGGCGCATCCACGCGCATTGCCAGTGGGTCGAACTCGAGTTTTCGGGCATGATCCCGGCGCTGCAGGCACGCAAGATCGACGCGGTGCTGTCGTCGATGGCGATCACCGAGAAGCGCGAGCAGCAGATTCTGTTTTCGTCGAAGCTGTTCCAGTTCAAGTCGCGGCTGATCGCGCGGCAAGGCTCAGCGCTCGCGCCTACGGCGAGCGGACTTGCCGGCAAGCAGATCGGCGTGCAGTCGGGCACGCAGTTCGAGGGCTACGCGCTAAAGAACTGGACGCCGCTCGGCGCGAACGTGGTCGCCTACAAGAGCCAGGACGAGGTGTTCGCCGATCTGCGCAACGGGCGGCTCGACGGTGCGTTGCTCGGCACCGTCGAGGCCGATTACGGCTTCCTGCGCACGCCCGCGGGCAAGGGCTTCGCGTTTGTCGGCGAGCCGCTTTCGATGGGCGATCGCGGCGTCGGCATCGGCTTACGCAAAGACGAAACCGGGGTGCAGGCATCGATCAACGCGGCGATCGCGTCGATGCGCGAGGACGGCACCTATGCGCGGATTGCGAAGAAGTACTTCGACTTCGATCCGTACGGCAACTGATGCGGATTTCCAACTCATCTTCGCAGCTTTCCATTCATGAACAGGCAATCGATTCCGCTTCTGTCGCCGGCTATCGGCACGCACCGCGAGCTGGTGTCGTTTCATTTCGGCCCGGCCAATAGCGCGCAGAAGATCTACATCCAGGCGTCGCTGCATGCCGACGAAACACCGTCGATGCTGACCACGGTGCTGCTGAAACGGCGTTTGCTGGAGCTCGAACAGGCCGGCGCGCTGAATGCGGAAATCGTGCTCGTGCCGCTGTCGAATCCGGTCGGGCTCAGTCAATACGTGCTCGGTCAGTTCGTCGGCCGCTTCGATCTCGGCAGCGGCAAGAACTTCAACCGGCATTTCGTGCAGTTCACGAAGCTCGTCGAGAATGCAAAGGAGGTGCTGGGTACCGACGCGAACGAGAACCGCCGCATCGTGCGCGCACTGCTCGCGGCCGAACTTGCGCGACAGAAGCCGCTGACCGAATTCGACTCGCTGCAACTGGCGCTGCTGAAGCTGTCGTGCGACGCGGACGTCGTGATCGATCTGCATTGCTCGCTCGAAGCGGCGATGCATGTGTACACGAGCGAGGCAGCGTGGGCCGAGTTCGAGCCGCTGTCGCGCTACCTCGGCGCCGAGGCTTCGTTGCTCGCGACGGATTCGGGCGGCGGCGCGTTCGACGAAACGCATAGCCTACTGTGGTGGACGTTGCAGCAGCAGATGCCGGCGAGTAAGCCGGTGCCGACCGGGTCGATCGCGGTGACGGTCGAATGCCGCGGCCAGCGCGACGTGTCGTACGAAATCGCGCAGCAGGATGCCGACGCGCTCGTCGACTATCTGGTGTGGCGCGGTGCGATTCGCGGTGAGGCCAAGCCGTTGCCGCCGCTGTTGTCGCCGGCGACGCCGCTCGCGGGCAGCGAGCAGTTCTATGCGCCGGTAAGCGGGATTCTCGTGCACCGCGCGAAGATCGGCGACACGATCCGCGTCGGCCAGCCGCTCTTCGATATCGTCGATCCGCTGACCGACGAGACGACCACGATCGCGAGCCATACCGAAGGGGTGCTGTATATGCGGCGCGCGATCCGTTTCGTGACGGCCGGTGCGCCGCTCGGTCGCGTGACCGGCACGCGGCCGATCAGAACGGGTGTATTGTTGGGCGCCTGATCGTTTGACGGAGGCGCGTGCCTCGTCGCACCGCCTACGCGCGGGCGGCACGAGTTACACGCATCGCGTGCCGCTATGCCGTACTCGGCATCCAGGACCGCGTCGACGCATCGCGCGACGGCGCTCACATGCGCCGCTGCAGCGTTGCCGTGAAGTTGAATGGCGCGACCCGACGCGGCCATTCCGCGTCTCGCCGATTGTGCGGATTTAATCTCTTTCAGCCGCGAAAAAGCCCAAGCCCGCTTGCGGACAAAGGCCGATACTCGTCGTCATACTCAACGTGAGTCGGCGCGGCCGGCTTTTTGAAGGAGACGGACAAAGTGAGCAAGGCTATCCAATGGAGCGGGGTGTTTCCCGCCGTCAGCACCCAGTTCAAGCCGGATTTCTCGCTCGACATCGACGCGACGCACCGCGTGGTCAGCAATCTCGTCAAGGATGGCGTGTCGGGTCTGGTGGTCTGCGGCACGGTCGGTGAAAACACTTCGCTGAGCACGTCGGAAAAGTTGCAGGTGATCGAGGCCGCGCGCGACGCGTCCGGCGGCAAGGTGCCGGTCGTCGCGGGCGTCGCCGAATTCACGACCGAGTTCGCGCGGCAGACGGTGCGGGAAGCGGCGCGTGTCGGCGTCGACGGCGTGATGGTGATGCCGGCGCTTGTCTATTCCGCGAAGCCGCACGAAACCGCCGCGCATTTCCGCTCGGTCGCGACCAGCACCGACCTGCCGGTGATGATCTACAACAACCCGCCCATCTACAAGAACGACGTGACGCCGGACGTGCTGATCGCGCTGCAGGACTGCGAGAACATCGTCTGCTTCAAGGATTCCTCGGGCGATACGCGGCGCTTCATCGATCTGCGCAACGCGGTGGGCGACCGCTTCGTGCTGTTCGCCGGCCTCGACGACGTGGTGGTCGAAAGCATCGCGGTGGGTGCGGAAGGTTGGGTGTCGGGGATGTCGAACGCGTTCCCGAAGGAAGGCGAGACGCTGTTTCGCCTCGCCACGCAGAAGCGTTTCGATGAAGCGTTGGCGCTGTACAGCTGGTTCATGCCGCTGTTGCACCTCGACGCGCGCCCCGACCTCGTGCAATGCATCAAGCTGTGCGAGGAACTGCTCGGCCGAGGCAGCGCCGTTACGCGTCCGCCGCGCCTCGCGCTGCAAGGCGACACGCTCGCCGAAGTCAAAGACATCGTCGCGAAGGCGCTCGCTACGCGTCCGACGCTGCCGGACGTTGGTCTTTAGGAACGCCTGAAAGACATCGGCATCCTGTCCGCCTGGTAGGGGAAACAGGATGCCGAACCCCCACCGCGAGCGCTGATCTCAACTCCCCGTCAGCACCGGAGCGACCGCAGCCGGATCGCTGATACTCGGCCGGCCGTTCTCGACGTGACCGGCAAAACGGCGCGAGAAGCTTGCGTCGTCGCGGCTCGTCACCGTCAGGTCGTACCAGTGATGGCTCGACGCAAGCACCCAGCCTTCTTCGATACGCGCATTGGCCGGCACGACCACGGTGCGCGGCCGCGCGCCGTACGCGTTGTCGATCACAGTCAGATGCGCGATGCCACGACTGCCGTTGCTGAACCTCAGGAACACGTTGCCATTCGCGACGTCGTATCGCGCGGTCACTTCAGGCTGAGCCGTCTTGTAGTTGTTATGCACATTCTGCGTGCTCGCCTGCGTGTTCCCCGCGAACTTGCGCACGAAGCCGTTCGGACCGAACACGTCGAACGCATACACGCCGTTCGTCGTGCTCAGGTTGAACGTATCGCTGAGCGACTTGCCCGCTTCGACCGTGTAGCGCCACGGACCATCGGTGCGATTCGTCGCGTACACGTAGAAGTGCGCGCCCTGCTCGCCGGTGTTGCCGATCGTGATTTCAAACGTGTTCCTGTCCGCATTCGCCGCGCCGTTCACGTGCAGTTCGTACGGCAACGCGCGCGCAAAGCGGATGCCCGCTTCTTGCGCTTCGACCGGAGCCGGCGTCGTCGGCACGGTCGGCTTCGGTTGCGTCTTGCACTGGTTGTCGGCCATGTCCAGGTAGCTTTTGGTATCCGGCAGCGTCGGCATCTTTGAATCCGGCGTGCGGAAGTCGAACGCGGTGCTCAGGTCGCCGCACACCGCGCGACGCCATGCCGTGATGTTCGGCTCATGCACGCCGAAGCGCGTTTCGATGAAGCGGATCACCGACGTGTGATCGAACACCTGCGAGCACACGAAGCCGCCCTTGGTCCACGGCGACACGATCGTCATCGGCACGCGCGGGCCGAGGCCGTACGGATAGCCGTCGGCCGTGTATTTGCCGCCGCGCAGCGGATTGACGACGTCGTGGATCTCGCCGTCGGTCGTCACTGTCGACTTGCCTTGTGCGGACGTCGTCGGCGGTTGCGGCGGCACGAGGTGATCGAAGAAGCCGTCGTTCTCGTCGTACATGACGAAGAGCACGGTCTTGCTCCACACCTCGGGGTTCGACGTCAGCGCGTCGAGAATCTGCGTCGTGTATTCGGCGCCGTACGCGGGCGTGAAGTTCGGATGCTCCGAATACGCAGCCGGCGCGCACAGCCACGACACCTGCGGCAGCCGGTTCGCGAGCACGTCGGCTTTCAGGTCGTCGACCGTGCGCACGGTTTGCGCGCGCTCGTGGAGCGGCGAACCCGGCTGAGCGTTGATGAAGTTCGTGAAGTTCTGCAGGATGTTGGTGCCGTAGTTGCCGTTCAGCGGATCGAAGGCCGTCGTGCCCTGCTGATAGATCTGCCATGAAATGCCCGCGGCCTGCAGACGCTCCGGATACGTGGTCCACGACAGCAACTGATAATTCGGCGGACGATCGCCGTCCGCCCAATCGTTGTTGTCGAGCAGCGGGCCGCCCAGCGTGCCGGTCGGGTCGATCATGCCGGTCATCAGATACGCGCGGTTCGGGTGCGTCGGTCCCGGCAGCGAGCAGTAGTACGCATCGCAAATCGTGAATGCGTCGGCGAGCGCGTAGTGGAATGGGATGTCGCTACGCAGGTGGTAGCCCATCGTCATGCCGGTCTTGTTGGCGGGCCACTGGTCGTAGCGGCCGCCGTCGATCGCGGATTGGGTCTTGTGCCACGTGTGATCGAGTTCGCCGACGCATTGCGCGCTCGTCGTCGCGGTGTTCAGATGGAACGGCAGCATGGGCCTGGCCGGGTCTTCCTTCGAAGGCTGATTCCACACCGGCAGACCGCTCGGCAGCGGAATCGGGAAGCGGTCGTTGTAGCCGCGCACACCGCGCAAATGACCGAAGTAGTGGTCGAACGAGCGGTTCTCCTGCATGAACACCACGATGTGCTCGACGTCGCGAATCGTGCCCGTGCGCGAAAACGCGGGCACTGCCAGCGCGTTGCGGATCGACTCGGGCAATGCGCTCATCGCGGCGGCGGCGCCCGCGGATGAAGCCACGGTTTGCAGGAAACGGCGACGACTAGTTGATGTCATCGAATATCACCTTCTGCGTAAAGGAAGAATAGCGCGGGTGGACGCGACGTTGGGGTATTTCGTTGTCGGTGACACGTTGCTCTCGCCGATCAGTGCGAGCTAGTCGTCGGTTGATCGAAAGACAATGGAAAGTATTGGGAAGATCGATGTTCATGGCGCTGCCATCTGCGCTATGTTTGCTGCATTCCGGTTCGCGTATGAGCACGATTCAATGACTCGCATCGATTCATCCATCGACATCTCGCAACTCGAAGACGAATGGCTCGAAGCCGACGGCTTCGGCGGCTTTGCGTCGGGCACGGTCGGTATGTTGCGCACGCGCCGCTACCATGCGCTGCTGCTAGCCGCGACGCGCGCGCCGGGCGGGCGCATGGTGCTCGTCAACGGCATCGAGGCGTGGGTAGAGGCGGGCGGCGAGCGCTTCCCGGTGACCATGCAACGCTATGGGCCTGACGTGATCTATCCGGATCTGCGCGGCAAGCTGCTCGGTTTCGATACCGCGCCGTGGCCGAGCTGGCGCATTCGACTCGATACGCATACTGCGATCATCGCCGAGGTGTTCGTCAGCAAAGCGACGTGCGAAACGGTATTGCGCTGGCGGCTCGAAGGCGGCGGACTCGATGCGCCGATGATGAAGGTCAGACCGCTGTTGTCGGGCCGCGATTATCACGCGTTGCATCACGAGAATCCGGCCTTCGACTTCGGTGCGCTACTCAGCGCCGATCAATCGTTCGCGAGCTGGCAGCCGTATGGCGGACTGCCGGTCGTGCGGGCGGCGACGAACGGCACCTATACGCATGCGCCCGAGTGGTATCGCAACTTCTGCTACGTGCGCGAGCAGGAGCGCGGTCTCGACTGCAGCGAAGACCTCGCGGCGCCCGGCGTGTTCAGCTTCGATCTCGCACAGGGTGAAGCGGTGATGATTCTGAGTGCAGCGAGCACGGCCGCCACCCAAAGCTCCAACGACAAACCGCAAGCCGCCGCCCACGCCGCCGAGCTCGCCGACACCGAACAACAACGCCGCACCGCACTCGGCTCGCGCCTGCAGCGGTCGGCCGACGCCTACGTCGTCACGCGCAACGAAGGCCGCACGATCCTCGCAGGCTTTCCGTGGTTCACCGACTGGGGTCGCGACACCTTCATCGCGATGCGCGGCCTGCTGATCGCATCGAACCGTCTCGACGAGGCCGAAGCGATCCTGCTCGAATGGTCGGGCACGCTGTCCGACGGCATGCTGCCGAACCGCTTCCCCGACTATGGCGACGCGCCCGAATACAACTCGGTCGATGCGTCGCTATGGTTCATCGTCGCGGTCCACGACTATCTGGCTGCGCCCCATGCAAGCGCGCAGACGCGCGCGCATCTGCAGCAAGCCGCCGAAGCGATCCTGACCGGCTACACGAACGGCACCCGCTTTAACATCGCCTGCTGTCCCGACGACGGTCTGCTGCGCGCCGGCATCCCCGGCGTGCAACTGACGTGGATGGATGCGAAAGTCGGCGACTGGGTCGTCACGCCGCGCATCGGCAAGCCGGTCGAAGTGCAGGCGCTATGGATCAATGCGCTGCGAATCGCGTCGGCATGGAACCCGCAGTGGCGGCAGGCTGCGGAGCGCGCGACGCTCGCATTTCACGGGCGCTTCGTCGATCCGGCCACGCAGACGCTGTTCGATAGCGTCGACGTCGATCATGTGCCGGGTACGGTCGATCGCTCGGTCCGGCCGAACCAGATCTTCGCGATCGGTGGCCTGCCGTTTCCGCTGCTCGAAGGCGCGGCGGCGCGCGCGGTCGTGGCGCAGGTCGAAGCGCAATTGCTGACGCCGCTCGGCCTGCGCTCGCTTGCGCCGTCCGATCCGGCCTATCGCGGCCACTACCGCGGCGCGCAGCTCGAACGCGACGGCGCCTATCATCAGGGCACCGTGTGGGTATGGCTGATCGGCCCGTTCGTCGAAGCGTGGCTGCGAGTGAATGGCACAAGCGCCACGAATCTCGCGCAGGCGAGGACGCGTTTTCTCGCGCCGCTGTACCAGCATCTCGATCACGCAGGGCTCGACCACCTGTCCGAGATCGCCGACGGCGATGCGCCGCACGCGCCCGCCGGCACGCCGTTCCAGGCCTGGTCGCTCGGAGAAATGCTGCGCGTCGAAAGTCTGCTTGCCCGATTCGAGCGCGACGGGGCGTAAACCGCGCTACGATGTTGGGTCCTACCGCCAGGCTTGTTGCAAGGACGTTCTCATGCCACCGCTGCGCGCTGCCAATCTGCTTGCCACGCTCGAAGGTTCCCGGCTGCACTCGCCCGAATGCGGCCACTGGCAGCGCTGGGGGCCGTATCTGAGCGAGCGCCAGTGGGGCACGGTGCGCGAGGACTACAGCGCGGACGGCACCGCCTGGGACTCGTTTCCGCACGACCATGCGCGCAGCCGCGCCTACCGCTGGGGCGAAGACGGCATCGCCGGATTCGGCGACGACCGGCTCAGCTGGTGCGTATCGCTCGCGCTGTGGAACCGCAAGGACCCGATCATCAAGGAGCGCCTGTTCGGCCTGACCAACGCGCAGGGCAATCACGGCGAGGACGTGAAGGAGCTGTACTTCTATCTGGACGGTACGCCCACGCACTCCTACATGCGCATGCTGTACAAGTACCCGCATGCGGCCTATCCGTATCAGGACCTGATCGACGAAAACGCGCGCCGCGGCGGCGACATGCCGGAGTACGAAGTGCTCGATACCGGCGTGTTCGACGATCTGCGCTATTTCGACGTGCAGGTCGAATACGCGAAGCACACGCCCGACGACATCGTGATGCGCGTGACGATCGAAAATCGCGCGGACGAGGCGGGCTCGCTCGACGTGCTGCCGCAGATCTGGGCGCGCAACTCGTGGTCGTGGAAGGAGAACAAGGACAAGCCGAAGCTCGTCGCCGGCACCGACCACGACGGCGCGGTGCGTCTGCTTGGCCATCACCATGTGCATGAGCCGATCGTCGTGACCGCGTGGTCGAAGGACGCGCCGCAACTCGCGTGGCTGTTCTGCGAGAACGACACCAACGTGAAGCGGCTGTTCGGCATGGACGGCGCGGGCCCGTTCAAGGACGGCTTCAACGACTACCTCGTGCACGGCGACGCGAACGCGATCCGTCGTGACGCAGGCACGAAGGCCGCCGCGCATGCGCAGCTGGAACTCGGGCCGCATGCACGCGCGGTGGTGTATCTGCGCTGGCACCCGCAATCGGCGACCGATGAAGCGCCATTCGATGCCGACGCGTTGATCGCGCGCCGCCTCGCCGAGGCCGACGAATTCTATGGCGCGTTGCAGCACGAGATCACCGACCCCGATGCGCGCCTCGTGCAACGCCAGGCGCTCGCCGGCATGCTGTGGTCGAAGCAGTACTACCAGTACGACGTGCAGCGCTGGCTCGACGGCGATCCGCTGCAGCCGAGCCCGCCCGCCGCGCGCAAGCAGGGCCGCAACAGGGACTGGCGACATCTGTGCAACGCGGACATCGTGTCGATGCCGGACAAGTGGGAATACCCGTGGTACGCGTCATGGGACCTCGCGTTTCATGCCGCCGCGTTCGCGCTGATCGATCCGGCGTTCGCGAAGAAGCAATTGCTGCTGCTCGTGAAGGACCGCTATCAACACCCGAACGGCCAGTTGCCCGCTTACGAATGGGCGCTCAGCGACGCGAACCCGCCCGTGCATGCGTGGGCCGCATGGCGCGTGTACGAGATCGATCGCGCGCTGACCGGCAAGGCGGACCGCGATTTTCTGGAGCTCGTGTTTCACAAGCTGCTGTTGAATTTCTCGTGGTGGGTGAATCGCAAGGACGCCGACGGCCACAATATTTTCCAGGGCGGCTTTCTCGGGCTCGACAACGTCGGCATCTTCGACCGCTCGTCGCCGCTGCCGACCGGCGGCCACATCGACCAGGCCGACGGCACCGCGTGGATGGCCGCGTATGCGCTCGACCTGATGCGGATCGCGCTCGAACTCGCCTACGCGAATCACGTGTTCGTCGACATCGGCGTGAAGTTCTTCGAGCACTTCCTGTACATCGCGGAAGCGGTCAGTTGCGACGACGGCTGCGACACGGGTCTGTGGGACAGCGCGGACGAATTCTTCTACGACAAGCTGCGCTTGCCCGACGGCAGCAACATGCCGATGCGCGTTCGCTCGATCGTCGGACTGATACCGCTGTTCGCCGTGCATGTGCTCGAAGAGCGTTTGCATGGCGGCTTGCCGGGCTTGCGCGAGCGCCTCGTATGGTTTCTCGAGCATCGGCCCGATCTCGCGAAGCTGGTGTCGCGCTGGAACGAACCCGGCAAGGGCAACGCGCTGCTGCTTTCGTTGTTGCGCGGGCATCGGATGAAGGCGTTGTTACGGCGAGCGCTCGACGAAAGCGAATTTCTTTCCGATCACGGCGTGCGGGCGTTGTCGCGTTGCCATCGCGAGCATCCGTTCGTGTTCCAGCACAACGGCAACAGCTTCTGCGTGAAGTACCTGCCGGCCGAATCCGATACCCGTGTGTTCGGCGGCAATTCGAACTGGCGCGGGCCGGTGTGGATGCCGGTCAACTATCTGCTGATCGAATCGCTGTACGAGTTTCATCGCTATTACGGCGATGATTTCCGCGTCGAGTATCCGACCGGGTCGGGCCAGAAGTTCTCGTTGAGCGAAATCGGCGACGAACTCGCGCGCCGCGCGACCACGCTGTTCCTGAAGGACAAGAACGGCGAGCGGCCGGTGATGGGCGCGTATCCGCTGTTGCAGGCGGACCCGCGTTCGCAGGATCTGATCCTGTTCCACGAGTATTTTCATGGCGACAACGGCCGTGGCGTCGGCGCTTCGCATCAGACCGGCTGGACCGGGCTCGTCGCGTTGCTGTTGCAGCCGCGCGCGATGGCGGCGTCGGGCAACGTGCCGCTTGCCGGGGAACCGGCGCCGGCGCCCGCGCCGATTCCGGTGAAAGAACCGGTGCCGTCGCTCGCGGCCGCGACGTCGAAGTAAGCACGCCGCGCGCTCGCGCGCGAAGGCGATTGAACTGTGCGGCAGCGCCCGTGGTCTTTCATGTATCGCCACGCTCGTTCCATCGGCCTACCAGGTTCCAGGTGAATCCCATGTCGACTACACCGAACTCTTCCGCCTCTTCCGATCAGACCAACGCAGCGCCCGCCTTGAGCTGCAAGCTCAGCTCGAACCGATACGACACGCTGTCGTCGCCGGCCGGCAAGAAGCCCGCACCGCCGTGCACGCTCGTGATCTTCGGCGCGGGCGGCGATCTGACCAAACGTCTGTTGATGCCGGCGCTCTACAACCTCTCTGTCGATGGCCTGCTCGACGACAGCATGAAGATCATCGGCGTCAATCACGGCGAGCGCGAAACGCGCGAATGGTGCGACGAACTGCATACGTCGCTGCAGAAATTCGCCGCCGACAAGGCCAGCACCTTCCACGCCGGCAAGCTCGACGACAACGCGTGGAACTGGGTCGCGCAGCGCCTCGAATACATGGCGGGCGAGTTCGAATCCGACGATACGTTCGCGAAGCTGAAACAGAAGCTCGATCAGTCGAAAGTCGGCAACGTGGTTTTTTACCTCGCGGTCGGTGCGCGTTTTTTCAAACCGATCGCCGAGCGGCTCGGCAAAGCCGGTCTGCTGAAGGAAGGCGACGGTGCGAACGGCGGCTTTCGGCGTCTCGTGATCGAGAAGCCGTTCGGCACTGATCTCGCATCGGCGCGCGATCTGAACGCGCACATCCTGTCGTATGCGAAGGAATCGCAGGTGTACCGCATCGACCATTTTCTCGGCAAGGACACCGTGCAGAGCATTCTCGCGGTGCGCTTCGCGAATGCGATGTT
The DNA here is from genome assembly GCF_046543485.1 of Paraburkholderia sp. EG304. NCBI lineage: Bacteria > Pseudomonadati > Pseudomonadota > Betaproteobacteria > Burkholderiales > Burkholderiaceae > Paraburkholderia > Paraburkholderia sp. EG304. The sequence goes on along the minus strand of NZ_JBKGUA010000005.1, from coordinate 11,676 downwards.
CGAGCCGGTCTGGCGGCGCGAGTACATCGACTGCGTGCAGATCACGGCGGCGGAAACGATCGGCGTCGAGGGGCGCGGTCGGTTCTACGAGCAGACCGGCGCGTTTCGCGACATGGTGCCGAACCATCTGTTCCAACTGCTCGGCATCGTTGCGATGGAGCCGCCGAATTCGTTCGACGCCGAAGCCGTGCGCGACAAGAAGGTCGAGCTGTTCGACGCGATCCAGCCGCTGAAGCCCGACGACGTCGTATTCGGCCAGTACGAAACAGGGCCCGCCGGTGTGGGCTATCGCGAGGAGCCCGACGTCGCGCCCGGCAGCACGACCGAAACCTACGCGGCGGCGCGCGTGTTCGTCGAGAACTGGCGTTGGGCCGGCGTGCCGTTCTATCTGCGTACCGGCAAGCGGCTCTCAGTGCGCCGCACCGAAATTTCGGTGCAGTTGAAGCCGGTGCCGTTCCGCCTGTTCCGCGACACGCCGGTCAACGCATTGACGCCGAACGTGCTGACGTTGCGCATCGATCCCGAGCACGGCTCGAGTTTCGATTTCAATGTGAAGGCGCCGGGCCCGGTGATGCAGATCGGTGCGGTGCAATCGTCGTTCAACTATGGCGACTTCTTCGATGAGCGCGCGAACGTCGGATACGAGACACTGCTATACGACTGCATGCTCGGCGACGCAACGTTGTTCCAGCGCGCCGATGGCATCGAGACGGCCTGGTGTGCGGTCGACGACGTGCTGCATCCGAAGAGCGGCGGTGCTCTGCCGGTGCACGGTTACGCCGCAGGCAGCGACGGGCCGGCCGAAGCCGACGCGCTACTCGCGCGCGATGGCCACGCGTGGCGGCCGTTGCAGCAGAAAGCGCCTAGTGGCAAGTCGTAGCGGCAGCTTTGAACGAACCCGCAGAAACGCATCACAACCGCCTCACCACAACCGGGAGACATCGTGGCGACACGCAACAAGAACGCAGTGAAACGAAACGCGCCGAAGAGCGGCAGCGAGCACATCCTCGCGATCGACGTCGGCGGCACCGGCCTGAAGGCCGCGATCATCGACGCCAACGGCCAAATGAAAACCGAGCGTGTGCGCGTTGCGACGCCGCATCCGTGCACGCCGGATCAACTGGTTGACGCGCTCGTGCAGCTCGTGGCTCCGCTCATCGAGCAGGTGCAGCCTGTTTGTATCTCGATCGGCTTTCCGGGTGTCGTGCGCGATAACCGCATTCTGACCGCGCCGCACTTCGGCATCGAAGGATGGCACGACATCGCGCTCGCGGATTCGCTCGCGCGGCGCCTGGGCGGTCTGCCGGTGCGGATGATCAACGACGCCGAGATGCAGGGCTTCGCGGCGATCGAAGGCCACGGCCTCGAATTCGTGCTGACGCTCGGCACCGGCGCCGGCACCGCAATGTTTCGCGATGGCGAGCTGATGCCGCATCTGGAGCTCGCGCATCATCCGGTCAGCAAGAAGGGTGTCGCGTACGACGAATACATCGGCGAGGCCGCGCGCGAGCAGGTCGGCAACAAGCGTTGGAACCGGCGTGTCGAGAAGGTGGTCGGCATTCTCGAGTCACTGGTCAATTACGACAAGCTGTGGATCGGCGGCGGTAACGCAGCGCGCATCAAGTTCAAGCTGCCGGCGAACGTGGCGACCGTATCGAACGACGCGGGGATAGAGGGCGGTGCGAAGTTGTGGCATCCGCTGTCGGTGCGCGAGACGCGGCAGTTTCCGGAGGCCACGGAGAAGACGGGGCGGTTCAAGCCGAAGTGAGGGGGTGGGCGGTTGCTGCTTGATGGGCTTCTCAGCGCTGCCACGCTCCTTCCAAGGCCCTCAGTAACCTTCCCAAACCCAGAGACTCTCCATGACTCGTATTCAACTGGACATCGCGCGGCGCCTCCTCTCCGCTGTCGCGTGCGCGCTGCTCGCTTGCACGAGCGCGGATGCCTACGCGGCACCGGCCTTCGCAGTGTCGTCACCAGGACTGGCGGACGGCGGCACGCTCAACGTGAGCCACGCGGCGAGCGCGAACAACTGCGGCGGCGGCAACGTGTCGCCCGCATTGCAATGGCATAACGCGCCGGCCGGCGCAAAGAGCTTCGCGGTGACGATCTTCGATCCCGACGGCGCGAAAGGCCTCGGCATCGTGCACTGGATCGTGTATGGCATCGCACCGGGTACGACCGGACTCGCCGAGGGCGAAGCCGCGCCGGCGGGCAGCGTCGCCGGCACGAATCGCACCGGCGGCCCCGGCTATTACGGGCCGTGTCCGCCAGTCGGCGATGTGCCGCACCACTACGTCGCGCAGGTCTATGCGCTCGATCTGCCGCCCGACGCATTGCCGGCCGGCTTGACGCGCGACGCGTTCCTCGCCGCGATCAAGGATCACGTGCTCGCCGCGACGAGCACCGTGCTGCGCTATGGACGATGAAGTCGCGCGGGCAAACACGTACCGCGCGTGATCTGCCGAAGGGCGCTTAGCGCGCCGCGTCTCCCCAGCGATACTGCACGCTCGCTTCATCGAGCTGGGTCTTGATGGCGTCGTCGAGCGTCAACTCGGCCGCCGCGAGCGTATCGTTCAACTGCTCCGCGCGACTCGCACCAATGATCGCCGACGTAATCAGCGGATTCGCGAGTACCCACGCAAGCGATATCTTCGCCAACGACTCGCCGGTCGGCGCAGCGATCGCCTTCAGTCTCTCGATCGTGTCGAACTCGCGCTCGTGCCAGTAGCGCTCTTGATACATCGCGCCAGCCTTGCCGACGCTTTCTGTGAAGCGCCCTTCGGCGGGCGTCGCGTCGAGCCGATGTTTGCCCGTCAGCAGTCCGCCCGCAAGCGGGTTATACGGCATCACGGCTAGCTGCTCCTCGGCGGCCAGCGGCAGCAGCTCACGCTCGATCTGACGAAATAGCAGGTTGTAGCGCGGCTGGACCGACACGAAGCGCGCGACGCGCAGCACGTCCGCGCGTCCCAAAGCTCGCGCGAGCCGATACGCAAGAAAATTCGACACGCCGATATAGCGCGCCTTGCCCGAGCGCACGATCGTATCGAGTGCTTCGAGCGTCTCGTCGAGCGGGGTTTTCGCGTCGTCGGAATGGAGCTGGTACAGGTCGACGTAGTCAGTGCCGAGGCGCTGCAAGGACGCATCGATCGCATCGAGCAGGTGTTTGCGCGACGCGCCCTGATCCCACGCGGCGGGCCCCATCTTGCCGACCGCCTTGGTCGCGACGATGAAGCGCTCGCGCTTGCCCTTCAGCCAGCGTCCGACGATTTCTTCGGTGCGTCCGGCCAGGTCTTCGCCCGCGCCGAGCGGGTAGACGTTCGCGGTATCGATGAAATTGACGCCCGCGTCCGCGGCCGTGTCGAGGATGCGGTGCGATGCGGCTTCTTCGGTTTGCAGGCCGAAAGTCATGGTGCCGAGACACAGGCGCGAAACGGTCAGGCCGGTGCGGCCGAATTGGCGATATTGCATGAAGTCGACTCCAGAGGGGACGAAAGCGTTTGCCGGAAGGGTGGGGCCTTAATGTTATATGCGGTGTTGTAAAAAGGATAAACGGACTCGCGATTCGATGCGCGCGACCGCCGCGATGCGACGTTATTTAAATGAAAGAAATCGCGGAATGATAAATGGACTCTTGAGCGCGCCACTGATAAGCCTTTTGCAAGCAAAGAATTACAAGTAGTAATAAAGCCGGTCGACCACCCTTCATGTTTTTACAGATAGCTTTCGATAGAAAAAATAGAAACAAATCCTTTCCGCGAAGTAATGCACGCCGCGATTGATGCCTTCCTCTGTGTATGAAATGATAGCGATTCTCATTTAAACCTAGCCAGCGATCCCGTCATCTCCCCCTCACACAACGGAGAGCGGCAGCCAGCCATTTGCGGTTTTGTCATGAATTCGACGTCATTGATGCGAATTCGACAGAGCGCATTTCTGACGGGATTTCCATGCTCAATCACACGCCGCTGGCGACAGCGCTAGCGCTCGCTTTTGCCGTTCCCTATGCGACGCCTGCGCTCGCGCAAAGCGCACCGCAAAGCGCGTCGCAACCGGCCGCCTCCAGCGCGCCGCAGAACGTACAAAGCAACGCACAGAACAACGCACCCGCTACGGACGCGCCGACGCTGCCGACCATCGGCGTGCAGGCTCAGGCCGTCCAGCAGGACTTTCAGGCCGAGCGCGCGACCGTCGGCGCGAAGACCCCGACCGCGCTGCGCGACATTCCGCAGACCGTCACCGTGATCAATCGCAGCCTGCTCGCTTCGCAGGGCGCGACGTCGTTTACGGACGCGCTGCGCAACGCACCCGGCGTGACGATCGGCGCGGCCGAGGGCGGCCAGATCGGCAACAACATCAACCTGCGCGGCTTCACCGCGCAGAACGACATCTATCTGGACGGCTTCCGCGACCGCAACCAGTACTACCGCGACACGTTCGACCTCGAAGCGCTCGAAGTGCTATATGGTCCGTCGTCGATGCTGTTCGGCCGCGGCTCGACAGGCGGCGTGATCAACCAGGTCAGCAAGAAGGCGAACCTGACGGACTCGGCGGAAGTCTCCGGCATGATCGGCACCAACGACCGCTACCGCTCCACCGTCGACGTGAACCACAAGCTCACCGACACCTCGGCGATCCGCCTGAACGCGTTCGGCCAGAGCCTCGGCTCGACGCGCGACGTGATGAAGAACAAGGACTTCGGCGTCGCGCCGGAGCTGCGCTTCGGTATCGGCACACCGACCGAGATCACGCTGTCGGCGCTGATCCAGCGCAACAACGACATGCCCGACTACGGCATCCAGGCGCTGAACGGCCGCCCGTCGCCGGTGCCGAAAAACACGTTCTACGGTTTGACCAGCGACCGCACGATCCAGAACGTGCAGATCTTCACCGGGGCCATCAAGCACAAGTTCTCCAACGACCTGACGCTGACGAACCAGACACAGATATCGCATTCGATGACCGACGCGCGCGAAACCGCGCCGCAAGCGGTGCTGACCGGGCCGCTGTCGTCGAGCACTGCGCTGAACAACGGCAACTTCACGACGCTGCCGCCGTCGGCCCTGTTCATCAAGCTGCAGAGTCATGACCGCGTGATCCAGAATCACGCGATCTACAACGACACGATGGTCGAATACAAATTCGACACCGGGCCGATCAAGCACGACGTGATCGCCGGTGTCGAAGTGGGCCACGACAGCTATACGAACCAGGCGTACACGCGCAACAACCTGCCGATCGTGCCGATGCTCAATCCGCCGATCATCGGCACGCCGTCGAACGTGACGACGACGGTCGGCAACTACGCCGATTCGAGCGCGAACGAAATCGCCGCCTACCTGAACGACACGATCACGCTGACGCCGCACTGGAAGCTGATCGGCGGTGTGCGCTGGGATCGTTTCTCGGCTGAGATTCACAACACCGTCAACGCGCCAGCTTTCGCGAGCCAGACCAACTACTTCACGAGCGTGCGCACGGGCGTCATCTATCAGCCGACCGACTGGCAGTCGTACTACGTGTCGTACGGCACGTCGTTCAACCCGTCGCTCGAAAACCTGACGGTCACGAATCTCACGCAGAACCTCGCGCCTGAATCGACGAAGTCGTATGAAGTCGGCGGCAAGTGGGATCTGTTCGGCGGCAACATCTCGCTGACGTCGGCATTGTTCCGCGAAGAGAAGGACAACGCGCGCACCCAGGTCTCGCCGACCGAATACGAGTTGGCCGGCGACATTCGCGTCGATGGCTTCCAGGCCAGCGTGACCGGACACATCACCGACAAGTGGCAGATTTTCGGCGGCTACACGTACATGGACGCGAAGATCCTGAAAGCGGCCGACGGCACGCAGGGTCACACGCCGGCCAACACGCCGCGCAACACGCTGACGTTCTGGACCACGTACGCGATCACGCCGCACTGGGAAATCGGCGTCGGCCCGATCTATATGTCGTCGCGTTATGCATCGAATACGAACTTCGTGAAGGTGCCGGGCTACACGCGTTGGGACGCGACCGCGGCCTATCACGCGAAGAAGTACGACGTGCGCCTGAACCTGCTGAACCTGACCAACAAGTACTACTACGACGCGTTGATTCCGTCGGACGGCGGACGTTCCGTGCCGGGCATCGGCCGCACGCTGCTCGCGACGTTCGATTACCGCTTCTGATGGGAGCGTTGGCGACACGCTGAACTCATCCGTTGGGCTTGCCGCTTTGCAAACGGCAAGCCGACTCGAAGGACACACTATGCTGCTGCACATTCCGAAGGTACTGGACGCCGAACAATTGCGCTTCGTGCGCGAGCGGCTCGATCGAGCCGGCGACGCGTGGGTGGATGGCCGCGCGACCGCGGGCTATCAGGGCGCGCCGGTCAAGCGCAATCAGCAGATCGCCGAGCACTCAGCGATCGCGCGCGAACTCGGCGACGTGATTGTCGCGGCGATCGAGCGCAATCCACTGTTCATCAGCGCGGTGCTGCCGAACCAGGTGTATCCGCCTCTGTTCAACCGCTACGAGGGCGGCATGCAGTTCGGCAGCCACGTCGACGGCGCGGTGCGCGTGCTGCCGAACGGCGTGAAGCTGCGCACCGACGTGTCGGTGACGCTGTTTCTTAGCGCACCCGACGAATACGACGGCGGCGAACTCGTGATCGAAGACACCTACGGCGTGCAGCAGGTCAAGCTGCCGGCCGGCGACATGATCGTTTATCCGGCGACGAGTCTGCATCAGGTGACGCCCGTCACGCGCGGCGCACGCGTGGCGAGCTTCTTCTGGGTGCAAAGCCTCGTGCGCAGCGACACGCATCGCGCGCTGCTGTTCGACATGGACACCGCGATTCAACGGCTCAACGCCACCCATGCCGACGACGCTGCGCGACGCAGCCTCGTCGGTTGTTATCACAATCTGCTGCGTACCTGGAGCGAAACGTGAGCGAATCCGACACCCTCGACGTTGAACCGCCGGCGGCCGGCCAACATGGCGCGCACGAACTGCGCCGGCTCGACGGCGAAGAACTGAGAGCGCGCCAGCGGCGCTCGCGCCGCGCGACTTTCATCAAGTGGCTGCGCCAGGTGCATGGCTGGGTCGGACTGTGGGGCGCGGCGCTCGGTCTGCTGTTCGGCACGACGGGCTTTTTCCTGAACCATCGCGGCGGTCCGCTGCGCGTGTCGACCGGCGAGCCGCAGGTGTCGGTGATGCAGGTGCCGCTGCCGCAACCGGCACCGGAAACGCCGCGCGAACTCGCGAAGTGGCTCAAGCAGGAACTGAAGATCGCCGGCAATCCGGGGCGTGTGCAGAAAGAACCCGAGCATCCGGTGGCGTGGGGCGATCGCAGCGTCGTGCAGCCCGAGCACTGGCAGCTGAATTTCGCGTCGCCGAAAGAAAATACCTCGGCCGAATACTGGGTCGGCAATAACACCGTGACGGTCAAGCGCAGCGCGAATACCTTTCTCGCGATGCTGACGAACATGCACAAAGGCGTGGGCTTGAGCGTCGGCTGGGTGCTGCTGATCGATACGCTCGCGGGCAGTCTGATCCTGCTGTCGCTGACGGGCGTGCTGTTGTGGACCGAGTTGAACAAGCGCAAGACGGTGGGGCTCGTGCTCGTGGCGGGTTCGATTGCGGCGGCGGTGGCGTTGGGGACGATGTAAGGCGCAGCGCAACGTCCTGGACGAAGCCTGCGCGCTGGCGGGCAGGCTCGGAGCGGTACGCGCTAGAATCGTCGCAGACCTACTTCGCTGGCTTTGCCGCCATCCGCCGATGACCTCTCCCGCGAACCCCGTCGACACCGCGCTGACCACGCGACGCGCGGTGCGCGCCTTTCTGCCGACACCGGTGCAGCGCGCCGACATCGAAGCCATTCTCGAAGCCGCCAGCTACGCGCCGTCGGGCACCAACACGCAGCCGTGGAAGGTGTACGTGCTGACGGGCGAATCGCTCGCGCGTCTTTCGCGCGATCTGCTCGCGGCCTACGACGATCCGCAGCGCGACGAGCTGTACCAGGAGGAGTACGCGTACTACCCGCGCCAATGGCAGTCGCCGTACGTCGACCGGCGCCGCAAGATCGGCTGGGATATGTACGGCCTGCTCGGCATCGAGAAGGGCGACAAGGCGCGCATGCACGAACAGCACTCGCGCAACTTCCGTTTCTTCGATGCACCCGTCGGCCTGCTGTTCACGATCGATCGCAGCCTCGAGCGCGGCAGCTGGCTCGACTACGGCATGTTCCTGCAGGCGATCATGACGGCCGCGCGCGGACGCGGCCTCGACACCTGTCCGCAGGCCGCGTTCATGCGGTTTCATCGGCTGATTGCCGAACATCTCGGTCTGCCCGAGAACGAGCAGTTCGTGTGCGGCATGTCGCTCGGACTCGCCGACCCCAATGCGCTGGTCAATACGCTGCGCCCCGAGCGCGAGCCGGTCGAGCGCTTCACGCGTTTTCTCGATTGATCGCAGACCTCAGTCCCCACCCAGAGGCAAACGAAAATGAAAACATCGCGCCGCCATTTCCTGTTGGTCAGCGCGGGCGTCGGCTCGTCGCTCGCGCTGTCTCGCGTCGCGTTCGCCGCGACCGTTCCCAATGCGCTGAGCGAGAGCGATCCGCAGGCGCAGAAGGTCGGCTATACCGAAGATGCGTCGAAGGTCGACAAGGCCAGGTTCCCGAACTTCGCGGCCGGGCAATCGTGCGCGAACTGCTCGCTGTTCCAGGGCAAGGCGTCGGATGAGTACGGCGGCTGCACGCTGTTCGGCGCCAAACAGGTCGCGTCGCGCGGCTGGTGCAGCGCGTACACGAATATGTGAGCACGCACGCCGGCGCATCGTCCGCGGCTGCTACAGCAGCGCCTTTAGCACGAGTTCGTGCGAGTGCCCGATCCACACGGCGGCGTCGCGATGATCGCGCAACGCGTCGCCGGTATTCGGATGCAGAAAGACATCGAGCGAGCCGTGATTGAGCGTGAGCCAGCTGACCACGTCGGCGAACTGCTGGTGCGCGAACGCGAGCTGATACGACCACATCGGATGCGGGCCGACCGGCCGTTCGTGGAAGCGCCCGATCTGCAGTTTGTCGCCCCAATGCGCATCGATCTGCTCGCGAAACGCCCAGGCGGCGTCGCGGCTCGCCGCGTCGAAATAGATGTGCGCGTGCCAGCTTTGTATGGCTGAAGCATCGCGAAAAGTCATATCAGAGTTCATTGCCAGGCTCGTTCCGTATCAGTCTTTATCCGACATTCATTCTGCTTCGTTTTCCGCCGGCGCGCGCGCTGCAACGCGCATGTGAAACTGTATCTGATCCTCGCCGACGATCTCGAAGCCAAGACGATCGTACAGCCGTTTGGCGGGATTGCCCTTGAGCACCTGCAAGCTGACCGGCAGCGCTTCGGCCGCGGCGGCGCGCAGGATCGTGCGCAGCACCTGCTCGCCGATACCGCGGCCTTGTAGCGCCGGCGCGATCTGCAACTGCGCGACGCACCATTCGTCGTCGTTGCGATGCGCCTTCAACAGGCCCGCGGGCGCGCCGTCGATGCAGATCACCTGCGCGGCGTCGTAGCGATGCCGCAGGCGCGCGCGATGGGCGTCTTCGTCGGTCGGCTCGCCGGCGCGCGCCAGGTGTTCGGTCATCGTCGCCTTGCGCAGTTCGAGCAGGAAGGGTTCGTCGTCGGGTTGCGCGGGGCGCAAGGTCAACCCGGATCGTTGGTCGGGCAGTTGGGCGGACATGTCGGCAAGGTCGTGGCTCGCAATCGCGCACGCGATGATCGTGCGAGGCGCGAGTAAGAATTGTCGTCGATTGTCGCGTCCGCTGCGCTTTTTTACCACGGCCAGGTTGCGGTCTTCCCACTTTGCGATGCGGGTCATCGTTGCCGGTGACGCGAGGGCCTGTGTCGCTATCGGCGTTGGATGGCATGCGCTTTGCTCTGATGTCTGCCTTCATCGCGGACGCGCTATCCGCACCAACGTGCGAACAGACAAAACGGGGCCTCCCGATGCGGTGAGCGTCAGATGATTTTCCCGGGGACGTTCGCGTCATACGGCGAACGTCGTAATCAACGTTGCGAGGTGGGCTATGACGATGATCGAGGCGGTACCCAGCGTCTCGGCAGATGGACGAGCGGTGATTTTCCAGCTTTCGTCGCGGGGACGAGACCTTGAATGCGCGGTCACATGCGAGGCGCTCGAACAGCACTTCTGGCTTCAACGCGGCGCGGGTGAGGCGCGCATTCTGAAGACGTTCGCGGACGGGCGCCAACGCATTACCGCGATCGCTGAACGAAAAATGCTCGCGCGTCCCGGTGAGAAGGTCTTGCTGACGATCGACGATTTCTCTACACGCGGTTGACGTGCGTGGCGCGGCGGGCCGGAAACTCCGCTGTTACATCGATTCGCCAAATTAAGCCGCCAAAGCCCCTCGCTTCGCGCAATTGCATTCGCGGGTGCGCGCCTACACTCTTTTCCATGGAGCGACAAATCACCGAACTCCATCGATGCGATTTCCCCTCGTGTCGGATTTGAACCGTACCGTTGATGAAGTAGTCTGCAGTTCGCAGTTCGCAGTTCGCAGTTCGCAGTTGACGCAATACAAAGCGCGCAATGCATCGAGAACGCGCGCGAAGCAAATGGGGTAGCGGCCAGTGGTAGGAAATAACGAGGACCGGCCCACATGCAGTGGTATTTGGAAGTGGATTGAACCGACAGTTTGAAACTTGCTGTCGAGCGGTAGAAATTGCCGTTGCAGTACACGTAGGCAATAGCTTTGCAGGTTAGGTGGTTATAGGTTTGCAGGCACTCCACGCGCCTGCTGGACTGTTCCATCCTGTCGGCCCTGTTTCTTCGCGGAACAGGGCTTTTTTTTCGTCGCAACATCGCTTCTTGTTTCCGGCCGCTTCGAACCGATATGGGGACAGTGCGTTCTTCGAAACGTTCGAAGAACCGGCGCGTCGCAGAGCGTGAACTGTCGGGCGCGAAATGCGTCGGACGTTTGAGCGCGGCGTTTGCCGCCGTCGCGTGCCGAAGTCCGGGCGCGCTGCCGAAAGAAGGAGGTTGAATCGATGTCCAGCAAATCGCGAGTTCGCAAGCCCGGCCGCACGGCCATGTCCCCGTTGTTGCGTTCCCTGACGCAGAGCCGCACCGCACACGCGCCGGTCACGCAGACCATGCTGTTGCAGTCCTACGCCGCGCTCGATGCATTCCGCCGCGGCCACGGCGCACGCACGCTGCACACAACGCTGAGCCGGCATCTGCTGGTGTCGCAGGAACTGACGCGCGCCGGACTGGGCGCCGACGCGCGCGCGGACATCGAAAGCGCGCATGCGGCGATGGTGCGGCTCGATGTGCGCGAGCGCGAGACCGGCCGCTGGTCGCTCGAAGACGACGACTATGCAAGTCTGTGCGCGGCGCTCGCGATTTTCGACGGACAGTTGTCGGCCGCGTCGCTGAGCGAGCTGGCGAGCGCGGAAGCGAAAATGATCGAAGGTCTGATGCGCTCCGCGCGGCTGAGAGCGCTGGCGGAAGCGCCAGTTTGAGCGGCCCGCAACAAGCACAACGCCCCACCTCGGGGTAATGCCGTTCAGTTAAGACCTGAACGGCATTTTTGTTTTTAGGGTTGGAGTTGTAAACAGAACGGCAAGCTGTTAACTTTGGTCGCGATGCTGAGCGACCACCTTACCTTCCTGCTCGATGCAG